>DATLZQ010000019.1:0-70143 GCA_035573915.1 Actinomycetota bacterium | reverse complement strand
CCGGGTCCCGCCGATGGAGCCGGAGGAGCCCGAGGAGCCCGCTCCCGGGCGGCGCCGACGGCGGGCCGCCCCCCCGGAGGAGGGGATCGCCCTCGGCCCGCCCCTGCCGCCAGGGCTCGAGGCCGCCCCGGAGGCCGAACGCATCCGGGCCCCTCGGCCCCCGCGGGGGGAGGGGTACCGGCTGCCCCCGCTCGAGCTCCTGCGGCGGGCCCCGGCCACGGCCACCGACACGGGCGACGTCCAGCAGACCACGGAGGCCCTGGAGCGGACGTTCCGCACCTTCGGGGTGCCGGCCCGGGTCCGGGCCGCCCACCGGGGGCCCACGGTCACCATGTACGAGGTGGAGGTGGAGGCGGGGACCAAAGTCAACCGGGTCCTCTCCCTGGCCGACGACATCGCCTACGCCCTGGCCACTCCCGACGTCCGGATCATCGCCCCCATCCCCGGGAAATCGGCCATCGGGGTGGAGGTCCCCAACCGGGTGCGGGACTTCGTGATGCTCGGGGACGTCCTCGCCTCCCGGGCGGCCCGGGAGGCCACCAAGCCCCTGTACGTGGCCCTGGGAAAGGACGTCCACGGCCGGTCGGTCCTGGTCAACCTGGCCGACATGCCCCACCTCCTGATCGCCGGGGCCACGGGGTCGGGGAAGTCCTCCCTCATCAACACCTTCGTGACCTCCCTCCTCATGCGGACCACGCCGGACGAGGTCAAGCTGGTCCTGGTCGACCCCAAGCGGGTGGAGCTCTCGCACTTCGCCGACGTCCCCCACCTCCTGTCGCCGGTCATCGTCCACCCCAAGCGGGCGGCGGAGGCCCTGGCCTGGGTGGTGCGGGAGATGGAGATGCGCTACGAGACACTGGCCGCTGTGGGCATGCGGGACATCGAGGCCTACCACGCGGCCCACGCCTCGGGGGCGCTCCGGGTCCCCCCGGGGGAGGAGGGGAAGTTCGGCCGGCTCCCCTACATCGTGGTCATCGTGGACGAGCTGGCCGACCTCATGATGGTGGCTCCTCGGGACGTGGAGGACGCCATCTGCCGCATCGCCCAGATGGCCCGGGCCGTGGGGATCCACCTGGTCGTGGCCACCCAGCGCCCCTCGGTGGACGTGGTCACCGGGCTCATCAAGGCCAACATCCCCTCCCGCATCGCCTTCATGACCGCCTCCCAGGCCGACTCCCGGGTCATCCTGGACGTGGGGGGCGCGGAGAAGCTCGTGGGGCACGGGGACATGCTGTTCCAGCCGGCCAACGTGTCCAGGCCCGTCCGCATCCAGGGGGCCTGGGTCACCGAGAAGGAGATCGAGGCCGTGGCCAGGTGGTGCCGCGCTCAGCGCCGGCCGGAGTTCGTGGCCCCCGTGGAGGGCCTGGGCCGCCCCCCGGCCGAGGCCGAGGAGGACGGGGACGAGGACGAGGCCCTGATCGAGCAGGCCGCCGAGCTCGTCATCCGGTCCCAGCTCGGCTCCACCTCCATGCTCCAGCGAAAGCTCAAGGTGGGATTCGCCCGGGCCGGCCGCATCATGGACGTCCTCGAGGAGCGGGGGATCGTGGGCCCCTCCCAGGGCTCCAAGGCCCGGGACGTCCTCATGACCTGGGAGGAGTGGCAGGAGGCTCGGGCCAGGAAGGCCCGCCAGGGCCGCTGACCGCGTCCCCGGGGGCGTTGGCCCGGCGGCGGGCGGCGGCGATGACCTCCAGGGCCGCCTCCCGCCCGGCGAACCCCTCGACCCCGGTCTTCTTCCCCTCGAGGTCCTTGTACACGGCGAAGAAGTGCTCGACCTCGTTGCGCAGGGTGGGGAGGAGGTCCTCGAGTTCCCGCACGTGGGACCACATGGGGTCCCGGAGGGGGACGCAGAGGATCTTCTCGTCCGGGCCCTTCTCGTCCCACATCTTGAACAGGCCCACGGGCCGGGCCCGGATGCGGCAGCCGGGGAAGGTGGGCTCGCCCACGAACACCAGGGCGTCCAGGGGGTCCCCGTCCTCGCCCAGGGTGCCCTCGATGAACCCGTAGTCCGCAGGGTACCGCATGGCCGTGAACAGCATCCGGTCGAGGACGATGGACCCCGTCTGCGGGTCCCACTCGTACTTGTTGCGGGACCCCGTGGGGATCTCCACCACGACCACCACCTCGTCGGGCTCCCGGGGCGCTCCCCCTGGCATCGTCTGGCCCCCTTTCCCGGCTTCGCCCCCTCCGGCCGCCCCCGATACTATGAGCCGGTGCGTGCGGTCGGGTCGGGCCACCGAGCGGAGGACGTCCGGGACCTCGGGCCCTGGGCCGCGGAGCCGGCGGCCCTGGCTGAGAGCCGAACCGGGCTGGACGCGACGCCCGCCCCCCGCCACGGCCTGGGCGCGGCGCCGGGCGTGGGCCACGGCCTGGGGGTGGGGCCCAGGCTGCGCAAGGCCCGCCTGGCCCGGGGCAAGTCGGTCGAGGAGGCCAGCCGGGAGACCCGCATCCGGGCCGAGTACCTCCGGGCCCTGGAGCGGGACCGCTTCGACCAGCTCCCCGGCCACGTCTACGTGCGGGGGTTTCTGCGCTCCTACGCGTCCTACCTCGGCCTGGACCCGGACGAGGTCCTGGCGCTCTGCGACCGGCGGTCGGCGGCCCCGGGTGGACGCGAGGCCGAGGCGGACGCTCCCGCCGTCCCCCCGCGGCCGCTCCCCAGGGCCGCCCTCCACCCCAGCTGGCCGGCGCTGGTGGCGGTGGCCGTCGCCGTCCTGGCCGCCTTCGGCGCGGTGGGGCTCCTGTCCCGGTCCCGGGTGACCCCGCCGGCGCCCGTCCCCTCGGCGCCCTCTTCGGGGACTCCGGTGGGGCCCCCGCCCACCCTGACCGTCGGGGTGCAGGCCCTCCGCCCGGTGGCCCTGGAGGTGGAGGCCGACGGCCGGGTCGTCTTCCGGGGCACCCTGCGGAAGGACGAGTCCCGCTCCTTCGAGGCCAACGACCTGATCCGGCTCCGTCTGGGGCGGGGCGGGGTGGCCCTGGTCACGCTGAACGGCGTCCCCGCGGGGACCCCGGGGACCAAAGACCGCCCCCTGGTCCTGTCCTACCGAGCCGAGGACGTCCCCCGCCGCACCCCCTCCCCGCTGGTGACGGTGCAGTCGGACGGCACGAGGAGGCCCCCATCCGGGAGCAGCCCCTGACCCCGCTGGGATTCGGCTGGCCCAATCTCGTCTCGGTGGTGCGGATCGTCCTGGCCCCGGTCCTGGTCGGGCTCCTCCTCGTCGAGGAGCGGACGGTCTCGTCGGTGGCGGCGGCGGTCTTCGTGGTGGGGGCGGCCACCGACGGGCTGGACGGTTACCTGGCCCGCCGCTACCGCTCCACGTCGCGGACCGGGGCCTGGCTGGACCCCCTGGCGGACAAGGTGTTCGTAGCCGCCCCGGTCCTGGCCCTGGCCGCCATGGGGACGTTCCCGGCCTGGGCGGCCGCGGCGATCGTGGGCCGGGAGGTGGGGGTCTCCCTCCTCCGCGCCTACCTCGGGCTGCGGGGGCTGAGCATGCCGGCCTCCGGCCCGGCCAAGGTGAAGACCACTGCGCAGCTCTTGGCCGTGACCCTCTACATCCTCCCCCTGGGGGAGTGGGCCCGGGGGCTGCGGCTGGGGGCACTGGCCCCGGCGGTGGCGCTCACCCTCTGGACCGGGCTCCAGTACGCCGCCCGGGCCAGAGGGGACCTGTCCCGCGCGGCGGGGCCGACGGCCCGGAGCGCGCCCGGGAGGGGGGGACGCCGGTGAGGGCCGAGGTCATCGGGATCGGCACCGAGATCCTCCTGGGGCAGATCGCCAACAGCAACGCCCAGTGGATCAGCCAGCGGCTGGCCGAGGTCGGGGTGGACGTCCTCCACCACCAGGCCGTGGGGGACAACGAGGAGCGCATCGCCGAGGCCTTCCAACTGGCCCTGTCCCGGGCCGACGTAGTAGTGGCCACGGGCGGGTTGGGGCCCACCCAGGACGACATCACCCGGGAGGGGCTGGCCCGGGCCCTGGGGGTCCGGCTCGTCTACCACCCCGAGATCGAGGCGTTCCTGCGGGAGAAGTACCGGAGGCTGGGGCGGGAGATGCCCGAGTCGAACCTCCGCCAGTGTCTGGTGCCGGAGGGCGCCCGCTACATCCTCCCCCAGCGGGGGACGGCCCCCGGGCTCGTCTGCGAGGCCCCCGGCGGCCGGCGGGTCTACGCGGTGCCGGGAGTGCCCGCCGAGATGCAGGAGATGATGACCGGGACCATCCTCCCCGAGCTGGCCGCCCGCTCCGGGTCGACCATCGTGAGCCGGGTCATCCGGGTGACCGGGATCCCCGAGGCCCGGGTGGGGGAGGTCCTGGCCGACCTCTTCGAGTCCTCCACCAACCCCACCCTGGCCTACCTGGCCTCCTCCGGGGAGGTCAAGGTACGCCTCACGGCCAAGGCGGGGAGCCGGGAGGAGGCTGAGGCCCTGATCGAGCCGGTGGCCCGGGAGGTGGCGGCCCGTCTGGGCGACCACGTCTTCACCACGTCCAACGAGGAGCTCGAGGAGGTGGTGGGGCGCCTCCTCCTGGCCCGGCGGCGGACCGTGGCCTGCGGGGAGTCCCTGACCGGAGGGAGCCTTGGGGTGCGCATCACGAACGTCCCCGGCGCCTCCGCCTATTTCCGGGGCTCCGCCGTGTGCTACACGGCCGAGGCCAAACGGGCCGTGCTGGGGGTGAGCGAGGAGACCCTGGCCCGGTTCGGGCCGGTGAGCGAGCAGACGGCCCGGGAGATGGCCGAGGGGGCCCGCCGGCTGTTCGGGGCCGGCGTGGGGGTAGGGGTCACGGGCGTGGCCGGGCCCGAGCCGCACGGGGGCCGGGCCCCCGGTACGGTCTGCGCCGCGGTGGTGGGCGAGGGGGAGGCCCGCTCTCGGTCGTTCGTGGCCCCCGGGGACCGGGCCCAGGTCCGGCGGTGGGCCGAGCAGCTGGCCCTGGACCTCCTCCGCCGCCACCTGGCCGGGCTCCCCGACTCCGCCCCTGGGGCCGCCCCGCCGGCCCCGGTGGCGGCGCCCTGACGGGTGGCCCGGGACCGCGCCGCCCGCCCCGAGGCCGCGCCCCTGCGGCTGTTCGTGGCCGTCGACGTCCCCGAGGCCGTGAGGCGCGGGCTGGCCAGGACCGTGGAGCCCTTCCGGGGCCGAGTCCCGGGGGCCCGGTGGACCAGGCCGGAGGGCTGGCACGTCACCCTCAAGTTCCTGGGGAGCACCTGGCCCCGGCTGCTCGAGGAGGTCAAGGAGGCCCTGCGGAAAGCCGCGGGCGGCGCCGCCCCCTTCGAGACGCGCCTCACGGAGGTGGGGGTCTTCCCCGGCCCCGGCCGGGCCCGGGTCATCTGGGCCGGGCTGGCCGACTCGGAGGGGCGGTTCGGGCCGCTGGTCCGGGCCCTGGACGAGCTCCTGGCCGCTCACTTCCGGGTGGAGAAGCGGGCCTTCACCCCTCACCTCACGCTGGCCAGGGTCGACCCCCCGGTGGACCTGCGGGCGGCGGCGCCCGAGCTCCTGGGGCTCAGGGTGGACTCCGAGCCCTTCGCCGTGGACCGCCTGGTCCTCTACCGGAGCCACCTCTCGCCTGCCGGGGCCCGCTACGAGCCGCTCCACGCCGTGCCGCTGGGGGAGGGGTAAGGACGCGGCTTCCAGGGGCGCCGGTTCGGGCGCCGGCCCTTGAATACGAACACGCGTTCGGCTATCCTTGGGACCGGTGACTTACAGAGGTGTAATTTATGTGGGAGCCGGCCGGTAAGGTTCCGGGGCGTCGGGGCGCCGTCGGGGCCGACCGCGGCGGGCGGGCGGCCGGCGCGGGAGCGGTCGAGGAGGTCGCTGGCATGGACCGGGAGAAGATGCTTGGCATGGCCCTCACCCAGATCGAGAAGCAGTTCGGGAAGGGCACGGTGATGCGGCTCGGGGAGCACGCCGCCGCCCAGGGGGTCTCGGTGATCCCCACGGGCTCGCTGGCCCTGGACTTGGCCCTGGGGATCGGGGGCATCCCCAGGGGCCGGATCGTGGAGGTCTTCGGCCCGGAGGGGTCGGGCAAGACCACGGTCTGCCTGCACATCATCGCCGAGGCCCAGAAGCAGGGCGGGATCGCCGTGTTCATCGACGCCGAGCACGCCCTGGACCCCACCTACGCCCGGGCGGTGGGGGTGAACATCGACGAGCTCCTGGTCTCCCAGCCCGACAACGGGGAGCAGGCCCTGGAGATCGCCGACCTCATGGTCCGCTCGGGGGCCATCGACATCGTGGTCGTGGACTCCGTGGCCGCCCTGGTGCCCAGGGCGGAGATCGAGGGGGAGATGGGCGACTCCTACGTGGGGCTCCAGGCCCGCCTCATGTCCCAGGCCATGCGGAAGCTGGCCGGGTCGTTGTCGCGGTTCGACACCACGGCCCTGTTCATCAACCAGCTCCGGGAGAAGATCGGGGTGATGTTCGGCAACCCCGAGACCACCCCCGGGGGTCGGGCCCTCAAGTTCTACTCCTCGGTGCGCCTGGACGTCCGCAAGGTGGACAACCTGAAGGACGGCAACGAGGTCATCGGCTCCCGGGTCCGGGTCAAGGTGGTGAAGAACAAGCTGGCCCCGCCCTTCCGCCAGGCCGAGTTCGACATCATCTACGGCAAGGGCATCTCGAAGGAGGGCAGCCTCCTCGACGTCGGGGTGGCCACCGAGGTCATCAAGAAGAGCGGGGCCTGGTTCACCTACGAGGGGGAGCAGCTCGGCCAGGGCCGGGAGAACGCCAAGCAGTTCCTGGCCGAGCACCAGGACGTGGCCCGGGAGATCGAGCGGAGGATCCGGGAGGCCGTGGGCCTTGACTCGCTGGGCGACGGCCAGGTGGTGACCGTGGAGGAGGTGGGGGGCGAGCCCGCCGGGGCGTCGGCCGGCTGATCGGGGAAGGGGCCGGCCGGCCCCCGGCCGGGCCATCGACCCGGGCGCTCCCGCGGGGGGCGGACCAGGGCCCGGCCCTCCTGGCCAGGGGAGGTCCGTGGCCCGACGGCCCTCGGCCAAGGAACGGGCCCTCAAGCTGCTGTCCGCCCGGTGGCGGACCGGCGAGGAGCTCCGCCGGCGGCTCCTGGCCCTGGGGTACGGGCCCGAGGAGGTGAGCCGGGCCCTGGAGGAGCTCCGGGGCCTGGGGCTCGTGGACGACGAGCGCTTCGCCCGGGAGCTGGCCCGGGACCGGGGGGGGCGGCGGCTGGTGGGGGACCAGGCCATCCTGGCCGCCCTGCGGGAGCGGGGGGTGGCCCGGGAGGTGGCCGAGGCCGCCCTGGAGGAGGCCGGGGAGGAGGGCGCCCGGGCCCGGGAGCTGGCCCGACGCAGGGCCCGGAGCCTGGCCGGCCTGCCGCCCCAGGACGCCTTCCGAAAGCTGTACGGCCTGCTCGTCCGGCGGGGATTCCCGCCGGCGGCCGCGGCCCGGGCCTGTCGCGAGGCCCTGGGGGCGGAGGGGCCCGAGGAGCTGGAGCCCCCGCCCGAGGGCTGAGCCCAGGCGGTCGGAGGCGGCCAGGGTCAGGAGGGAGGCGGGACGGGCCCGCCTCCGGCCGGCCAACTGGCCTATTGCAAGCTGGGGCTGGTCGCCGTAGATTTGTGAATTAGAGAGAGGTCTACGGGACCAACCGAGTTCGGATACGACACGTGACGCTCGTTTTCCTGGGCATTCGAACGGGACGCGGAGAAGCGAGAACGGACGGGGGTAGACAGGCGAGGTAGCCGCCCCGCCCCTGTTTCCATAACGTCGCCGAGCCAGGTGGCCCCCAGGCCTCCTCGCTCGGCGTTTCGTTTGAGGAGGAGACGATGACGGAGGCGTTGGTGGCGGTGGCGGCGCTCCTGGTGGGCGCCGGCGCCGGATACGCGGTCCGCCGGGCGGTGGTCTCGCGGCGGGTGCGGGCCGCCGAGGACCGGGCCGTCCGGCTGGTGGCGGAGGCCGAGGCCGAGGCCCAGACCCGGGTCCGCCAGGCTCTGGTCGAGGTCAAGGAGGAGATCTCGGCCATGCGGCGGCAGGCGGAGGAGGACATCAGGGCCCGGCAGGCGGAGGTCCAGCGGCGGGAGGAGCGGCTGGCCCGCAGGGAGGAGCAGCTGGAGACCAAGGCCAGCGACCTCAACCGGCGGGAGCAGGCCATCCAGGCCGCCCAGCGGGAGGTGGCCCGCCTGCGGGCCGAGCTCGAGGAGCTCGTGACGGCCCAGCGGCGGGAGCTCGAGCGGGTGGCGCACATGACGGTGGCCGAGGCCAAGGAGGCCCTGGTGGCCCAGATCGTGGACGAGGCCAAGCGGGAGGCCATGGCCACGGTCCGGGAGATCGAGCAGCGGGCCCGGGAGGAGGGGGAGCGCCGGGCCCGGAAGATCGTGACCATCGCCATCCAGCGGGTGGCCTCGGAGCAGACGGCCGAGTCCACGGTGTCGGTGTTCCCCCTGCCCTCCGACGACATGAAGGGGCGGATCATCGGCCGGGAGGGCCGGAACATCCGGGCCTTCGAGGCCCTGACCGGGGTGAACCTCATCATCGACGACACCCCGGAGGCGGTGGTCCTCTCCTGCTTCGACCCCGTGCGGCGGGAGGTGGCCAGGCTCACGCTGGAGAAGCTGGTCATGGACGGCCGGATCCACCCCGCCCGGATCGAGGAGATGTACGAGCGGGCCGTGAAGGAGGTGGACGACCAGATCCGACGGGCCGGGGAGGAGGCCCTGGCCGAGGTGGGCATCACCGACGTCCACCCCGAGATGGTCAAGGTCCTGGGGCGGCTCCAGTACCGGACCTCCTACGGCCAGAACGTGCTCAAGCACCTCGTGGAGTCGGCCCACATCGCCGGGGCCCTGGCCGCCGAGCTCGGGGGCCTGGACATCAAGCTCGTCAAGCGGTGCGCCCTCATGCACGACATCGGCAAGGCCGTCACCCACGAGGTCGAGGGGTCCCACGCCCTCATCGGGGCGGAGCTGGCCCGCCGGCTCAAGGAGCCGCCGGAGGTCGTCCACGCCATCGAGTCCCACCACGGGGAGGTCGAGCAGCGGACCATCGAGGCCGTGCTGGCCCAGACCGCCGACGCCATCTCGGGCAGCCGGCCGGGGGCCCGCCGGGAGTCCATCGAGCAGTACGTGAGGCGGCTGGAACGCCTCGAGGAGATCTGCACCTCCTACCCCGGGGTGGAGAAGACCTTCGCCATGCAGGCGGGCCGGGAGGTCCGGGTCATGGTCAAGCCCAAGGAGGTGGACGACCTGGCCGTCCAGGTCCTGGCCCGGGACATCGCCAAGCAGGTGGAGGAGGAGCTCCAGTACCCGGGCCAGATCAAGATCACGGTGGTGCGGGAGACCCGGGCCGTCGAGTACGCCCGCTGACCCGGGCCGGCCCGAAGCGGGACCCGCCGGGGCGCGCCGGCCGGTGCCCCGGCGGGCGGGTTTCGTCCCTGCCCCTTCTGGGAACCAAGCCAACGTCGAGCGAAGGAGGCAGGCGATGGCTGCGCACGCACCGGAACCGCACACCCACGGGGAGGCCCACGCCCACCCCACGGTCCCCGCCTCCAGCCGGGCGGCCCTTTGGGCGAGCCTGGGGGCGAGGGTGCTCCTCAGCCTGGCGGGCGCCGCGGGGCTCGTCCTGAGCGCCTTCCTCTCCTGGACCGGAGGCCGGAGCGGGGTCAACATGGACGTCCGGTCCCTCTGGGACGAGGGGGCCTTCGGGGCGAGCACGGGAAGCTTCGTTGAGACCGTGGGCTTCGCCGCGATCGTCCTGGGCCTGCTGGCCATCGTGGGGCTGGCCCCGCGGTCCGGGTGGCTGACCCGGCTGGCCGGAGCCGTTGCCGTGGCCGGGTCCATCCTCTTCGTGGTGCAGGCCACCCGGGCGGGCGGCGGGGTCTCCGACGTGGGCCCCGGGGCCTGGGTGGCCCTGGTGGCCGGCGTGGTGGCGCTGGTCGGCGGGTTCTTCGGGACCAGGGCCGCCCCGGCCGCCCCGGGAGCGCCGGTCGGCTAGGGTGGCCGTCCTCCCCGGGGCCTTGGTGGCCCACGCGGCCCCCCCGGGGACGGGGGTTCCCTAAAAAGGAGCCGTCCGAGGACGCCGGTCACGCAGGCGGCCGGGCGGCCGGCTGGGAGGGCCGGCCCGAGGGCCCGCCCGCCCCCGAGACCTGGGCGGGGGCTGCTACAGTGCCTCCCGTGGGCCGCTACCTCATCCGCACGTTCGGCTGCCAGATGAACGAGCACGACTCGGAGCGGATCGCCGGGCTGCTCGAGTCCGAGGGGTACCGCGAGGCCGAGGAGCCCGGGGCCGCCGACGTGGTCGTCCTCAACACCTGCGCCGTGCGGGAGAACGCGGACAACCGGCTGTACGGGACGCTGGGGCACCTCAAGGCGGTCAAGGAGCGCAACCCCCGGCTGCGGATCGTGGTGGCTGGGTGCCTGGCCCAGAAGGACCGGGGGCTCATCCAGCGGCGGGCCCCGTGGGTGGACGTGGTGGTGGGGACCCACGCCCTCCCCTCGTTGCTCGAGCTCCTGCGCCGCTCGGAGCGGGAGGGGCCGCAGATGGACGTCCGGGAGTACACCGAGGTCTTCCCCAGCGCCCTCCCCGCCCGCCGAGGGTCTCCGTGGCACGCGTGGGTGGCGGTCTCCGTGGGCTGCGACAACCGGTGCACGTTCTGCATCGTGCCCCTGGTGCGGGGCCCGCAGCGTTCCCGTCCCCTGGGGGAGGTCCTGGCCGAGGTCCAGGGGCTGGCCGCCCGGGGAGTGGTGGAGGTCACCCTCCTCGGGCAGAACGTCAACACCTACGGGCGGGACCTCACGGTCCCCGGCTCCAGCCGCCGGCCCCTGTTCGCGGCCCTGCTTCGGGCGGTCTCGGAGGTGGAGGGGATCCGCCGGATCCGGTTCACGAGCCCCCACCCCCACGACTTCACGGAAGACGTCCTGGAGGCCATGGCCGAGTGCGAGCCCGTCTGCGAGCACATCCACTTCCCGCTCCAGTCGGGCTCGGACCGGATCCTGCGCCGGATGCGGCGGTCCTATCGCTCGGAGCGCTACCTCCGCTGGCTGGAGCGGATCCGGGCCGCCATCCCCGGCGTGGCGGTGACCACCGACATCATCGTGGGGTTCCCCGGGGAGACCGAGGCGGACTTCGAGGACACGCTCTGGGTCACCGAGGCCGCCCGGTTCGACGCCGCCTTCACGTTCCAGTTCTCCCCCCGGCCCGGCACCCCCGCCGCCTCTTACCCGGACCAGGTCCCCAAGGAGGTGGTGCAGGAGCGGTTCGACCGGCTGGTGGCCCTCCAGGAGCGGATCTCCCTCCAGCGCAACCGGGAGCTCCTGGGCCGGGAGGTCGAGGTCCTCGTGGAGGGGGAGGGGCGCAAGGGGCGCCTGCAGGCCCGGACCAGGACGAACAAGGTGGTCCACTTCGAGGGGGCCCTGGAGCCGGGGACCTTCGCCCGGGTCCGGGTGACCGGCGCCCACCCCCACCACCTGGACGGGGAGCTCCTCGCCGTGACCGAGCTCCCGCGGTGGGCCCCGGCGCCCGCCTCCCTCTCGGGGAGCCTGCAGCGGGTCGGCTGACGGGCATGGGGGCCCCGCTCCTCGCCCTTGTGGGCCCCACCGCGGCCGGGAAGAGCGAGGCCGCGGTCAGGCTGGCCGAGGCCCTGGACGCCGAGGTCGTCTCGGTGGACTCCACCACCGTGTATCGGGGGGTGGACGCGGGGACGGCCAAGCCCACCCCGGAGCAGCGGGCCCGGGTCCCCCACCACCTCCTCGACGTGGCGGAGCCGGGGGAGGCCTTCTCCGTGGCCCGGTTCCAGCGCCTGGCCAGGGAGGCCGTCTCGTCCATCCGGGCCAGGGGCCGGACGCCCCTCCTGGTGGGCGGGAGCGGACTCTACTACCGCGCCGTCGTGGACGGGCTGGAGTTCCCCGGGACCTCCCCCCTCCTGCGGGGGCTCCTGGAGGCCGAAGCTCTGGTCCTGGGCCCGGAGGCCCTCCACCGCCGCCTGCAGGAGGCCGACCCCGAGGCGGCCCGCCGCATCGACCCCCGGAACGTCCGGCGGACCGTGCGGGCCCTCGAGGTCATGGCCCTCACCGGGAGGCCGTTCTCGAGCTTCGCCCGGGCCTGGGACCGCTACCCTCCGGAGGCGGTGGTGGCGGCCGGAGTGGACCTCCCCCGGCCGGTCCTCTACCGGCGGATCGAGGAGCGGGCCCGCCGCCAGCACCCCGGGATCCTGGACGAGACCCGGCGCCTGGTGGCGGCGGGGCTGGCCCCCTTCGTCCGGACCTCCCGCATCATCGGCTACGCTGAGGCCCTGGGCGTCCTGGAGGGCGTCATGACCGAGGAGGAGGCCCTGGTGGAGACGGTGCGTCGGACCAAGGCCCTGGTGCGCCACCAGCTGGCCTGGTTCCGTCGGGACCCCCGGGTCCGGTGGTTCCGGGCCGGGGAGGAGGGGGCCGTGGGGATCGTAGACGAGCTCCTGGCCTACCTCGGACGCTCCGTCCCGGCCGGGGCGGGGCGGGGGGGACGCTAGTGCGGTTCGCCAAGTACCACGGGACGGGCAACGACTTCGTCCTCGTGGAGGACCTCGAGGACCGGCGGCGGCTGAGCCCCGAGCTCGTGGCGGCCGTCTGCCACCGGCGGACGGGGGTGGGGGCCGACGGCGTCATCCGGATCGCCCCCGCCGACGGAGCGGACTTCTTCATGGACTACTACAACGCCGACGGCGGGGTGGCCGAGATGTGCGGGAACGGCATCCGCTGCCTGGCCAAGCACGTCGTGGACCGGGGGCTCACCGCCAGCCGGGAGCTGCGGGTGGCCACCCGGGCGGGCCTCAAGCACGTCGTGGTGGAGGTGGAGGACGGGGTGGCCCGGGAGGTCACGGTGGACATGGGCCCGCCAGCCTTCGAGCGGGCGGCCATCCCTATGGCGGGTGAGCCCGGGGAACGGTTCGTGGGGGCCGAGCTCGAGGTGGCGGGGCGGCGGTTCCGGGCCACCGCCCTCTCCATGGGCAACCCCCACGTGGTCCTGTTCCTGCCCCCCGAGGAGGAGCTGGAGGGCGTGGAGGTGGCCCGGCTGGGGCCCCTCGTCGAGGGCTGGCCGGAGTTCCCGGCCCGCACCAACGTGGAGTTCGTGAAGGTGGAGGACGGGGCGGTGGCGGCCCGGGTGTGGGAGCGGGGCTCCGGCGAGACCCTGGCCTGCGGGACCGGGGCCTGCGCGGCCCTGGTGGCGGCCTCGCTGGCGGGGCTCACCGGCCGGCGGGCCCGGGTCCGCTTCCCGGGGGGCCTGCTCACGGTGGAGTGGCGGGAGGGGGACGGCCACGTGCTGCTCACGGGCCCCGCGATCCGGGTCTACGAGGGGGAGCTCGACCCGGCGTGGCTCGGGGAGGCCGGCGCGGAGGGAGCCCGGTGAGGCCCTCCCGCCGGGTCCTGGACCTCCCCCCGTACCTCTTCGCCGAGCTCGACCGGAAGATCGAGCAGAAGCGGGCGGCGGGCGTGGACCTCATCTCGCTGGGGGTGGGGGACCCCGACCTCCCCACGCCCCGCCACATCGTGGAGGCCCTCCAGGAGGCCGTGGAGGACCCCTCCACCCACCGGTACCCCTCCTACTTCGGGCTCCCGGCCTTCCGGCGGGCCGTGGCCGACTACTACGAGAGGCGGTTCGGGGTGTCCCTGGACCCCGACGCCGAGGTCCTCCCGCTCATCGGCTCGAAGGAGGGGTTGGTCCACCTGACCTGGGCCTTCGTGGACCCGGGGGAGGAGGTCCTGGTCCCCGACCCCGGGTACCCCGTCTACGCCATCGGGGCCGCCCTGGCCGGGGGGCGGGCGGTCCCCGTCCCCCTCGAGCCGGAGCGCGGGTTCCTCCCGGACCTGGGGGCTCTCTCGCCGGGGGCGACCGCCAAGCTCCTGTGGCTCAACTACCCGAGCAACCCCACGGCGACCGTGGCCGAGGTGGGGTTCTTCGAGGAGGCCGTGGCCTTCGCCCGCCGGCACGACCTGCTCCTGTGCCACGACGCCGCCTACGTGGAGGTCACCTTCGACGGGTTCCTGGCCCCGAGCGTCCTTCAGGCCCCCGGGGCCAAGGAGGTGTCGGTGGAGTTCGGGTCGCTGTCCAAGACCTACAACATGACCGGCTGGCGGATCGGCTGGGCCGCGGGCAACGCCGAGGCCATCCGGTACCTGGGGACCATCAAGACCAACGTGGACTCGGGGATCTTCAACGCCGTGCAGCGGGCGGGGGTGGCCGCCCTGACCGGGCCCCAGGACCACGTGGAGGCGATGCGGGCCGTCTACCAGAAGCGGCGGGACCTGGTAGTGGAGGCCTTCCGGGAGGTTGGGGTGGCCCTGGAGCCGCCCCTGGGGTCTACGTACGTGTGGGTCCCCACCCCGCCGGGGCGCTCGTCGGTGGCCTTCGCCGAGGAGCTGCTAGAGGAGGCCGGGGTGGTGGTGGCGCCGGGGACCGGCTACGGGGCCCGGGGCGAGGGGTTCGTCCGGATCTCGCTCACCGTGCCCGACGCCCGGCTCGAGGAGGCCATGGCCCGCATCCGGGGCCTCCTGGCGTGAGGTCGTCCGCTCGGGGGAGGTTTCAGGCCTCCTCGGGAGGGGAACCAACCGAGGCAGAGACGCCTCACCAGCCGTGTCCGGGAACGGGGCGCTTCCGGGCATCGGGTGAGGTGTCTCTGCTTTCTTGCGGGCCGGGGGCCACGCCCTCCCGAACTTTCCGCCTCACCCGCGGTGCCTGAGGCGCCCGGCCGTCCTATCGTGGGAGGCGTGACGGGACGGACCGAACCGATCGGGTCGGAGTCTCCCCTCTCCGCCACCTGGCGCCCCCGGGTCCTGGAGCGGGCCGTGTTGGTGGGGCTGGCCCGAGGGGAGGAGGACGGCTCCCTGGACGAGCTGGCCGCGCTGGCCCGGGCTGCGGGGGCGGAGCCCGTGGGGCGGGTGGTCCAGGCCCGGTCTCGGCCCGACCCCGCCACCTTCGTGGGCCGGGGGAAGGTGGAGGAGATCCACCAGCTCGTGCACAGCACCGGGGCTGACGTCGTCCTCTTCGACGACGAACTGACCCCCGGCCAGCTCCGCAACGTGGAGGAGCGCCTCGGGGTGAAGGTCCTCGACCGCACCGCGCTGATCCTCGACATCTTCGCCCTCCACGCCCGGTCGGGGGAGGGCAAGCTCCAGGTGGAGCTGGCCCAGCTCAACTACCTCGTCCCCAGGCTGCGAGGGTGGGGCGAGGCCATGTCCCGGCTGGGGGGCGGGATCGGCACCCGGGGCCCGGGGGAGACCAAGCTCGAGGTGGACCGCCAGGTGATCAAGCGGCGGATCGCCAGGCTCCGGCGGGAGATCGCCGACCTGGCCAGGAGCCGGCACGTGAAGCGGGCCACCCGGGAGCGCTCCGGGATCCCCCAGGTGGCCCTGGCGGGCTACACGAACGCCGGGAAGTCCACCCTCATGAACGCCCTCACCGGGGCCGGGGTCCTGGTGGCCGACCAGCCCTTCGCCACGCTCGACCCCACCACCCGCCGGCTGCACCTGCCCGGGGGACGCCGGGCCACCCTCTCGGACACCGTGGGCTTCGTCCGAAAGCTCCCCCACGAGCTGGTGGAGGCCTTCAAGTCCACCCTGGAGGAGGTGGCCAGGGCCGACCTGGTCCTGCACGTGGCCGACGCGGCCGCCCCCCACCTGGAGGCCCAGGTAGAGGCGGTCCGGGAGGTCCTGGGGGAGATCGGGGCCGCCCACGTGCCGGAGCTCCTGGCCCTCAACAAGTGGGACCTCCTGGACGAGGCCTCGCGGGCCCGGGTCCGCCGGCGCTTCCGGTCGGGCGTGCCCGTGTCCGCCCTCACCGGGGAGGGCCTTCCCGAGCTGGTCCGGCGGGTGGCCGAGACCCTGCCTCGCCCCCCGGTCCGGGTCACGCTGCTCGTCCCCCACGACCGCCCCGAGGTGCTGCCCCGGCTGTACCGCACGGGCGAGGTGGAGGCGGTGGAGGAGAGGCCGGAGGGGCTCCTGGTCCGGGCCCGGGTCCCCGAGCCCGAGCTCCCCCGGGTCCAGCCCTTCCTGGCGGAACCCGCCGCCACCCGGGCCCGCGCCTAGCCTCAACCGGTCCCCGCCCCGCCCGGGGGGCCCGGCCCGTCTCCCGCCCGGCGGGCCGTCCTCCGCCTACAGCCTGCGGAGCACGGCCACCACCCGGCCCAGGATGCGCCCCTCGGGGGGGAGCTCGATGGGCTCCATGGAGGGGTTCTCCGGCACGAGCAGGATCCGCCCGTCGTGGCGGCGGATCCGCTTGACCGTGGCTTCCTCCTCGCCGGGCCCGGGGAGGAGGGCCGCCACGATGGCCCCGTCCTCGGCGGCCTCCTGTCGGCGGACCACCACCACGTCTCCGTCGAGGATGCCCGCCCCGACCATGGAGTCCCCCCGGACCCGGAGGGCGAAGTGGCCCTCGGCGTCGGCGTAGCCGGAGGGGAGCACCAGGTAGTCCTCGACGGACTGCTCGGCCAGGGCCGGGGGCCCCGCCGTCACCCGGCCCACGAGCGGGACGCTCACCCCCCGGGGCCTGGTGGCGGTCGCGGGGTGGCGGAGCTCGAGGGCCCTGGGCTTGGCGGGGTCCCGGCGCAGGAGCCCCAGCCGCTCCAGGTTCGCGAGCTGGGCGTGGACGCTGGAGCTAGAGGTGAGCCCCACCGCCCGGCCGATCTCCCGGACCGTGGGAGGGTAGCCCCGCTCGTCGACGGTCCGCCGGATGAACTCCAGGATCCGGCGCTGGCGTGGCGTGAGGTTCTGCATGGGCACCTCCTTCGGGGCCGACGGTACCACGGAGGCGGACATGCCACAAACATCTGTTCGAAATGTCATTGACGTCGAACGAGCGTTCGCCGATGATGGGCCCATGAAGGGGACAAACGTTCGATTCATGCTACCCGTGCTGGGGGCGGTCCTGCTGTGGGCTGCGTCCGCGGGGGGCCAGGCCGGAGGGGCGGAGCGGGCCGCGCGAAGCCTCGGACCGGGGGGCCGGACGGCCGGCACGGCGTCCGACGTCCGGACCTACGTGGTGAGGCCCGGGGACACGCTGTGGGAGCTCGCCAGGGCCCTCTGCGGCCCGGAGGGCGACCCCCGCCCCCTCGTGGACCGCCTGATCGCGGCCAACGGGGTGGAGGGCGGCCTCATCCGGCCGGGGGAGGAGCTCCGGCTGCCCCGTGGGTGCTAGCCGTGGTCAGCGGGCCCAGTCCACGTTGCGGACGTGCCGGAGGCGGGCCAGCTCCGCGGCGACCTCGGCGGGCCGCATCGAGGGGGAGGGCTCCACCGAGACCCGGATGGAACGCTCGCTGCCCGCTTCGGCGATCCGGAGCTCGCGGATGCTCCCCCCGACCTCGGTCACCCGCTGGACGAGCTCCCTCAGGTCCACCTCGGCGTCGGCGTCCACCAGGAACTCCTCCCGGGCGACGGCGTGGCGTCGCAGGACGCGGCGGAGCGGGCGGAGGCCCACCAGAGCGAGGAGGGTGATGGCAGTGGTGACCGTGCCGAGGAGGAGGTTGCCCAGCCCCACGGCCGTGCCCACCGCGGCCGTCACCCAGAGGCTGGCCGCGGTGGTGAGCCCTCGGATGCTGGCGCCGTACTTGAGGATGGCCCCGCCCCCCAGGAAGCCGATCCCCACCACGATCTGGGAGGCGATCCTCGTGACGTCGGCGCGGATGGGCGTACCCTCGGGGGCCTCGGCCACCAGGGCCTCGAACCCGTAGGCGGAAATGATCGCGAACAGGCAGGCCCCCAGGCTCACCAGGATGTGGGTGCGGAAGCCCGCGGGCTGCTCGGTGAGCTCCCGCTCCCCGCCCAGGAGCCCGGCCAGGGACCCCGCCAGGAGCAGGCGGAGGATGAGGTCGAGCTGGCTGGGTAGCACGCCTCGATTATGGTCCAGGTCCGGGATCCCCGCCGGGCCGCGTTGACCGCCACCATGTCCGGGCCTACTCTCGCTGGGGCTACGACATGTTGTGGTGGGGGGTGCGTGGTGCGGTGCCCGTGGTGCGGGGGAGCGGAGACCAAGGTGGTGGACTCCCGGGAGACCGAGCACGGCGCGGCCGTGCGGCGACGGCGGGCCTGCCGGTCGTGCGGGCGACGGTTCACGACGTTCGAGCGGACGGAGCGGGCCGGGGTGGTGGTCATCAAGCGGTCCGGGGCGAAGGAGCCCTTCGACCGGGCCAAGGTGGTGGCGGGGGTCCGCAAGGCCATCAAGAACCGCCCCGTCACCGAGGAGCAGGTGGCGGAGCTGGCGGACCGGGTCGAGGAGCGGGTGCGCCGGCGGGGCCCCGTGGTGACGAGCCATGAGATCGGCCTCGAGGTGCTCTCCCTTCTCCGGCGCCTCGACGAGGTGGCCTACATGCGCTTCGCCAGCGTCTACAAGGACTTCCAGGAGCTCACGGACTTCGAACGTGAGCTCGGGCTGCTGCTCCAAAAGCGGGAGCCGGGCGGCCGGCGGACGAGGACGACAGGGGCTCGCCGGTAGTCCGGAGCGGGTGCCCACAATATGTAGTAGGTCTTGGCGGCGCGGCGGGGGAGCCTTCCACAAGATGTGGGAGAATGAACTGGAGCCCCCTTGACATGGCCGGGGGCGGGAGGCAAAATTCGGACCGAATCACACCGATGTGATTTTCCACAGGCCTTCCCCAGGGGATCCACGGCGAGGTCCCGAGGGATCCTTCCCCCCGTGAGGAACGAGGAGGCGGACGTGGCGACTCGAGAGAAGGACGTGGGAGCCAGGGTCGGCGGGCTCACCTTCCGGCGGTTCTTCACCCGCCCGGGGGTGCACCCCTTCGACGAGGTGGAATGGGAGGTCCGCGACGCGGTCATCCCCAACTACCGGGAGGGGGGCAACGCCTTCGAGCAGCGAGGGGTGGAGTTCCCCAAGTCCTGGTCCCAGAACGCCACCAACATCGTGGCCCAGAAGTACTTCCGGGGCCCCCTGGGCACGCCCCAGCGGGAGCACTCGGTCCGGCAGATGATCGGCCGGGTGGTGGACACCATCACGGAGTGGGGACGCAAGGACGGCTACTTCGCCTCCGAGGAGGACGCCCGGGTCTTCGCCGACGAGCTCACCCACCTCCTGGTCCACCAGAAGGCCGCCTTCAACTCCCCCGTGTGGTTCAACGTGGGGGTGGAGCAGCGGCCCCAGTGCTCGGCCTGCTTCATCCTGGCCGTGGAGGACACCATGGCCTCCATCCTCAACTGGTACGTGGAGGAGGGGATCATCTTCAAGGGCGGGTCCGGCTCCGGGGTGAACCTCTCCACCCTCCGGTCCTCCAAGGAGCGGCTGTCCAGCGGGGGGCAGGCCAGCGGGCCCGTGTCGTTCATGCGGGGGGCCGATGCCTCCGCGGGGACCATCAAGTCCGGGGGCAAGACCCGCCGGGCGGCCAAGATGGTCATCCTCAACGTCGACCACCCCGACATCCGGGACTTCATCTGGTGCAAGGCCATCGAGGAGCGCAAGGCCCGGGTCCTCCGGGACGCCGGGTTCGACATGGACCTGGACGGCAAGGACAGCTACTCGCTCCAGTACCAGAACGCCAACAACTCGGTCCGGGTCACCGACGAGTTCATGCACGCCTACCTGGAGGACCGGGACTGGAAGCTCAAGGCGGTGACCACCGGGGAGACCATCGAGGTGGTGCGGGCCCGGGACCTCATGCGGGAGATCGCCCAGGCCGCCTGGGAGTGCGCCGACCCGGGCATGCAGTACGACACCACCATCAACGACTGGCACACCTGCCCGGCCTCGGGGCGGATCAACGCCAGCAACCCCTGCAGCGAGTACATGCACCTCGACAACTCGGCCTGCAACCTGGCCAGCCTGAACCTCATGAAGTTCCTCGATGAGGAGGGGAACTTCGACGTGGCCGCCTTCCGCCAGGCCGTGGAGGTGGTGTTCACGGCGCAGGAGATCATCGTGGGGAACTCGAGCTACCCCACGGAGAAGATCGAGCGGAACGCCAAGGCCTTCCGGCAGCTCGGGCTGGGCTACGCGAACCTCGGCGCCCTGCTCATGGCCAGGGGACTGCCCTACGACTCCGAGGCCGGGCGGGCCTGGGCCGCGGCCATCACGGCCCTCATGACCGGGCACGCCTACCGGACCAGCGCCAGGATCGCCGAGAAGATGGGGCCCTTCGCGGGGTTCGCCCCCAACCGGGACGCCATGCTCCGGGTGATGCGCAAGCACCGGGCCGCGGTGGACGGGATTGACCCCGACCTCGTTCCGGAGGCCCTCCTGTCCTCGGCCAAGCAGTCCTGGGACGAGGCCATCGCCCTGGGCGAGGAGTTCGGCTACCGCAACGCCCAGGCCACGGTGATCGCCCCCACCGGCACCATCGGGCTCATGATGGACTGCGACACCACCGGCATCGAGCCGGACCTGGCCCTGGTCAAGACCAAGAAGCTCGTGGGCGGGGGCACCATGCAGATCGTGAACCAGACCGTGCCCCGGGCCCTCCGGCGCCTGGGGTACTCCGAGGAGCAGGTGCAGGCCATTGTGGCCTACATCCTCGAGCACAACACGGTGGTGGGGGCTCCCTTCATGAAGGAGGAGCACTACCCGGTGTTCGACTGTGCCATGGGTGAGCGGGCCATCCACTACATGGGCCACGTGAAGATGATGGCCGCCGTCCAGCCCTTCATCTCCGGGGCCATCTCCAAGACCGTGAACATGCCCGAGCACGTGACGGTGGAGGAGGTGGAGCAACTGTTCGTGGAGGCCTGGCGGCTGGGCCTGAAGGCCCTGGCCATCTACCGGGACAACTGCAAGGTGGCCCAACCCTTGTCCGCCGACCGGAAGAAGGCCGCCGCCAGGCAGGCGGAGCCCGCGGTGGAGCTCCCCGGCCAGCCCATCCGGCGCCGCCTCCCCGCCCAGCGGCCGGCCAAGACGTTCTCCTTCAGCGTGGGCGACGCCGAGGGCTACATCATCGCCGGGGAGTACCCGGGGGACGGGATCGGCGAGGTGTTCCTCAAGGTCGCCAAGCAGGGGTCCACCCTGGCCGGGGTCATGGACGCCTTCGCCATCGCCGTCTCCATCGGCCTGCAGTACGGGGTGCCCCTGGAGGCCTTCGTCCAGAAGTTCATCAACATGCGGTTCGAGCCGTCCGGGGTGACCAACGACCCCGACATCCGGTTCGCCTCCTCCCTGGTGGACTACATCTTCCGGCGCCTGGCCCTCGAGTACCTGCCTGCGGAGAAGCGGGCGGCCCTGGGGATCCACACCATGGAGGAGCGCCGGGCCCAGATGGGGGAGGCCCTGGCGGCCGGGGCCCCCGAGGGCCGAGCGGCGGGCGGGGAGCCGCGGCCGTCGCTGGTCCCCCCAGGGACGGGGCCGGCCGAGGCCCCCAGCGCCCGGATCCTGGACGCCCCCCTCTGTTACTCGTGCGGGGCCCGGATGCAGCCCTCCGGCTCCTGCTACGTCTGCACGGGGTGCGGCTCGACGAGCGGGTGCAGCTGAGCGAGGTCCCCCTCCTCTTCCAGCGCCTGCGTCCGGAGGCCCGACTGCCCGCCCCCGCCCACCCCGGGGACGCCGGGCTCGACCTGGCCTCGGCGGTGGAGCTGGAGGTGAGGCCGGGGGAGCGGGCCATGGTCCCCACGGGGGTGGCCGTGGCCATCCCCGAGGGGCACGCGGGCCTGGTCCTCCCCCGGTCGGGGCTGGCCTCGAGGGAGGGCCTGACGTTGGCCAACGCCCCGGGCCTCATCGACTCGGGCTACCGGGGGGAGCTCACCTGCGCCGTGGTCAACCTGGACCGCGAACGTCCCGTCCGGGTCCACCGGGGGGACCGGATCGCCCAGCTGGTCGTGGTGCCCCTGGCCCGGGTGGCTCCCCGGTGGGCGGAGGAGCTCCCCCCCTCGGCCCGAGGCGAGGCGGGGTTCGGGTCCACGGGGCGGTAGGCGGCCAGGGCGAGGCCACCCTCCCGGAGAGTGCCCTTGGTACAATGGCGCTCGCGCGGACGTGGCTCAGTTGGTAGAGCACCACCTTGCCAAGGTGGGGGTCGCGGGTTCGAATCCCGTCGTCCGCTCCAGGGTCATGTGTCGGGGCATCCTGGACGGATGTCCCGGGTCATGGGTGCTACCTTCCTCTCCCGACCCACACCCGGTTCCAGGCTCCCTCCTTCCTCCGGTCCCGCTGACTCCGGGCCCGCCGTCAGGAGCTCGGCCTGGGGGCGGTGGCCTCGGGGCGACCACGCCCGGCCTCAGGGACGTCTCGGGCCCGGTTGAGGGCGCTCACAGCCCGGGAAATCCACGGTCTGGGTGCATGATGGTGGAGCCGGCCCCGGCTGCTCGGGGCCGAGAGGAGGTGGTCGTCGCCGCGGGACCGGGGGGCTGGGCCGAACCGGTGGGGGAGAGGCCGGCGGCCGGGCCTCCCGGACCGGAGAGGCCGGACCGAGCCGAGGCCCGGGTCCGCACGGCCCTGGCCGCCGCGCTCCTGGGCGCCCTGCTCGTCGCGGGCGGGGTGGGCGTCGGCTGGGGCCTGGAGCGCTCTGGGCGGTCGCCCGCCGCGGCGCCCGTGCCGGGTCCCTGGTCGGGCCTCGGCGGCGGGGCCGCCACCGTCGAGCCCGAGGCCCAGCCCGACCTCCGAGCTATCGAGGTCTCGGTGGCCCCGGCCGTGGTGCACATCACCACCGAGCTCCTGGGGCTGGGGGGGAGCCCGGGGGTCGGGCCGCGGGGAGCGGGATGCTCCTCACCCCGAACGGGCAGGTTCTCACCAACAACCACGTGGTGGCCGGCGCCACCCGTATCTGGGTGACCGTGGAGGGGCGGCCCGGGGCCCTCGAGGCCACAGTGCTCGGCGCGGCCCCCCTGGACGACGTGGCCCTCCTCCAGGTCCGGGGGGCGAGCTCGCTCCCCACCGTGCGGGTGGCCACCTCCTCGGGCCTGCGGGTGGGGGACGAGGTGGTGGCCCTCGGCCACCCGTCCCTCCGGGGCGACAGGGCGGTCCTCACCACCGGGGAGGTGACGGCCCTGGGCCGGGACGTGCTGGTGGGCCCCGGGGAGCGGCTCCAGGACTTGATCGAGACCGACGCCCCGGTCCGGCCCGGGGAGTCGGGCGGGGCCCTGGTGAACGCGGTCGGAGAGGTGGTGGGGATGATCACCGCCAGCGAGCGGACCGCCTTCGACCGGGTCCGCTCGAGCTTCGCCATCCCCGTGGAGCGGGCCCTGGAAATCGTGGAGGACATCCGGGCAGGGCGGGAGAGCCACCGGGTGGTGGTGGGGCCCGCTGCGTTCCTGGGCGTGGCCGTCCGGGACTTGGACCCGTCCACCGCCTCCCGGGTGGGCGTGGACGCGGGAGCCCTCGTGGTGGGCGTGGTGCCGGGGAGCCCCGCGGACCGGGCCGGGCTGCGGGACGGCTCGGTCATCACCAGGGTCGCAGGCGAGGCGGTCACCTCGGTAGGGTCGCTTCGGCCCGCCATCTACACCCGGGAGCCCGGGAAGCGCGTGACCGTGACCTGGGTCGACGCCACGGGCGTCCACACGACCTCGGTGACCCTGGCCGAGGGCCCGGCCGTCTGAGCTGGGCCCGCGGGCTGGCCCGGGCTGGCGTCCCCTCGCGGCCCGAGGAAGGCGGCCGGACGAGGGAGGGCCGGACCCCCGACGGCGGGCTCGCGTACACTGGTATCTGAGCCCTCTGGAGCCGAGCCGGCGGGGTGGCCGAGTGGTCAGGCAGAGGTCTGCAAAACCTCTCACAGCGGTTCGATTCCGCTCCCCGCCTCCAGCCGTCACCACCTCCCCTCCGCCACGGGGGCCGGCCCACCCGGGCCCCGGGGCGGCACGCTGAAAGCCCCATGTCGTCCGCCTGACCCCTTCGATGCGGCGCGGGGCCTCGACCGTCGTGGCGCTGGTGGGGGAGGTCCGGGAGGGGCTCCTCGCGGAACTGGCCCGGTCCCCCAACGTCTCCGTGGTCCGGCCCTCGGGCCAGGGCCTGGAGGCGGCCCTGGAGGCCTCGGCCCAGGCCGAGGGGCGAGCCGCCCCGTACGTCCTCCTGGCCGCCGACCCCCTGGAGGCGGTGGCCCGGGAGTGGCGGGCCTTGTGGGAGCGGGGCCACGACCCCTCCCCGTTCGAGCTCCGGGCCGGGGAGGCGGTGGCGGCCTGGCGGGCGGGCCGCCTCCAGCTCCCCGACTACTACCTGGTGGTGGCCCCGGACCCCGGGCCCGCCCCCCCGTCCCTGCCCCACCCCCACGACCTGCACCTGGGCCTGCTCCGGGACGAGCGGCCCAGCCGCGTGGTCCTGGTGGTGGCCGGGGAGGAGCGGGAGGAGGCGGCCAGGGTCCTGCGGGCCCTCCGGGGCCTGGGCCAGGGCCCGTGGTGGCCTCCGCTGGACGAGCTGGTGGAGGCGGCCCGACGCTACCTCCCCGCCGCCGTGGCCAGGAGAGCGGTCGACCTGGGTGCCTCGGCCTGAGGCGTCGGGTCGGCCCCGGGCGTCAGGCTGGGAGGGCGCGCCCCCGGGGCGGCGCTACCCGCCCCAGACGATCTCCCCGGTCCGGAGGTTCCGGTACACCGGGGTGACGTCGTAGGAGTGGGCGCCGGACCGGTGGACGACCGAGAACGTGCGCTCCTCGGGCCTGGTGTAGCCCACCCACCGGCGCGTGGAGCCCGCCATGTGGGGCAGCTGCTCCTCCCGGGTGACCTCGTAGCCGAGGAGCTTCACCTGCCGGGGGTCGTACTCCGGGGCCTCCCACTCGAGGACCACCCGGGTCCCGGCCAGGGCGATCCGGATGTCGAACACGGCCGGGTAGAGGCGGGTGAGGAGGTGCATGCCCCCCACCCCGACCATCTGGCCGCCCGCGCCCACCGGCCCCGGATGCTTGGGCCCCGGGTGGTGCAGGAGCATCTCCACGTCGACGGGCTCCCCGGGGTCACCCGCCTCCTCGGACGGCTCACCCTCGGGTTCGGCCCCCTCGCCCGCCTCGGCCGGGGCCGATCCCGTCCGTTCCGAGGCGGGAGGGGCGGTGAGCTCGGCCCCGCAGACGGAGCAGCGACGCTTGGAGGGCCGGTTGGCGGACCCGCACGACGGACAGACCTTGGGCCTGGCGGGGTGGACCACCCGGGACCGGGCCACCTCGTACTCCTGCTGGGAGATGAGGCCGTGGGCCAGCAGGCCCTCCAGCGACCAGGGCCGCGGCTTCGAGGTCGTCGGGCTCCTCCCGGGCATCGCACGCAGCATACCGGCTGTCCCGTCCCTTTGGGAGGATCTTTCGGCCGGCCCGGGCGGCCCCTTGACGCGGGGCGGCGGGGTCAGTGGGTCCCGTAGCGGTAGAAGGTGATGAACGTCTCGCGGCGGACCACCTCCCCGCCCCGTTCCACGATGCGGGCCACCCGGACCGTGTAGCCGTAGGCCCCGCGTCCCACGATGACCGGGTCGGTGGCCCGCACGGTCCGGCCGTGGCGGTCCCCGAAGATCCGCACGGTGATGGAGTCGTCGGTGTACTCCGTGCGGATGAGGATGGCGGTGGAGGTGTCGTTGCGGAACACGAGGTCCGGGCCGCCCCAGGACAGCGTGGCCTCCCGCCCCAAGGGGTACCGGCTGATGTAGTAGCTGTGGGCGCGGTACTCGAGGAACGGGTAGCCGCCGAAGAAGGCAGCGTTGAAGAGGGTGGTGGCCAGCTGCGAGACACCACCGCCCACGGCCAGGCTGAACCGGCCGTTGATGATGGCCGGGGCGAAGACGAACCCCCGCTCCAGGGTGCGCTGCCCCAGGCGCTCGTTGAGGGAGAAGGTCTCCCCGGGCAGGACGATGGCCCCGTCCAGCAGGTCCGCCGCCAGGTGGATGTTCGTGACCCGGGGCTCGCCCGGGGCGTGGTAGGTGGTGAAGCTCGAGACCTCCTCCACGATCCCCAGGGCCCGGGCGTCCTCCGTGGAGAACGCAGGCGGCACCGGGGCCAGGCGGACCCTGCCCGCCCGGTCCAGGCGGCGGGCCACCCGGAGCAGGTCCCGGGCCGCCAGCTCGGGGTCGAGCCGTCGGCCGGGGACCGAGGGCACGATCCGGACCCGGGAGCCCTGGGTCACGAACCGGGCGTCCACGGCGGGGCGTTCTACCAGGCCCCGGTAGGGGGCGAGGAGGCGGTCCACGCCGGAGGGCGAGAAGCCCAGGGCGACGGAGGCCTCGCCAGCTCGTGGGACGAGCTCGGTCCCCACCAGTTCGGCCAGCTGGTCTCTCGTGAAGCGCAGGACGAGGGGCCCCAGGCGGACGGTGACGGCCCCGGCCAGGAGGGCCCGAGCCTCCCGGGCCGCCCGGTCCACGTCCTCCGGCGTGGTCCGAGGCGGCACGGGGGCCAGGGGGAGGGGGACCGGCTCCGGGGAGGGCGCCTCGGCGGCCCGGGCCGCGGACAGGAGCACGCCGGCGGGGTCCACCCGCCTCCCGGGGTGGGGAGCTCGGGCCACCACGGTCCCGTCACGCACGCTGACCGTCCCCTCCGTGGGCGGGCGTCCCGCGGCCCGGTCCCATCGGCTCACGGCCCGGGTCAGGGCCGCCAGGTCCCAGGCCGCGGCCACCGGCACCCGGACCTCGCCCACCCACCCCCGGGCCCGGTCGGCCACGTCCCCGAGGAGCCGGCCGCCGCGGCCCACGGCGAGGGCCGAGCGGAGCGTGGCCCGGAGGTCCGGCCGCCACCCCAGTTGGGACAGCGTGGCCTCGAACGTCCGGCCCCCCAGGGCGAACCGGACCAGGTGCTTCCGCCGGGCATCCAGGGCTCGCCGGAGGGCCGCCTCGGCGGCCCCGGGGCTCATCCCACCGAGCTCGGTGCCGGCCACCGCCACGCCCGGGTGGACCCGGCCCCGGTAGAGCATGTAGTCCACCGGAGGCAGGGACAGGGCCAGGCCGAGCACGAGGACGAGCGAGAGGCCGAGGGGGCCCGGGCGTCGCGGGGGGCCCGGCACCGCGGCGTCCGCCTCCTGGGCCGTCGCTTCCCCGCTCGGAGCCTCCACGGCCGCCGCCTCCAACACCCCGTACGCCCTGGCCTCGGCCTCGGGCCGGAGCCACCGGCGGGCCGGTCCGAGCACCCCTCGGCTCCCTCCCTCCTCTCCCGCCGCCTCCGCCCCGCGCGCGGGGGAGCGGCCGTGTCGCGGAAAACTCCTCACCCCTCGTTCATCGGCCGGCCGCCCCGCGGGGAGCAGCGGCCGGCCGGGGCCGGAGCTCCGTCCCGCCCCGGGTCCGGAGGGGGAGGTCGCGGGCCTCCCACCGCACGCGGGCGAGGAGGAGGGTGCCGGTCCCGCCGGGGGCGGGGGCCGCGCTCGTGACCCTCCCCACCTCGTCCGCCTCGGCCACCACCGGCTCGCCCGCGGCCACCGGGGCGTCGGCCTCCAGGGCCAGGAGGAGCCGTCGGGGGTGGCCCAGGTTTCGGACCCGGGCCACCGCCTCCTGTCCGAGGTAGCAGCCCTTGTCCAGGGCCACGGCCCCCTCCAGGCCGCCCTCCCACGGGAGGTCCTCCTCGGTCACGTCCACCCCCAGGCGGGGGAGGCCGGCCCGGACCCGCCACACCTCGAGGTCCTCGGGCCCGGCCAGCCGGTAGGCCCGGGAGAGCGAGGCGAGGAGGGAGTCGTGGTCCTCGGCCAGGGCCAGGAGGTCCACCCCGGCCCCCAGGCAGGAGGGGGAGGAGGCCGCCGTGCCGGGGGCCGACGGCTCGGCCTCCAGGCCGGGGAAGGCGAACAGGGCCAGCTCCTCGGTGCGGTCGTCCAGGCGCACGTCGGAGGAGAGCACGTACGGGGCCAGGAGGTCCCCCACGGACGGCTGGGCGGGGTCCTGGAGGAGCAGGACGCTCCCGCCGGGCACGGCCACGGTGAAGGCCGCCCGGACCCGGCCCGTGGGGGAGAGGAGGAGGGCCTGGCGGGCCCGCCCGGGGGCGAGGTCCCGGAGGTCGGCGGTGACGAGGTCCTGGAGCCAGCTCAGGGCCTCCGTCCCCGAGACCCCGACCTTGCGCCAGGAGGAGAGGTCGACGAAGGCCTTGCCCGCGGCCAGGAGCTCCGCCCCGTCGGGCCCGGCCCCGGTCTCCGGGCCTCCGCCTCGAGCGGCCCTCACGTCGGGGGGACCTGGCCGAAGACCTCGAGGATCCGACGGAGCTCTCGCATCCGGGGCTTGGTGTCCCCCCGGACCCACCGCCCGATGGTCCGGACGGACACCCCGAGCTGGCGGGCCGCCGCCTCCTGGGTGAGGCCCTCCCGCCTGAGGAGCTCGCCCATCC
Source organism: Actinomycetota bacterium (assembly GCA_035573915.1). Lineage (GTDB taxonomy): Bacteria > Actinomycetota > UBA4738 > UBA4738 > UBA4738 > DATLZQ01. The sequence goes on along the minus strand of DATLZQ010000019.1, from coordinate 42,059 downwards.
ACGTGGCGAACGAGGTCTCCTCGGGCCACCGGATGGGCAGGGACTCGGCGAAGCCTCGCACGGTGCTGCGCAGCACGTCCACCTCGACGCTGTCGGGGAAGACGCGGAAGGAGATCTGGAGGGTGCCGCCGGGGCCCGCCGCCTCGAGCAGCGCGTGGGAGACGGCCTCCACGAGGCTCCGAGCCCCTTCCTCGCTCAATGGGCTCTCACCGACCATGTCCTGGACGAACCGGCGGATGTCGGGGATGGACGCCGGGCGGGCCGGGAACGTCCGGGAGACCACCACCACCGGGTGGACCTGGACGTCGACCTGCTCCCCCGCAATCGTCCCTTGCCGTGCCACGCGCACCTCCGGGACCGCGGCCGCCTGCCGTGGTCCGTACGTAGCGTATCAATCATTTCCCCCTCGGGGACAGAAGATGCCTCGGCCGCCGCTGGCCCCCTCTTGCCCTCCAGAGCTTGACCGAAGGTCTCTGCGGCCTCCCCGGGGAAGCTCCCCGGGAGATGAGGAGACCGCGGTCCTGTCCGGACACCGGCCGGACAGAAGTTGCGCGCCGTGCCCGCACGAGGGTATATTGCTGGCTGCCCAGCCTGGCTGAGGGAGCGGACGGATGAGCCAGCGGCTCTCGGAGGGGATCAGGGCGGCGGCAGTGGCCGCCTTCGACCGTCGGGTGGGCGCGGGGAGGGGGCTGGCCCAAGATGCTCACCTCGTAGCCAGGGCCTGTCACGACATGGCCCTCCGGTTCCACCGGGGCGGCAAGCTCATCGTCTTCGGGAACGGTGGGCCCACGACCGACGCCCAGCACATCTCCGTTGAGTTCGTCCACCCCGTCATCGTGGGGAAGCGGGCCCTCCCGGCCATCTCGCTCACCAACGATGTGGCCACCGTGACCGGAGTGGCCAACCGGGCCGGGTTCGACGAGGTCTTCGCCCACCAGCTCCGCTACCTGGCGGCTCCCCAGGACATCGCCCTGGGGGTGTCCTCGGACGGGCGGTGCCGAAACGTGCTCCGGGGGCTCGAGGTGGCCCACGAGATGGGCCTGCTCACCGTGGCGCTGACCGGCGGGGACGGGGGCCCCATTGGGGCCAGCCCCGCCGTGGACCACGCCATCGTGGTCCGGTCCGACGACCCCCAGGTGGTGAAGGAGGTCCACGTGACCGCCTACCACATCCTGTGGGAGCTCGTGCACGTCTTCTTCGAGCAGCCGGGGATCCTGGGGCCGGAGGTGATCGGGGGGTGACCGCCAGGGAGCTCCCGCTGTCCCCCCGGCCCCGGCGCTCGGTCCCCGAGTGCCACGACGACGTCTGCGTCACGTGCTCCGACGAGGCGGTACCCGTGAGGGTCCTCGAGCTCACGGGGGGCGGGATGGCCCTGGTGGACACCGGGGCCGGCGTGGAGGAGGTGAGCGTGGCCCTGGTAGAGGCGGGGGTGGGGGACACCGTCCTCGTCCACGCCAAGGAGGCCATCGCCGTCCTAGAGCGGAGGGGAGAGGGGTGATGGAGGAGCCCGGGACCTCCGCCGGGATCGAGTCCCTCTACCCGTTCCTCTACGCCGGCACCACCGACGTGGAGGCGGTGGTCGAGCAGGTGAGGCGGTCCACGGTGGAGAAGGCCAACGAGATCGTGGGCCTCCGGGAACGGGTGCTCGAGCGGTACGGGGAGCGCCTCGCGGCCTGTGCGGAGGCCATGGCCCGGTCGTTCGCTGCCGGCGGGAAGCTGTTCTCGTTCGGGAACGGCGGGAGTAGCACGGACGCCCAGGACGTGGCCACCCTCTTCCTCCACCCGCCTGAGGGGCGCCGGCCGCTCCCCGCCCTCTCCCTCACCAGCGACATCGCCGTGGTCACCGCCCTCTCCAACGACATTGGCTTCGAGGTGGTGTTCGCCCGCCAGATCGCGGCCTTCGGCCGCAAGGGCGACATCGCTCTGGGCCTCTCCACGAGCGGGAACTCCGAGAACCTGATCCGGGCCTTCGAGGAGGCCAGCCGTCGGGGGCTCCTCACCGTGGGGCTGGCGGGCTACGAGGGGGGGCGGATGGCGGAGGTCGACACCATCGAGTACCTGTTCGTGGTGCCCTCGTCGTCGGTGCACCGGATCCAGGAAGCGCAGACGACCCTGTACCACGTCCTGTGGGAGCTGACCCAGGTGGCCCTGGAGCGACTGGAGGTGACGGTCTGAGGAGAGGGGCTAGCGAAGGGACGAGGCTTCTGAGCGGGAGAGCCGGGAGGTGAGGCAGAATGGCGACGGCGGTCGCGGAAGCGGGAACCAAGGCCGGGGAGCAGGTCCTCCACATCCTCTGGATCAACGCCGGGCTCAGCTGCGACGGGGACTCCGTGGCCCTGACCGCGGCTACCCAGCCGAGCATCGAAGAGATCGTCCTAGGGGCCCTCCCGGGGCTGCCCAGGATTCAGGTCCACTGGCCCCTCATCGACTTCGAGTGCGGGCCCGAGCAGGGCGCCGACACGTTCATCGAGTGGTTCCACAGGGCCGACCGGGGGGAGCTGGAGCCCTTCGTGCTGGTGGTGGAGGGCTCCATCCCGAACGAGGCCATCAAGCGGGAGGGCTACTGGTGCGGGTTCGGGAACAACCCCGAGACCGGCCAGCCCATGACCACCAGCGAGTGGCTGGACCGCCTGGCCCCCAAGGCCACGGCGGTGGTGGCGGTGGGGACGTGCGCCACCTACGGGGGAATCCACGCCATGGCCGGCAACCCCACGGGGGCCATGGGCGTGGCCGACTACCTGGGCTGGAACTGGCGGTCCAAGGCGGGGATCCCGATCGTGAACGTCCCGGGCTGCCCCATCCACCCTGACAACCTGGCCGAGACCCTCCTCTACCTCCTCTACCAGGTGGCGGGGCAGGCGCCCATGATCCCCCTGGACGAGGGGCTGAGGCCGGCGTGGCTGTTCGGGGCTACCGTCCACGAGGGCTGCGACCGGGCCGGCTACTACGAGCAGGGCGACTTCGCGACGGAGTACGGCTCCCCCAAGTGCCTGGTGAAGCTGGGGTGCTGGGGCCCCGTGGTGAAGTGCAACGTCCCCAAGCGGGGCTGGATCAACGGGATCGGGGGGTGCCCGAACGTGGGCGGGATCTGCATCGCGTGCACCATGCCCGGGTTCCCCGACAAGTTCATGCCCTTCATGGAGGAGCCCCCGGGGAGCAAGGTCTCCACGGCGGCCAGTGGGCTGTACGGCACGGTCATCCGGAGCCTGCGGAGCATCACGCTCAAGACCGTGGACGAGGAGCCCAAGTGGCGCAAGAGGGGGACGGAGCTCCTTACGGGCTTCAAGAAGACCTGGTAGGCGGCCCGCGGTAGGGAAAGCGGTCAAGAGTCGAGGAGGCACCAGCCATGGCGGTCACGAAGGCCAAGGACGGCGTCATCGAGATGGCCTGGGACCCGATCACGAGGATCGTGGGGAGCCTGGGGATCTACGCCAAGGTGGACTTCAAGCAGAAGAAGGTCCTCGAGTGCTTCAGCACCTCGTCGGTGTTCCGCGGCTACAGCATCTTCATGCGGGGAAAGGACCCCCGCGACGCCCACTTCATCACCAGCCGGATCTGCGGGATCTGCGGCGACAACCACGCCACCTGCTCGGTGTACAACCAGAACATGGCCTACGGGGTGGCCCCCCCGCACCTGGGGGAGTGGATCATCAACCTCGGTGAGTCGGCCGAGTACATGTTCGACCACAACATCTTCCAGGAGAACCTGGTGGGGGTGGACTTCTGCGAGAAGATGGTCCGGGAGACCAACCCCGGAGTCCTCGAGCGCGCGAACCGGACCGAGGCCCCCCACGCCGCCGACCACGGGTACCGGACGATCGGGGACATCATGCGGGCCCTCAACCCCCTGGAAGGGGAGTTCTACCGGGAGGCCCTGCACGTCTCCCGCTACACGCGCGAGATGTTCTGCCTGATGGAGGGGCGCCACGTCCACCCCTCGACGTTGTACCCGGGCGGGGTGGGGACCGTGGCCACGGTGCAGCTGTTCACCGACTACCTCACCCGGCTCGCTCGCTACGCGGAGTTCATGAAGCGGGCGGTGCCCATGCACGACGACCTGTTCGACTTCTTCTACCAGGCCCTCCCGGGCTACGAGCAGGTCGGGCAGCGCCGGGTTCTGCTGGGGTGCTGGGGAGCGCTCAACGACCCCGAGCACTGCGACTTCAAATACGAACACATGAGCGAGTGGGGTCGGAAGATGTTCGTGACGCCCGGGGTGGTCGTGGACGGCAAGCTCGTCACCAACGACCTGGTCCAGATCAACCTGGGCATCCGGATCTTCTCCCGCAGCTCCTACTACCAGGACTGGGCGGAGGACGGCCAGGAGGTGTTCGTCACCCACGACCCGCTGGGCAACCCGGTGGACGTGCGGCACCCTTGGAACCAGCACACGATCCCCAAGCCCCAAAAGCGGGACTTCGAGAACAAGTACACGTGGGTGTACTCGCCCCGGTGGTTCGACGGCAAGGACCACCTGGCGCTAGACACGGGAGGGGGGCCCATCGCCCGGCTCTGGTCCACGGCCCTGAACGGCCTCGTGGACATCGGCTACGTCAAGGCCACGGGCCAGAGCGTGCTCATCACCCTCCCCAAGACGGCCACCAAGCCCGAGGTGACGTTCGAGTGGAAGATCCCCAAGTGGTCCAACGCCATCGAGCGGGACCGGGCCCGGACCTACTTCCAGGCCTACGCCTGCGCCGCGGCCTACTACTTCGTGGAGAAGGCCCTGGAGGAGGTCCGGAAGGGCAACACGAAGACCTGGACCCCGTTCAAGGTCCCCGAGGAGGCCATTAGCTGCGGCTGGACCGAGGCCGTGCGGGGGGTCCTCTCCCACCACATGGTGATCCGGGGCGGCAAGATCGCGAACTACCACCCCTACCCGCCCACGCCCTGGAACGCGAGCCCCCGGGACGACTTCGGGACGCCCGGGCCCTACGAGGACGCGGTGCAGAACACGCCGATCTTCGAGGAGAACCCGCCGGAGAACTTCAAGGGGATCGACATCATGCGGGCGGTGCGGAGCTTTGACCCGTGCCTGCCCTGCGGGGTCCACATGTACCTCGGGAAGGGCAAGGTGGTGCGCCAGGTGCACTCGCCGACCGGGGTGCAGATGCCGTACTAGGGAGAAAGGACCGTCCGGGGCGGTCGGGGGGAGCCTCGAGGCTCCCCCCGCCTCCCCTCGAGCTGGGGGGTGCGGACCCAGGCATGGCAGAGGGCCGGGACGTCGGGCAGACGGGCCAGCGGATCGAGTCCCTGCTGGAGGAGCTCCGGCAGGCGGGGGGACCGGACGTCTGGCAGAAGGCCGAGCAGCTCGTCCGGCTCCTGGTCGACCTCTACGGGGCGGGCCTGACCCGGATCGTGGAGGTCCTGCGGGAGGCGCCGGGCGGGGAGGAGGTCCTGCGCCGCCTGGCCGAGGAGCCGGCCGTGGCCGGGCTCCTGTTGGTCCACGATCTCCACCCCATCCCCCTGGAGGAGCGCGTCCAGGGAGCCCTGGACCGGGTCCGCCCGTACCTCGGGTCCCACGCTGGGGGCGTTGAGTTCCTGGGCGTGGACGAGGCGGGGGTGGTGCGGCTCCGCCTGAAGGGGAGCTGCCACGGCTGCCCGTCCTCCGTGGTGACGGTCAAGCTGGCCCTGGAGCGGGCCGTCCAGGAGGCCGCTCCCGAGGTGGCTGGGGTGGAGGTGGAGGGGATGGTGGAAGCGGCCGGGCCGTCCCTGCTCCAGGTGGCCCCCCTGGGCGCCGCCCGCCGTGAGGCTCCCTCCCCGGAGGCCGCGGGGGGCTGGGTGGTCCTGGAGGGCCTGCACGGCCTGCTGCCGGGGGAGACCCGGGCCGTGGAGCCCGGGGGCGTGCCGGTCCTCCTGTGCAGCGCCGAGGGGCACCTCTACGCCTACCGGAACCGCTGCCCGGGGTGCGGGGGGGAGCTGACGGGGGCCCGGCTCGAGGGGAGGCTCCTCCGCTGCGGGTGCGGAGAGCGCTACGACGTCCAGCTGGCCGGGCGGTCGCCAGACCGCGAGGACCTGCACCTCGAGCCCCTTCCCCTGCTCCCCGAGCGAGGCGGGTGGAAGGTGGCGCTCCCGACGGGGGTGGGGTCGTGACCGGGGAGCGGCCGACGGGGTCCGCCCCGGTGGCGTCGTTCGGGCCGGGGGGAGGCGGGCCTCGGGCTGTGCAGGCCCTGCGGCGCTTCCGCCAGCCGAGGGAGCGACCCGCCCCGGGCGAGCTCTGCGAGATGTGCGGGGAAGGCATCCCAGAGGAACACGGGCACGTGGTCAACGTGGAGACCCGCAAGCTCCTCTGCACGTGCCGGGCCTGCTACCTCTTGTTCACGCACGAGGGGGCGGCCCAGGGCAAGTACCGGGCCGTCCCGGACCGGTACCGATACCGACCGGCCATGGCGCTGTCCCAGGCCCAGTGGGAGGCGCTGCAGATCCCCGTGGACCTGGCCTTCCTGTTCCTCAACAGCTCGCTGTCTAGGCTGGTGGCCTTCTACCCGGGCCCAGGGGGGGCTACCGAGTCGCTCCTGGACGTGGGGACCTGGGAGGAGGTCCTCCGGGCCAACCCCGACGTGGGGGACCTGGCCCCCGACGTGGAGGCGCTCCTCGTGCGCAAGGTGGGGGACCGCTTCGAGGGGTACCTGGTCCCCATCGACGCCTGCTACGAGCTCGTGGGCAGGGTGCGGCGGAGCTGGAAGGGCTTCGGCGGCGGCGAACAGGTGTGGGTGGAGCTCGAGGAGTTCTTCCGCGAACTCCGCCGCCGCAGCGGGGCGGAGGACGGGGAAGGAGACCCCCGTGCCTGAGCTCGTCTTCGACTGCCTGGAGGCCCGTCCGGACCGCTACGCCGCGTCCCCCACGCTTCTCTTTCGGCTGCGGATCGCCGAGACCACCGGGGAGCCCATCCACGCCATCGCCCTCCGCTGCCAGATCCGGATCGAGCCGCACCGCCGCCGCTACAGCGAGCGGGAGGCCGAGGGGCTGCTGGACCTGTTCGGGGAGCCCTCCCGGTGGGGGGAGACGCTCAAGCCCCTCCAGTTCGCCTACGTGGATCGGATGGTCCCCGGCTTCCGGGGCAGCACCGAGGTCGAGCTCCCGGTGCCCTGCACGTACGACCTGGACGTGGCGGCGGCCAAGTACTTCCAGGCCCTGGAGGACGGCGAGATCCCCCTGCTCCTCCTGTTCTCGGGCTCGGTCTTCTCGGCCGGGCCCACCGGCTTCGCCGTCCACCAGGTCCCCTGGCACAAGGAGGCCAGCTACCGGCTGCCGGTCCGTGTGTGGCGGGAGCTCATGGACCTCCACTTCCCCGGGACGGGGTGGGTGCGGCTCCGCCGCGAGACCCTGGACCGGCTGCACCGGTTCCGGGCCCGGCGGGCCCTCCCCACCTGGGACGAGGCCGTGGAGGCCCTGCTCAAGGGGGCGGGGGAGGAGTGACCGGCCCTCTGGACTTCTCGGCGGCGCGGGCGGTGGCGGACGCCGTCCTCTACGAGGGCTACGTCCTCTACCCCTACCGCCTGTCCGCCCAGAAAAACCGGGTCCGGTGGCAGTTCGGGGTTTTGGTCCCCAGGGCCCAGGCCGAGTCGGGGTGGCCAGAGCCCTGGTACCAGCAGACCGAGTGCCTCGTTGAGGGGGGGCGGGACCCGGTGCTCCACCTCCAGGTCCGGTTCCTCCAGGTCCAGAGCAAGGAGGTGGAGGAGCGGGACCCCCTGACCGGCTCGTGGCGGCCCGTGCCGTCGCTGGAAGTGGAGGGGAGCCCCCACTTCCCCTGGGACGAGGGGGTGGAGCGCGAGGTCGAGGCCTCGGTACCGCTGGCCGCCGACGGCGAGGAGCGGGTGGTCCCCTTCGGGTTCCCGGCCGGGGAGGAGGTGGAGCCCCTCCGCTCGGCGGAAGAGGAGGTGGGCCGGGTGGTGCGGCGCCGGTGGGACCTCCAGGGGGTCCTCCGGGTGCGGGCCGAGCCCGCCGGGGGGCCCTTCGGCGCGCTCCGGCTGCGGGTGCGGACGGAGAACGTCACCCCCTGGGCGGTGGCCGGGGCGGAGCGGGAGGAGGTCCTCCGCCGGTCGTTCGTGGCCACCCATACCGTCCTGGGGCTCGCCGACGGTGCGTTCGTCTCGCTCCTCGACCCCCCGGAGTGGGCCCGGCCCCTGGTGGAGGCCTGCCGCAACGAGCACACGTTCCCCGTCCTGGTGGGGGAGGAGGGGCGACGGGACCTCCTGCTCTCGTCCCCGATCATCCTCTACGACTACCCCCAGGTGGCCCCGGAGAGCCCGGGGGACCTCTTCGACGCCACGGAGATCGACGAGCTGCTCCTGCTTCGGACCATGACCCTCACGGAGGAGGAGAAGCGGGAGGCCAGGGCCACCGACCCCCGGGCGGCGGCGGTGATCGAACGGGCCGAGCACCTGCCGCCGGACGTCCTGGAGCGGCTGCACGGGGCCGTGCGCTACCTGCGGACGGCGGCGGAACCGGAAGCCCGGGAGCGAGCGCCGTGGTGGGACCCCGGGGAGGACGCCTCGGTCTCTCCCGAGACGGACGCCGTGGAGGTGGCCGGGGTCCGGGTGGCCCGGGGGAGCCGGGTCCGGCTGCGCCCCGGGGCCCGCCCGGCCGACGCCCAGGACATGTTCGTGGCGGGGCGCACCGCCCGGGTGGAGGCGGTCTTCTTCGACGTGGACGGCCGGGCGCACCTGGCCGTGGCCCTGGAAGACGACCCGGGGGCTGACCTGGCCGCCGCCTACGGGCGGTACCTGTACTTCGCCCCCGACGAGGTGGAGCCCCTGGAGGGGGCCGGGGAGGATCCGTGAGGCCCAGGGTCCTCGTGGCCGGGGTGGGCAACGTCTTCCTGGGCGACGACGGGTTCGGCGTGGAGGTGGCCCGGCGCCTGGCCTCCGAGCCGCTCCCCGAGGGGGTGCGGGTGGAGGACTTCGGGATCAGGGGGATCCACCTGGCCTACGAGCTCCTCGAGGGCTACGACGCGGCCATCCTGGTGGACGCCACTCCCCGAGGGGGGCCTCCCGGCTCCCTCTACGTGATCGAGCCGGACCTCGAGGAGCTGGCCGCCCGGGCGTCGCTGGTCGGGGCGGGGGAGAGCCCGCTCGTCGACGCCCACGGGATGGAGCCGGCCTCCGTCTTCGCCGTCCTGCAGGCGCTCGGCGGACGCCCTGGCCGGGTGGTGGTGGTGGGCTGCGAGCCGGCGGACGTGGGTGAGCGGATGGGGCTCTCCGAGCCCGTGGCCCGGGCCGTGGAGAAGGCCGTCCGCGCGGTGAAGGAGCTTGTGGAGGCGCTGGTCGAGACGCCCTCCCCGGGGGAGATCGCGAAGCCACCTCCGGGGCGGGCCGTGAGGTGAAAGGAGGGGCGATGCTCGGGAAGCTCGTCAAGACGGCGGTGCTCCTGGCGCTGGCCGCCATCGTCGTCCAGTCGCTGCCGGACCTCAAGCGGTACCTGGAGCTGCGGGAGATGTGATGGCATCGGAAGGCGGGCGAGTGTGACGCGGTTCCGGATTGTGCCAGAGCGTTCGACTGTGTGGATCGACGCTCGGACCAACGTCCACCCGGTGCACGCCGAGGCCACCGGGGTGGAGGGGTTCGTCGAGGCCCGGCTGGAGGGGGACCGCCTGGACCTGTCGGCCAGGCCGGGGGGCCGAGTGGAGCTGGCCGTGGAGCGGATTCGCTCCAACAACGCCCTCTTCGACGGGGAGCTCCGGCGGCGGGTGGAGGCCCGTCGCTTCCCCACCATCGTCGGGGAGGTGACCGAAGTGAGGGAGGCCGGGGACGGTCGCTACCTCGTCCGGGGCGACCTCACCTTCCACGGCGTCACCAGGACCGTGGAGGGCACGGTCACCCTGTCCCGCTCGGACCCAGGCACCCTTCGCCTGGAGGGGGAACAGACCTTCGACATCCGAGACTTCGGGCTGGAGCCGCCCAGGCTGCTGGTGCTAAAGGCCTACCCGGACGTCCGGGTCCGGGTCCGGCTGGAGGCCCGGGCCGAGGGCGCAGGCCCTGAGTGAGACAGACGCACGGGGGTGAATGCGCGGAATGGAGGCTATCGCGGGGTTCGTGGTCGGATACCTGCTCGGTGCGCAGCAGGGGCGGGAGGGGCTCCGGCGCCTGCAGGAGTCCTGGGCCGTCATCTCCAAATCCGAGGAGTTCCGAGGCCTGGTGACGAGCGGCCTCGGCGTGGCCGGGGCCGTCCTGCAGCGGGGCCTGTCCAGGGGGCCGGGGGGAGTCCTGGCCCGGGGCCTCACCGAGTTCCTTGTGGAGCGGCTTCGGGGCGCCCTCGAGCGCCGGGGGCTGCGGGCCGTAGCCTGAGGGGCGGAGGGTGCACGAAGTCGCGCTGGCGGAGGCGATCCTCGAGGCGGCGCTGCGGCGGGCGGCCGGGCGCCGGCTGCGGCGGGTCCGGGTCCGGGTGGGCGCGCTGCACCGGGTGACGCTGCCGGCCATGGACCAGGCCTTCGCCCTGGCCGCCGACGGGACCGTGGCCCAGGACGCCCGCCTGGAGCTGGTAGTGGTGCCGGTGGTGGCGGCCTGCCGGGCCTGCGGGTACCGGGAGGAGGGGGAGGCCCCCCTCCCCGTGTGCCCGCGCTGCGGCAGCCCCGACCTCAAGCTGTCCGGCGGCGACGAGCTGCTGTTAGAGTCCATCGAGGTGGAACGGGCCCCCGAGGGGGCGGGAGGAGGCGCCCATGTGTCTTGGGATCCCGGGTGAGGTGATCGAGGTCCTGCCGGACCGCCCCGACCTGGCCAGGGTGAACGTGAGCGGGGTGCGCCGGACGATCAACATCGGGTTGCTGGAGCGAGAGCAGGTGGCCCCCGGGGACTGGGTCCTCATCCACGTGGGGTTCGCCCTCTCCAAGATCGACGAGCAGGAGGCCAAGGCGGCCCTGGCCTTCCTGGAGGGCATCGGGCAGGCCTACCGGGACGAGCTCAAGGCGCTGTCCGAGTCCAGGATCGAGTGAGCCCCAGGACCCCGACCTCGAGGAGGTGACCGCGGTGCGGTTCGTGGACGAGTTCCGGGACGCGGAGAAAGCCGAGGCGCTGGCCACCCAGATCGCCGCTCTCTGCGAGCCCGGGCGGGAGTACAAGTTCATGGAGGTGTGCGGGGGGCATACCCACACCATCTACAAGCACGGCCTGGAGGACTACCTCCCGGACAACCTGACCCTCGTACACGGGCCGGGCTGTCCCGTCTGCGTCATCCCCATGGGCCGGGTGGACGACGCCATCTACATCGCCGAGCAACCCGACGTGATCATGACCTCCTTCGGGGACATGATGCGGGTCCCGGGCAGCACGGGGGCCTTCTTCGACGCCAACGCCAGGGGCTGCGACATCCGCATGGTGTACTCGCCCCTGGACTCTCTCAGGATCGCCCGGGACAACCCGGACAGGCACGTGGTGTTCATGGCCATCGGGTTCGAGACCACCGCCCCCTCCACGGCCATGACCATCCTGCGGGCCGCGGCGGAGGGCATCGAGAACTTCTCGGTCTTCTGCAACCACGTGACGATCATCCCCGCCATCAAGGCCATTCTGGACTCCCCGGACATGCGCCTGGACGGGTTCATCGGCCCGGGGCACGTGTCCACGGTCATCGGGTGCCGGCCCTACGAGTTCATCGCCCGGGACTACGGCAAGCCCCTCGTGGTGGCGGGGTTCGAGCCCCTGGATATCCTGACCGCCATCTACATGCTGCTCCGGCAGCTGGTCGAGGGGCGCTGCCAGGTGGAGAACCAGTACACCCGGGTGGTGAGCTGGAACGGGAACCTCAGGGCCCTGCAGGTCATCAACGAGGTCATGGAGCTCCGCCCCTACTTCGAGTGGCGGGGCCTGGGCTTCATCTCCCACTCCGCCCTCAAGCTGCGCGACGCATACGCGCGCTACGACGCCGAGCGGATCTTCGACGTGCCGGGGGTCCGGGTGGCGGACCCCAAGGCCTGCCAGTGCGGGGAGGTCCTCAAGGGCGTGATCAAGCCCTGGGAGTGCAAGGTGTTCGGCACGGCCTGCACCCCCGAGACCCCCATCGGGACCTGCATGGTGTCCCCCGAGGGGGCCTGCGCCGCCTACTACAACTACGGTCGGTTCACCCGGGGGCGGGTGAAGGAGGCGACGAGGACGTGACTGGGGATCGCATCGCCGAGGAGCGGACGGGGGGCTTCCTCGAGCAGCAGGTGGAGGAGGCCCGCCGGGAGGCCCGGGCCCGGGGGGTCCCCGAGCCCCACGCCCACGGGCAGGAGACCGTGGAGCGCTCGGCGGCCTGGGCCGAGGAGGCTCTGCGGGAAGCGGAGGACCGGGGGCCCCCGGGGCGAGGCCCGACCCGGGAGGAGGAGGTCCTGGAGCGGATCGACCGGGCCCGCCGGCGTCCGGCCCGGGTGAAGGAAGAGCGGATCACCATGGCCCACGGCTCGGGGGGCAAGGCCACCCACACCCTGATCGAGGCGGTGTTCCTGGAGGCCTTCCGAAACCCGCTGCTCGAGCCCCTCGAGGACCAGGCGGTGTTCTCCCTGGACGGGGCGAGGCTCGCCTTCACCACGGACTCGTTCGTGGTCTCGCCCCTGTTCTTCCCCGGGGGGACCATCGGGGACCTGGCCGTGAACGGGACCGTGAACGATTTGGCCGTGGCGGGCGCCCGGCCCCTCTACCTCTCGGCGGGGTTCATCCTGGAGGAGGGGCTCCCCGTGGAGGACCTCCGCCGGATCGTGGAGTCCATGGCCCGGGCGGCGGAGCGGGCCGGGGTGGCCGTGGTGACGGGCGACACCAAGGTGGTCCAGAAGGGCAAGGCCGACGGGCTGTACATCAACACGGCGGGCGTGGGGGTGGTGGAACGGGACGTGGCCCTCGGTGCGGACCGGGCCCGGCCGGGGGACGCGGTCCTCGTCTCCGGCCCCATCGGGGACCACGGCATCACGATCATGCTGGCCCGGGGAGAGCTGGACATCGAGTCGGACATCGTCTCCGACACGGCGCCTCTGCACGAGCTGGTGGCCGCCCTCCTCGACGCCGTGCCCGCCGGGGTGCGCTGCCTGCGGGACGCCACCCGGGGAGGGGTGGCCACCATCCTGAACGAGGTGGCCAGGGCGTCCAACGTGGCCATCGTGGTGGAGGAGGACGCGGTGCCCGTGCGCCCGGAGGTCCGGGGGGCCTCCGAGATCCTCGGGATCGACCCCCTCTACGTGGCCTGCGAGGGGCGGCTGGTGGCCGTGGTGGATGGGGGGCAGGCCGGCCGGGCCCTGGAGGCCCTGCGCTCCCACCCCCTGGGCCGGGAGGCGGCCATCATCGGGCGCGTCCGCGACGACCCGCCCACGCTGGTCCTGCTCAAGACGGAGTTCGGGGGCACCCGGATCGTGGACATGCTCGTGGGCGACCCCCTCCCTCGAATCTGCTGACGGGGCGGCGGCGAGCCCTCCTACCCGGTGGGCTCCTGCGGGGGTTGGGCGGGGAGGGCCGCCATCTCCGCGAGGGGGATCACTTCGAACGAGGCGTAGTTGTAGACGGGCGACCGGGCCAGGAGCACCTCCAGCTCCTCGTTGGAGGCCACGTCGTAGATCCAGGCCCCGCCGTGGCCTCCGACGATGTGGTACCGGGCCCGGACCTTTCCCTCCCGCTCCAGGGGCTGGGCGTACTCGGGCATCCGCACCACCGCCCGCACGACCTCGGCCGAGAGCAAGGACAGCTCAAGCCGCCACAGCACCAGGAAGATGGCCATCCCTTCCTCCTCCCTGATCCCTCAGCTCCCCGCGCCCACCCCCCGCACCCCGGCGGCGCCTTCGCCTCCCCCCCGGCCCATCGCGTCCAGGGCCCCGGCCACCGCCACCTGCCCTAGGCTGATCCCCCCGTCGTTGGGGGGGACCCGGTGGTGGACGAGCACGCGGAACCCCCGGGCCTCCAGGAGGTCCACGGCCGCCTCCAGGAGGAGGACGTTCTGCCACACGCCCCCCGAGAGGGCCACGGAGCGAAGGCCCGTGCGTTCCCGGACCAGCTCGCAGCCCGCCACCACGGCCCGCACCACGCCCCGGTGGAACCGCCCCGCCACGGTCGCGGGCTCCACCCCGGCCCGCAGGTCCTCCACCACGGCCCGGACCAGGTCCCTCCCCGCCACCCGGAACGGCCTGCCCTCGACCGTGGCCGGGTAGGCTCCCCGCTCGGTGGGATCGGCCCGCTGCTCCAGCTCGATGGCGGCCTGGCCCTCGTAGTTGATGGCGTCCCGGACCCCCAGGACGGCGGCCACGGCGTCGAACAGGCGCCCCACGCTGGAGGTGAGGGGGGTGTTGACCCCGGAGCGGCTCAGACGTAGGACGTCTTCCCACCGGGCCTCGTTTCGGCGGACCACGTCGAGGTCGGGGAGGGTGTCCCCGAAGGCCGCGTCCAGGTAGGCCGCCGCCATCCGCCAGGGCTCCCGGATGGCCGCGGCCCCCCCAGGCATGGGGACGGGCTCGAAGTGGCCCACCCGTTCGAACCCGGCCAGGTCCGCCACGAGGAACTCCCCGCCCCACATGGTCCCGTCCGGGCCGTAGCCCAGGCCGTCGAAGCCGACCCCGATGACCGGTCCCTCCTCCCCGTTGTCCGCCAGGCACGAGGCGACGTGGGCGTGGTGGTGCTGGACGGCGAGGAGCTCCACCCCCTCCTGGTCCTGTGCCCACTTGGTGGACAGGTACTCGGGGTGGAGGTCGTGCGCCACGACCTCGGGGGCCACGTCGAACAGCCGCCGGAAGTGCTCGATGCCCTCCGTGAAGGATCGGAGCGTCTCGTAGTTCTCGAGGTCCCCGATGTGGTGGGAGAGGAACGCGTAGCGCCCCTTTCCCAGGCAGAAGGTGTTCTTGAGCTCGGCCCCGCAGGCCAACACCGGGCGGGGAAGGGGCCGGGGGAGGGGGACGGGTTGGGGGACGTAGCCCCGGGACCGCCGGATGGGCATCTCCCGCCCCCGGAAGACCCGGACCACGGAGTCGTCGGTGCGGATGTGGATGGGGCGGTCGTTGGTGAGGAACGCGTCCGCGATGTCCCGCAGGCGACGGAAGGCGTCGTCGTCCCGGTAGGCGATGGGCTCGTCGGAGACGTTGCCGCTCGTGAGGACGAACGGCCGCCCCAGCTCCCTGGCCAGGAGGTGGTGGAGCGGGGTGTAGGGGAGCATGAGCCCGAGGGAGCGGTTGCCGGGGGCCACCGCCTGGGCCACCGGGGCGTCGGGGCGGCGTCGGAGCAGGACGATGGGACGACGCGGGCTCTGCAGGATCGCCTCCTCCACGTCGTCCAGGTCGCAGAGCCGCTTGGCCTGGCCCAGGTCTCCCACCATGAGGGCGAAGGGCTTGTCCTCCCGGTGCTTCCGCGAGCGCAGGGCCCGGGTGGCGGGCTCGGAGCCGGCGTCTGCAGCGAGGTGGTAGCCGCCCAGCCCCTTGACCGCCACCACCCAGCCCTCGAGGAGCAGGTCCGCCGTGCGGGCCAGGGGGTCGCCAGGCAGTGGCCGCCCTCGGGCGTCGACCAGGCGGAGCGAGGGCCCGCACGCCGGGCAGCACACGGGCTGGGCGTGGAACCGGCGGTCGGCGGGGTCGTGGTACTCGCGGGCGCACTCCTCGCACATGGCGAACCCGGCCATAGTGGTGAAGGGGCGGTCGTAGGGGACGTCTCGGATGATCGTGAAGCGGGGGCCGCAGTTGGTGCAGTTCGTGAAGGGGTAGCGGAACCGGCGGTCGGCGGGGTCGAACACCTCCCGCAGGCAGTCGTCGCAGGTGGCCACGTCCGGGGAGATGAGGGTCTGGCGCTCGCCGCCCCCCTCGCTCTCCACGATGGCGAAGGAGGTCTCCCCCTGGGGAGGGACGGGGTCGGTGGCGAGGGCCTCGATGAGGGCCAGGGGTGGAGCCTGGCGGGGGAGGCGGGCGACGAACTCGGCGACGGCGTCCTCCTCCCCCTCGACCTCGATGAGGACGCCGAAGGTGTCGTTTCGGACCTGGCCGCCCAGGCCCAGGGCGGTGGCGAGGGAGTACACGTAGGGGCGAAACCCGACCCCCTGGACGATCCCCTGGACCCGTACCCTGGCCCGGACCCGCTCGCCCACGGAGTTATGATGCCGCTCGGGGCGGCCCTCCGCCAGGGCGGGGCCGGCTCGTCGCACCCGAGGAAAGGGGCGGTCACCCGGGGCTCGCAGGAGGCGGGATTTCCCGACGGGCGGGTCGCACAGATCCGCTTCCGCTGCGGCCGAGACGCCAGGGCCCGCCGGCGAGGCTCTGCTGTTTCAGCCCGTGCCTTCGTCCGTCAGAAAGCCAGGGCGCAGTTCTCGCAGGAGTAGCGTCCCCCGGGCATGGAGGCGCTGTGCCCACCGCAGCGGGGACATCGGCGGCACGTCCCCCCGAAGGCGCAACGGATGGGCGGGGTCGTCTCGCCGGGCTGGTCCCAGCTCGTCCGGGCCTCGGCGGGCCGAGGGAGCTGAAGCGAGAGGAGGTGCAGGCCTTCCGGCCCGCTCACGAACCCGTGCGGGTGCGACGCCCCCCGGCCCACCACCACGCCGGGGGAGAGCGGCACGGGGGCCTCGGCGAACAGGGCCCGCCCAGTGCCGGTGAGCACGACCACCCATTCCTCAGAGTCCGGATGCGTGTGGGCGTAGGCCACCTGGTTCGGGGCGAACCCCTGGAGGGAGAGGTAGTACCCGGGCCCCGTGGCGATGGGGACCCGGCGGAACCCTGACGGGCAGGTCGCCACGAGGTCCTCCGGACGACAACGGAACACCCCGAGGTTGTCGAGGACCTCGTCCAGGTTCCCCACGGCCCGTTCGGTCACGGGCCCATCAAAGAGGAACCGGGCGGACAGTTCAACCCACGACGGTTGGAGGACGGACAGTTCGACCCTCGGCCCTTCCGCCCCGGCAGCCCTTCGGCCCCGGCAGAGGTGGACCCGGCCCGGCTCCGTCAGGGCGCCAGCGCCGGGGAGCGGCCCACGGTCGTGAAGAGGGCCGTGGCCAGGACCGCCCCCAGCCCCACCCCCAGGACCGTCACGACGACCAGGAGGCGGAGGGCCGCCCCCACCCGCCGCTCGACATCGCCACGGTCCCGCCATCGTGTCGGGGCAGCGGCCTCAGCCGGCCGGAGGCGACCCTCCCGGCGGGCCCGGGCCCCCCGCCAGAGGTCGTCGGCCAGGGTCGAGGGCCCCGCCGGCCACGGAACCGCGCCTCGGGGCCAATCCCAGCCCCTGAGCGAACCGACCCCGCGGGTCGAACCCGTGCCCGGGAACGAACCGACCTCCCGGGCCGAACCCCTGCCCTGCGCCGAACCCCCGCCCCGGGGCCAACCCCCGCGCCGGGCCGAACGCGCTCGCCGGAGCGGGGGGGCGGGGAGGAGGTGCGGGCGACCGAGTCGAAGGCTCGGAAGCCGGAGCCGCACGGTGCCGTCCAGGGACACGGCCACCACCAGCCAGCCTGTGGCTGCCAGGACGAGCGCTGCCAGGAGGACCTCCATCACCACAACTGGACGTTTCCCCCTCGGGGCGGGTTCAATCCCACCCGGCGACCTCCCGGAGCGCGGGGGCGAGGATTCGCGCCTGGCCCGGCGCCCCCTCGGGGACGGGAGACGAGCACGCGCGGTGGGAGACCCTTTGGACGACCGAACGGAGCGGGCGAGGGCTGGACCGGGCGACGAGCGCAGCCTCCTGTGGCGGGTGGCCGAGGCCCTGGTCCGCCCGGCCTTCGGGCTGGCCTTCGACCTGCGGTTTTCGGGGCTCGAGCGTATCCCCGAGCCCGGCTGTCCGGCCCTCCTGGCCGCCAACCACGTGAGCGTGCTCGACCCCCTGGCCATCGCTCTGGGGGTGGTCCGGCGGCGCCGCATGGTGCGGTTCCTCGCCGCCGTCGAGTTCTTCCACCACCCCGTCTGGGGCCCGCCCCTTCGCCTGATGGGCCAGATCCCGGTCCGGCGCGGGGCGCGGGACCTGCGGGCGCTCGAGGAGGTGATGGCCTTCGTCCGCCAGGGCGGCCTGGCAGGCATCTTTCCGGAGGGCCGGGTGGCGGACGGGGAGTTCCCCCTCCGGGGGCGCCCGGGCGTGGCCCGGGTGGCCCTGGCCGCCAGGGTCCCCGTGGTCCCGGTGGGGGTGTGGGGCACGCAGGCCCGCTGGCCCCGGGCGGGCCTGCGGTGGCGACCCCTTCGCCGGCTCGCGCTGGCCGTGGCCGTGGGGGAGCCCATCGATCCAGAGGCCTCGGGGTCGGCGGAGGCGGCGCCCGAACGGGCGGCGCCGGACCAGGAGGCCGTCCTCGCCCTCACCCGCCGGATCATGGAAGCCATCGAGGAGCAGGTGCGGCTGGCCCAGCGCCTGGTGGCCGGGGCCGACCGGGGGTCGCCCGGACGCTAGCGGGCCAACGCTCGAGAGGAGAGCCGAGGGTCGGACGGTGGAGTCGCCCGGGCCGGGGGGCGGCGGCCGGTACACTGGGAGGGAATGCCAGTGCGGGGTGGGGTAATGGCAGCCCGCGTGGCTCTGGACCACGAAGTCAAGGTTCGAGTCCTTGCCCCGCAGCGAAGCGCCCGCCGGTCCCTCCGGCCCTTCGGGCCCACGCCGGGCCGACCGCGAGGCTGGAGGGAGGCGGGGTGAACAAGCGTCAGCTGGTCGAGGAGATCGCCGACCGGACCAGGCTCCCCCCTCGGGACGTGGCCCTGGTGGTGGACGCCTTCCTTGCCACCGTGGCCCGGGCCGTGGTCCGGGGGGAGAAGGTGGTCCTGTCGGGGTTCGGGACGTTCCTCCGCGTGGTCCGGGCCCGGCGGACGGCCCGCGACATCGGGGCCGGGCGCACCATCCGTCTCCCGTCCCGGCCAGTGCCCGCCTTCCGCCCCGGGAGGCCCTTCCGGGAGGCCGTGGCCAGGCGTCGGGTGAGTCCTCGGGCCAGGACCCTGCAGGGCCCGCGGCTCCCCGAGAGCGCCGGTCGCCACTCCGCGCGGGCCCCGTCGGCCACGCGGCGCCGCTGAACGACCCCGGGCCCACGGCGCCCCGGACGGCCGCCTCGGGCTCAGCGCACCAGCCGACGGCGCAGGAGGTTGAGGGGCAGGACGAACAGCCCGGCCGTCACGGCCCCCACCCACAGGGCCGCCGCGCCGGCGGCCCCGGGGTCCCCGGTGAGCAGGAGGGCCCGCATGAGGTTCACCGCCTGGTGCAGGGGGACGAACCAGGCGACGGCCTGGACCCACCCGGGCAGCCGGTCAAGGGGGAAGAACACCCCGCTGAAGAGGAACATGGGGGTGATCCACAGGGTCCAGTAGAACGAGTAGTAGTCGATGAGGGGGATGACCGCGGTGAACGTGAGGCCGATGACGGCGAACATCATCCCCACCAGGGCCACGCTCAGCGGGGCCAGCAGGGCCCACCATGAGTGGACCGTCCCGAAGGCCGCGGCGATGGCCAGGAACACGACGCCGTAGACCAGGGCCCGGGTGGTGGCCCAGAGCAGCTCCCCCAGCCCCACATCCTCGACGGTGAGGGGGGTGGCCATGGCCGCGTCGTAGACCCGCCCGAACTGCATCTTCACGAAGCAGTTGTAGGTCACCTCGAAGGACGCCCCGAACATGGCCGCCGTGGCCACCAGCCCCGGCGCGATGAAGTCGATGTACTCGAACCCCTGGATGCGGGCCAGGTAGGCCCCCAGCCCCAGCCCCATGGCCAGCAGGTAGAGGAGGGGCTCGAAGAAGTTCGGCAGGAGGTTCATCCGGTAGGTCCGCCGGTAGATGGCGGCGTTGCGCTCCCAGAGGTGCCAGGCGGAGCGGAGGCGGACGTCGGGGACCCGCAGGAGGTCCCGGAGCAGGCTCCGCCTTGCGGGGGCCACCGTCGCCGTGCGGCTCACTCGAGGAGCCCCCTTCCGGTGAGGGCCAGGAACACGTCCTCGAGGGTGGCCCCCCGGAGCCACACCGAGGCAGGGTCCAGGGGCAGGGACCGGGTCTTGGCCAGCAGGGCCTCCCCGTCCTGGGCGTAGAAGAGCCAGCGGTCCGGGAGCCGCTCCACCCGCTCCACGACGGCTTCCAGGGCGGCCAGCCCGGGGAGGGACTCCGGGGGCGGCTCGAAGACCTCCACGACGAACGGGGCCGTGTGGCGGGCCACCACCTCCCTCGGCGAGCCCTCCACCAGGATTCGGCCCTCGTGCATGATGACCAGCCGGTCGCAGAGCTGGTGGGCTTCCTCCATGTAGTGGGTGGTGAGGAGGAGCGTCACCCCCTCCCGCCGCAGGGACCGGAGCTTCTCCCACACCAGGTGGCGGGCCTGGGGGTCCAGGCCCGTGGTGGGCTCGTCCAGGATGAGGAGGTCCGGCTCGTTCATCAGGGCCCGGGCGATGAGCAGCCGCCGCTTCATGCCCCCGGAGAGGCGGGGGATGGGCCAGTCCGCCTTGTCCTCGAGCGCCACGAACCGCAGGAGCGACTCCGCCCGGGGCCGGGAGACCCGCGGGGGGATGTCGAAGTAACGCGCGTAGATGAGGAGGTTCTCGAGGACGCTCACCTCCTCGTCCAGGTTGTTCTCCTGGGGGACCACCCCGGTCCTTCGGCGGACGGCCCGGCCCGCCGCCCAGGCCGGCATCCCGAACACCTTGAGCTCCCCGGCCGTGGGCGGGGAGACGCAGGAGATCATCCGCATGGTGGTGGTCTTGCCGGCCCCGTTGGGCCCCAGGAATCCGAAGCACTCCGAGCGGTGGACCTCGAAGTCGATGCCCCGGACGGCCTCCAGGGACCCATAGCGCTTCACGAGCCCGCGAGCCCTGACCACCGGGGCCATGCCCGGCAGTCTAGCGGTCGGCCCGGGTGGCCTCCGCTTCAGGCGAAGGTGATGATCCGGAGGTTGCGGGCCACCTTGGCCCCGCCCTCCTCCACCAGGTCGAAGACCACCCGCTGGCCGAGGCGGAGGTGGCGGATGCCGGACCCCTCCACGGACACCGGGTCGATGAGGACCTCGGTCCGGTCGTCCATGAGCAGGGACCCCACCCGCCGTTCGGCGTCGTAGTCCTTGACCGTTCCCTGCGGCATCCCGCTCCCTTCGTCCGTGCTCCCTCGGGCACGCTCTCGCCCTGGGCCCCGGCCCTGGGCGACCGCGCCCGGCTCAGGCCCCCACCCGGAACCGCCCCGGCAGGCCAAGCTCCAGGCAGGCCGACCGGGTCCGGGTCGGCTGGTCGGCCTCCAGGACGGCGAGGAGCTCGTCGGGGCGGTCCAGGTCGAAGGCGAGCTCCGGCCGCCGCACTGCGCGAAAGGACACCCCCGCCCGGGCCGCCTCCCACCGGTGGCGTCGGAACGAGTCCCGGCCGAACCGGGCCGGCACCACCGAGGGGGGGCGGCGGAGGAGGAGGTTGGTCCCTCCGTCCGTGGCCGGTGCCGCCACCACCGCGCCCGGGGTGGAGAGGGCCAACCCCAGAGACGCCGCGGTCAGGAGCGGCAGGTCGGCGAGGAGGACGGCCAGCTCTGTGCCCGGCTTCCGGGGCCGAGCGGCGGCCGTCCCGAGGAGAGCCTCGACGTGGCGGACGGCACCGCGGAGGGACCCGGTGTGCTCGGGGACCGGCCGGGCCCCCCGGGCGGCGCCCGTCTCCAGGGCCGCCACCGAGGGCGAGACCACCCACACCTCCCAGCCGACCTGGGCTAGGGCGGCCTCCAGCACGTCCTCCAGCATGGCCAGAGTGAGCCGGGCCCGCTCCTCGGGGCCGAGGAGCGTCGCGAGCCGCGCCTTGGCCCGAGCCGGGTCCTTCACCGGGACCGCGATCACCCGCACGTCGGGGGCTAGAATAGCCGCGCCCCTGGTCCCGGAGCCGTCCGTGCGCAAGGCCGAACCCTGGTTTCGTCTGGTCGAGCTCCTCCTCCGCCCGCCCCTGGCCCTCTGGTTCGACTGGCGGTTCGAAGGGCTGGAGCGGGTCCCCCGGGAGGGCCCCGTCCTCGTGGCCGCCAACCACATCTCCTACTTCGACCCCCTGGCCCACGCCTACCTCCTGGTGCGGGCCGGGCGGCGGCCGCGGTTCCTGGCCAAGCGGGAGCTCTTCGACCACCCCCTCCTCGGACGGATCCTCCAGGGCACCGGGCAGATCCCCGTGGAGCGGGGGAGCGGCTCGCAGGCGCCCCTCGAGGAGGCGGCCCGGGCCCTTCGGCGGGGGGAGGCGGTGGTGGTCTACCCGGAGGCCACCGTGACCCGGGACCCCGAGCGCCGCCCCATGCAAGGCAAGACCGGGGTGGCCAGGCTGGCCCTGGCCACCGGAGTCCCGGTCCTCCCCGTGGCGGTGTGGGGGTCCCACCGGGTGTGGCAGCGCGGGGGCCCCCGGAGCCTGCGGTTCGGGCGGCCCATCTGGCTCAGGGTGGGGGAGGCCCTGGACCTCTCGGCGCTGGCCGAGGGCCGGGACGACCCGGCCGCCGTGCGGCGCCTGACCGAGCGCGTGATGGCCGCCCTGGCCGAACTCGTCGAGGACCTCCGGGCCCGCTACCCCAAGCGCTGGGACCGCTGAGGCCCCCGTCCCGGCCGCTACTCGACCAGGGCGGGGGCGAGCTCGCGGAGCTCCGGGGTGGGGAGGCGCCGGGGGTCCTCGGTGAGGACCTGGACGGAGACGTGATCGGCGCCGGCGTCGAGGTGGGCCCGGACCCGGGCCCGGACGGCCTCCACGTCCCCCCAGGCCACGATGGCGTCCACCAGGCGGTCGCTCCCCCCGCCAGCCAGGTCCTCCTCCTTCCACCCCAGCCGACGGAGGTTGTTGGCGTAGTTGGGGAGCTCCAGGTAGTGCTCCATGAAGGCCCGGGCCACGGCCCGGGCCCGGCCCGGGTCGGTCTCCAGCACCGCCGCCTGCTCGGGCAGGAGCAGGGGCCCGGGGCCCATGGTCCGTCGGGCGAACTCGGTGTGCTCCACGGGGACGAAGTAGGGGTGGGCCCCGGCCGTTCGTTCCGCGGCCAGGCGCAGCATGCGGGGCCCCAGGGCGGCCAGGACGATCGGGGGCCACCCCTGCTTGTTGGGGCCAGTGTAGCGGGCCTCCTCCATGGCCTTGAGGTAGGCCACCATCCGCCGGTAGGGCTGCCGGTACTCGTGCCCCCGGCGAGATACCGAGAACTCGTGGCTCACCCCCATGCCCAGGACGAACCGCCCGGGGAAGGCGTCCTCCAGAGCCCGGGCCCCGTTGGCCATGGCCACAGGGTCCCGGGCCCAGATGCTCGCGATGCCGGTGGCCACGACGAGGGACCGCCCCGCGGCGAGCAGGACGGCGGCGTGGACGAAGGCCTCCTTGCTCCCCAGGCCCTCGGGGATCCACAGGGCCCGGAACCCCATCTCCTCCACGGCGGCCACGAACTCCCGGGCCTCGGAGGCGCTCGTCCGGTCCAGCGCGAACGTCCACACCCCCACCCGCCCCAGCCGGGCGGCCAGGTCCTTCCGCTGGGCCGCGAGGTCGGTGGCGAAGGCCATGCTGGCTCAGAGTATGCCCGGACTGGCCGCGGCGCGGCTCAGAGGAGGCCCAGCTTCTTCCCCACCCGCTCGAAGGCCTCCAGGGCCTCCCGGAGGTCCTCCTCCGTGTGCTCGGCGGTCACGATGGTCCGGACCCGGGCCTGCCCCCGAGGCACCGTGGGATAGACGATGGCCGGGGTGAACACCCCCTCGTCCCACAGCAGGGCCGAGAGCTCCACGGCCTTGGTCTCGTCCCCCACGATGACGGGGGTGATGGGCGTCTCGCTGGCCCCGGTGTCGTAGCCCAGTTCGTGGAGCCCCTCCTTGAACAGCCGGGTGTTGCTCCACAGCCGCTCGATCCGCCAGGGCTCGTCCCGCATGACGTTCAGGGCCTCGATGCACGCGGCGGCCACCGCCGGCGGGGCCGAGGTGGAGAACAGGAACGGCCGGCCCCGGTTCACCAGCCACTGGATGAGGTGGGAGGGGCCGGCGATGAACCCTCCGAGCACCCCGATGGCCTTGGAGAGGGTCCCCACCTGGACGTCGATGCGGGCCGGGTCCAGGCCGAAGTGGGCCACGGTGCCCTTGCCTCCCGGGCCCAGGACCCCGCTCGCGTGGGCGTCGTCCACCATCATGATGGCTCCGTACCGCTCGGCCACCTCCAGGAGCTCCGGGAGGGGGGCGATGTCCCCGTCCATGGAGAACACCCCGTCCGTGATGAGGAGAACCCGCCGCCCGTGGGCCAC
The DNA here is from genome assembly GCA_035573915.1 of Actinomycetota bacterium. Classification (GTDB taxonomy): domain Bacteria; phylum Actinomycetota; class UBA4738; order UBA4738; family UBA4738; genus DATLZQ01. The sequence continues at coordinate 17,998 of DATLZQ010000019.1, read as the reverse complement.
GCTCTCCCGGACGAACCGCTCCGCGGCCTCCACGTCCTTGTGTGGGTAGATCTTGCGTTCGGCCTTGGACAGCCGGGCCCCGTCGATGATCGAGGCGTGGTTGAGGGCGTCGGAGACGATCACGTCGTCCTCGGTGAGGATGGCCGCCACCGTGCCCGAGTTGGCCGTGAACCCCGACTGGAACATGAGGGCGTCCTCGGTCCCCTTGAACTCGGCGAAGCGCCGCTCGAGCTCCCGGTGGAGGGTCATGGTCCCGGCGATGGTCCGCACCGCCCCCGAGCCCGCCCCGAACTCCATGGCCGCCCGGGCCGCCGCCTCCTTGAGCCTGGGGTGGGCGGCCAGGCCCAGGTAGTTGTTGGAGGCCAGGTTGATCACGTCCCGACCGTCGAAGCGGGTCCGGGCCCGCTGCTCCCGCTCCAGGACCCGGGGGTGGAGGGCCACCCCCTGCCGCTCCAGCCCCTCCAGCTGCTCCCTCAGGTAGGCGAGCCGGTCCGACGCCATCGTCCCTCCTCCTTCGAGCCGTCTCGACAGGTTCGTTCTCCCTTCCTCGCGCGGGCCCTGGCGATGACCGGAGGGCCCGCTCCGCCCCTCACCCGCCGGGCGGCTGGAGCACCACCTTCCCGGCCTGGCCCGAGGCCACCACGTCGAAAGCCTCGGCGAACCGCTCCAGGGGGAACCGGTGGGTGATGACCGGGGTCACGTCCACCATGCCCGTGGCCACCAGGGTGGTGGTCTGCTCCCAGGTCCGGAAGAGCTCCCGGCCGGTCACCCCCTGGAGCCGGGCCTCCTTGAAGATGATCTGGTCGGTGAGGTCCAGGGACACCGGCCCGGTGGGGAGCCCGAGCAGCGACATCCGACCGCCCGGGGCGAGCATCCTGGTCCCCTGGCGGACCGCTTCGGGCACCCCGGACATCTCGAGGACCACGTCCACCCCGAGGCCCCCCGTCGCCAGCAGGGCCGCCTCCACCGGATCCTCCGAGGAGGGGTCCACCACCACGTCCGCCCCCATCCGCTTGGCCAGGTCCAGCCGGAGGGGGTTGGGCTCCACGGCCACCACCGTCCTGGCTCCCGCCGCCCGGGCCACCCCCACGGCGAAGAGCCCGATGGGCCCGCAGCCGATGACCGCCACGGTGGCCGTGGCGAGGTCGCCCCCTCCGGCGGACCCCAGGGCGGCGTGGACCGCGTTCCCGAAGGGCTCTAGCACCGAGGCCACCTCCGGCGGGATCCGCTCGTCCACCGTCCAGGCGTTGGCCGCGGGGAGCAGGACGAACTCGGCGAAGGCCCCGTCCACGTCCACACCCAGGATCCGGAGGTTGCGGCAGATGTGGGGCTGGCCCCGCCGGCAGGCCGGGCAGTGGCCGCAGAAGAGGTGGGTCTCGGCGGCCACCCGGGTGCCCGGGGGGAGGTGGGCCACGTCTGCCCCGGCGGCGGCCACGGTGCCCGTCACCTCGTGGCCGAACGTGAGGGGCGGCCGAACCCGCGAGGCCGCCCACGGGTCCCACCGGTAGATGTGGAGGTCCGTGCCGCAGATGGAGGCCGCCTCCACCCGGACCAGGACCTCGGTGGGGCCCGGCCGGGGCACGGGGACCTCCACGAGCTCGGCGCCGGGCGCGGGCCGGACCTTGCGCAGGGCCCGCATGGTGGCGGGTAGGGAGGGAGGGGCCTCGGTACGGGCCGGGGCGGAGGGCTCCTCGGTCCGGTCCGGTTCTCGACCCAAGCCGACCCCCTGGGAGGCGCGCGGGCGCCACGGAGAGCGTAGCCGCTGCCGGGAGCCGGGAACAACGCCAGGTCGGACGCCGCGGCGGGCGCCCACGGCGGCAGCCGGCCGGGGGGTACCCTTGGGCCGATGGACGGGGCGGAAGGGAGGCGGCGCCCGGGCTTTTCCACCCGGGCCATCCACGGGGCGGAGGCACCCTCGGGAGAGCTGGCCGAACAGCCGGTGTCCCCGCCCCTGTACCTCACCACGGACTGGCTGTACGAGGGCCTCGAACACTACGCCGACGTCATCAACGAGCGTCGGCCTGGGTTCGTCTACGGCCGTTACGGGAGCCCCACCCATGCGGCGCTCCACCGCGTGCTGGCCTCCCTGGAGGGGGCGGAGGCCGCCTGGTCGTTCGGGAGCGGGATGAGCGCCCTCCAGGTGACCTTCACCGCGCTCCTGGGGGCCGGGGACCACGTGGTGTCCCAGCGGACCGTCTACGGGGGGACCTACGCCCTGCTGACCGAGGTCCTTCCCCGGTTCGGGGTGGGGGTCTCGTTCGTGGAGCCGGAGGCCGAGGCCGTGCGGAGGGCCCTCCGGCCCACCACCCGGGCCGTGTTCCTCGAGACCCTGGCCAACCCGACGGCCCGGGTGGCGGACGTGGGCGGGGTCGGCGCGGTGTGCGCGGAGCGGGGGGTGGCCCTGGTCGTGGACAATACGGTGGCCACGCCGTACCTGTTCCGGCCGCTGGAGCGGGAGGGCGTGACCCTCTCGGTGAACTCCACCACCAAGTACCTCGGGGGCCACGCCGACTTCATGGGGGGGTCCGTGGCCGGGGGAGCGGAGCTCGTGGACCGGCTCCGGCGGCTGGCCATCGAGCTGGGGGCTACGGCCGGGGCCTTCGAGGCCTGGCTCGCCCTGCGGGGGGTCCAGACCCTCGCCCTTCGGGTGGACCGGCAGTGCGCCACGGCCCTGGAGCTGGCCCGCACCCTCCGCGACCACCGGGCGGTGGAGGGCGTGTCCTACCCGGGCCTCCCCGAGCACCCCGACCACGGCCGGGCCCGGGCCCTGTTCGGGGGGGAACGCTTCGGGGCCATGCTGGCCTTCAGCCTGCGCGGGGGCTACGAGGCGGCGGTGCGGGTGTGCGGCTCCCTCCGGGTGGCCCGGGTCGGCTCGTCCTTCGGGGGGCTCCGGACCGAGGTCACCCACCCGGCCAGCACCAGCCACCGACAGTTCTCCCCCGAGGCCCGGCGCGCCGCCGGCATCGAGGACGGGTTGGTCCGGGTGGCGGTGGGCGGCGAGGACCCCGAGGACCTCCTGGAGGACTTCCTCCAGGCCCTGGAGAAGGCATGACCGGGGCGGGGGGGCGGCGGCGGGTGGCGGTCCTCTTCGGGGGCCGCTCGGCGGAGCACGAGGTCTCGGTGGCTTCCGCCCGGTCCGTGGTGGCCGCCCTGGACCCGGACCGCTACGAGGTCCTGGCCGTCGGGATCGACAAGGAGGGGGCTTGGCACCTCCTGCCCTCGGTCCCGCCACCCCCTCCCGGCGGGGGCCTCGCCTCGGTGGGGCGCCAGGGCCCCCGGGTGGCCCTGGCCGCGGAGGCCGCCGAGCCGGCCCTGGTGGGCGAGGACGGGTCCCGCCACCCGGTGGACGTGGTCTTTCCCCTCCTGCACGGGCCCTACGGCGAGGACGGGACCGTCCAGGGGATGCTCGAGCTGGCCGGGGTGCCCTACGTGGGCTCCGGGGTTCTGGCCTCGGCCGTGGGGATGGACAAGGCCGTGCAGAAGGTGCTGTTCGTGGCGGCGGGCCTGCCCGTCGTCCCCCACCTGGTGGTCCACGAGCGGGAGTGGGAGGAGGACCGGGAGGGCGTGGAGGCCCGAGCCGCCGAGCTGGGCCTGCCCGTGTTCGTCAAGCCGGCCACCCTGGGCTCCTCGGTGGGGATCACGAAGGTCAAGGAGCTTCACCGGTTGGCGACGGCGGTGGAGGAGGCCCTGTCGTACGGACGCAAGGCGCTGGTGGAGCGGGCCGTGGAGGGGGCCCGGGAGGTGGAGTGCGCGGTGCTGGGCAACGACGACCCCGTGGCCTCCGTGCCTGGGGAGGTGGTCCCGGCCGGGGAGTTCTACGACTACCGCTCCAAGTACCTGGACCAGGGGACCAGGCTGGAGGTCCCCGCCCGGCTCCCGACCGAGGTGGCCGAAGAGGTCCAGCGGCTGGCCGTGAGCGCGTTCCGGGCCATCGACGCGGCGGGCATGGCCCGGGTGGACTTCTTCTACCGGGAGCCGGACGAGCTGTTCGTGAACGAGATCAACACCGTCCCCGGGTTCACGGAGGTCTCCATGTACCCGCGGATGTGGCAGGCGTCGGGCCTCTCCTTCCCCGAGCTCGTGGACCGGCTGCTGGAGCTGGCCCTGGAGCGCCACGAACGGGAGCGGAAGAAGGGTCGGACCCTCCCCTGACCCCGAACCGACGGAGGCCAGCCAGCAGGCCATCGCGCCACGCGGCCGCGGCGTACGGCCTGCGGAGCGCCGTCTACAGGTGGACGACGGGGCAGGTCAGCGTCCTGGTGATCCCCTCCACGGCCTGGATCTTCGCCACCACCAGCTTGCCGAGCTCGTCCACGTTGCGCGCCTCGGCGCGCACGATCACGTCGTAGGGGCCGGTCACGTCCTCGGCGCTCTGGACCCCCTTGATCTTCGCGACCTCCTTGGCCACCTGAGCGGCCTTCCCCACCTCGGTCTGGATCAGGATGTAGGCGTTGACCATGCACACCTCCCTGCCCGTTGTGGGCACATCCTAGCGGCCTTTGCCTTCGGTCACATAATCTGGCAGGGACGGGGGGCGCCCGGGCAGCTCGGGGGGCCGGGCGGGGAATCCCCGGCGAGTCGGGCGAGGGGGAGGCTCAACCTGAAGGAGGGTCGGGTGGTGTTCACCGACCGGCAGGAAGCGGGGCGGCGGCTGGCCGAGGTCCTGAGCCGCTTCCAAGGCCAAGACGTGGTGGTCCTGGGCATCCCGAGGGGTGGCGTGGAGGTGGCCGCCATCGTGGCCGAGTCGCTGGGGGTCCCCCTGGACGTCGTCATCCCCCGGAAGGTGGGAGCCCCCGGGAACCCCGAGCTCGGCCTGGGGGCCGTGGCCGAAGGGGTCCAGGTCCTGGACGAGTCCCTGATCCGGGTGCTCGGGGTGAGCGAGCGCTACCTGCGGGAGGAGATCGCCGCCCAGGAGCAGGAGATCCGCCGGCGCTCCGCCCTGTACCGCCAGAACCGGCCCTCGGTCCCCCTCCAGGGCCGGGTAGCGATCGTGGTGGACGACGGCATCGCCACGGGAGGGACCGCCGCGGCCGCCGCCCGGTGGGCCCGGGCCCAGGGGGCGGCCAAGGTCGTACTGGCCGCCCCCGTGGCCCCTCGGGACGCCCTCCGGCGCCTGGCGAGGGAGGCGGACGAGGTGGTCGTGCTGGAGACCCCGGAGCCCTTCTACGCCGTCGGGCAGTGGTACCTGGACTTCCCCCAGGTCCCCGACGAACGGGTCATCGACCTGCTGGCCCGGGCCAGCGACCGGGGATGACCGGGGTCGAGCTCGCCCTGGCCTCGGTCCTCACCCTCGTCGGGGTCCGGACCATGGTCCGGTGGCTGAGGGTGCGCTTCGAGGCCGTCGCCACCGGCGACCGCCTGCTGTTCGGCGTCCACGTGGCGGCCAGGGTAGGGTTCTGGTTCGCCCTGGCCGGGGCCTTCGCCGGCTACGCCCTGCTCGACGAGCCGCAGCGGTACCGGTGGTTCCTCTTCGTGCCCCTGGCCCTAGCGGCCCTCCAGCTCCTCACGGGTCTCCTCCTGGCCCGGGAGCCCACCTCCCGGGACGGCACCGACTGACCCCGTCCGGCGTCGGCTGGACATCGGGCCGCCGGATGGTCCACCATGACGGGCACCGTCGGTCGCCCGGGGCGGGGCGTGAGGCTCCGGGGCGGCGGCGGAAGGCCTGGTGGGAGGGTTCTCGAAGGAGGCAGGCGTGGCGCAGGAGCAGACCTCGTTCGAGCGGGACATCCGGCCCCTGTTCCGGGAGAAGGACCGCCAGCGCATGGAGTGGGCCTTCGACCTGTGGCGGTACGAGGACGTGCGGGACAACGCGGACCGGATCCTCGAACGCCTGGAGGAGGGCGACATGCCCTGCGACGGGGCGTGGGACCGGGAGCGCATCGACCGGTTCCGGGCCTGGATGGACCAGGGGATGGCCCCCTGACCCCGGGCCCCGAGGCGGCTCGGGACTGCCTGGCTGAGCCTCGAGGTCGTCGACACGGGCCGACGCTCGACACGTACGGTTCCCCGCCGCGGTGGTTCAGCCCCTGCCCGCTAACAGCCGTTCGAGGCCGGGACCAGCGGGATCGACCCACGGGAGGCCGCGCACGACGCCGAAGGATCTGTCCGCGGAGACCAGCGCCTCCGCCCTCGCCTCCAGGGCCGCCGCCGCGAGGACGGCGTCGAAGGCGCCGAGGACCGGATGGCGCGCGAATAGGCGCAGGCCGCGGGCGAGCGCGTCGGCGTCGACCGCGAGGAGCGGGGAGAGGAGTTCCGTGTATCTCAAGCCCAGATCCGCAGCGTCCTGGCGCGTCCGGCGCCGGGCCCGGACGTGGACGAACTCCTGGATGGCCTCGGCGGTGGTCGTGGCGTTCACCCGGCCCTCCCCGATCGCCTCCACCAGGCGCCTGCATCGCGGGGCGAGGGGATGGTCGCCCCCCACCGCGTACACGAGCACCGTGGTGTCCAGGACGATCACGCCCGTCGGCCCCTGAGCTCGCTCAGCTCACGCTGAAGCTCGGAGGGGTCGGGCACCGGCATCGGGTGGGCCGCCAGGATCCGCCGCGCCGCCCGTGCTCGGCGCCCGCGATCGGCTGGGAGGAGGACGTCGATGGCGTCGCGGATCACCCGGCCGACAGACACGCCTCGGGCCTGGGCCTCCGCGGCGACCCGCCGGTACCGGTCGTCGTCGATCAGGATGTGCAGCCGTTTTTGTAGCATGCACATACATTAACAACTTCCGGGCGGAGTGGGCGGCGCCTCCCGGATACGTGAACCGCCGGCGTCCGTGTGGACCACTCTGGAGTCGCCCCCTGGATGATCTCTTCCTGCTGCCACGGCGGAGGCTGGGCCGGTGACCCTCGGGCGGCGCCGTCAGCGCGTCTTCGCGGTCGCGGTCCGTTGCAGCAGCAGCCGAGCTCCCACGAGGAACGCGACGATGAACCCCGCCAGGATCGCCCAGTAGACCCCGATGGGCTGGAGCCCGGCCGCTCCGTAGCTGGCCACCAGCGGGGGCCCCAGCGGCGAGCCGCCCTCCATCAGGAGCTCGCGGACCCCGAGGGCCCGCCCCACGGCCTCGAAGGCCCACCGCACCGGGATCACCAGGCTGATGGCCTTGCCGACGCCGGCCATGATGTGCACCGGGAGGATGGCCCCGGAGAACAGGACGGCGGGGAAACTGAGCAGGGGGAGGGCTAGGGTCGCCTGCGACGGGTTGGCCACGCCCGCTGAGGTCAGCAGGCCCAGGGCCAGCGCGGCCGTCGCCAGCAGCGCCAAGGTCCCCCCGACGGACAGGTAGGTCCGCAGGGAGTCGGCGGGCAGCCTGTCCAGGGCCCGGAGGACCAGCAGCATCAGCACGTTCACCGCGAGCAGGAACGGGAGGAGGACGGCGACCTTGGACAGCAGGTAGGGCCCCAGCCCCACGCCGCCGAGATGCTCTCTGCGCAGGATGGCGCGCTCGGTGACGATCTGGAGGAGCCCGTAGGTGAGCCCGAAGAAGAACGCCGCGAAGGTGATCCAGAACAGGATCATCAGGATGGCGCTCGGCTCAGGGCGGCGCGGGTCGAAGGCACCGGGGCGGAACAGGATCGTGAACATCGCCACGACCATGACCGGTGAGCCCACCAGTATGGCCAGCGTGAGACGGTTGCGCACCAGGGTCTCGAAGGTCCGCCGGGTGAGCACCCACCACTGCGCGGCGGGGCCCGGTCGCGGACCCAGGGGCGCGGCCGGCTCGGCTGACGCCGGCGAGTTCGCCCCGGCCGCCACTGCTCGGCGGTCGCGGAACCGAGCGGCCCATGCCTCCGGGCTCTCCTCGGCGGCCAGACGCTCATAGATCCGCTCGACGGAGGGAACGTCGAAGTAGGCGATGGCCTCGGCGGGGGTGCCGAGGAACGCCAGGTGTCCTCCCTTGGCCAGGAACACGATCCGATCGCACGCCGAGATGTCCTGGGGGGCGTGGGTGGTGAACACGATCGTCGCTCCGGCGGCGGCGAGGCGGCGGAGCACCCGCAGCAGCTCCGCTCCGGTGGCCGGATCCAGCCCCGAGGTCGGCTCGTCCAGGAAGAACGCCCGCGGATGGGTCAGCAGCTCCACCGCGATGCTGGCGCGCTTTCGCTGTCCGCCGCTCAGCGAGCCGACCGGAACGTCGGCACGCTCCTGAAGGTCGAGGGCCCGCAGCGCCTCGGTCACCGCCTGCTCGATCTCCTGCGGGCTCGTCCCGGATGGGAGCCGAAGCCCGGCCGCGTACCGAAGCGTCCGGGCCAGCGGCAGGTCGGCGTGGATGATGTCGTCCTGCGGCACGTACCCGAGCACCTGCCGCCAGGCCTCGATGCTCCCGGAGATCTCCACGCCGTCGAACCACACCGCCCCGGCCTCGGCCGCCTGCACGCCGGCCAGCGCCTCCAGCAGCGTCGTCTTGCCGGTCCCGCTGCCTCCCACGATCCCGACGACCTCCCCGGGCTCGATGGAGAGGGAGACGTCGTGGAGGACCGTGGCGCCCGTGCGGACCCGTCTGGTCAGGTTCTCCGCCCGGATGCGGACGCTGCGCCGAAGGGACGTCCCGGTCCCGGCTCCCAGGGAGGCCAGGGCAGGCGGATCCCGCTCCTCCTCCCGCTGCCCTCGACCCACCTTCACCTCCAAGGCCCTGTGCCGGAATGAAACCAACCCCGGGCGGAGCGGTCAATGGGCCGCCCTCGCGGCTGGCCCGCGCCGTGGGAGGCGGAAGGTCGGGCTGGACGGGGGGTCCGGCCCAGGCTAAAGTGCGACGGTGGCCACCGCGGGCCGGGAGGGCCCCGCTGAGCACCGCCCCGAGCCCCAGTCCCGGACGTGGGCCTCGGTTCCGCTGACCGTCTCCGTCTTCGTCATCCTGGCGACGCTCCTCGGCGTCTCCGCCCTGGCCTGGGCGCTCACCCTCCGCCAGGGCATGGGGGGCGACATGCTCGTGGGGCTCACCAGCTCCCTGTCCAGGGCCTCCGAAGGCATGCACCCCGAGATGGGCATGGGCATGGCCATGGGAGCCCCGCTCTTCGTGGGGATGTGGGCGACGATGATGGTCGCCATGATGTTTCCGTCTGTGGCCCCCATGGTCCTCGCCCACTGGCGGCTCTCCGCCGGCCGGCGCCAGGGCCCGCTGGCCGTCCCGTTGTTCGTGGGTGGCTACCTGGTCTCCTGGACGGCGATCGGGGTGGCTGCCTACGGGGCGTACCGGGGCCTGCTGGCCCTCGCCCCCACGCTGTCCGGGCGGGCCGCTGGCATGGTGGCCGGGGCCACCCTGACCGGGGCCGGCGTGTATCAGCTCTCCCGGTTCAAGACGGTCTGTCTCTCCCACTGCCGCAGCCCCGTGCAGTTCTTCCTGCACTGGCGGCCCGGCCTGGCAGGGGCACTCCGGATGGGGGTGGGGCACGGCTTCTACTGCGTGGGCTGTTGTTGGGGGCTCATGCTGGTCCTGTTCGTGGTGGGGGTCATGAACCTCGTGTGGATGGGGGTCCTGGCGGCCGTGATCTTCGTGGAGAAGGTGGCGCCGTTCGGGTGGAGGATGGCGAAGGGCGTGGGGGTGGCTCTGATCGCCGCAGGGCTGGGGGTGGCGCTGTTCCCGGCGGTGCTGGGGACGGGCCTGCTGGGCGGCTGAGGCCGCCGGAAGGGAGGGGGAGATGGCCTGGAGCCTCGCCGCGGACTACGTCCTGCACTGCCCGTGCAACCTGGTCTGCCCATGCACCTTCGACGCGCAGCCCACCGCCCCCGGAGGCGAGTGCCGCGTCACGATGGTCTGCCGCGTGGAGCGGGGGAGCTTCGACGGCCTCGACCTGAGCGGAGTGCGGTTCGCCCTGGTCTTCGCCTTCCGCTCCAACCCGCTGTCCGGCGAGTGGAAGGGCGGGATCGTGGTCGACGAGGCGGCCACGGAGGAGCAGGCCCGGGCCCTCGAGCACATCCTCACCGGGGAGGCGGGAGGGCCCTTCGCCGACTTCGCCCCACTCGTGGGCGAGTTCCTGGGCGTCCAGCGGGCGGCGATCTCGTTCGAGGACGGGGAGAGCCCGAGGGCCCGGGTCGGCGACCGGGTCGAGATCGGCTTCGAGGCCTTCCGTGGGGAGGACGGCGCGGTGACCACCGTCCGGAACGCTCTCCTGGCCTGGGGGCCCGAGTTCGCCATCGGCAGGGGCTCCGGCAGCGGCGGCCTGTTCGGCCTCGACTACGAGCCCGTGTACGGGGAGGCGGGACGGTTCGAGGTCTCGGGCGGGTAGGCCCGAGGCGAGGGGGAGAGGGGGCGGGAATGAGGGCGGTCAGCCGCCCTCGCGTGCAGCGGTCTCCCGCTCCGCTGGGAGTGGGCTCCTCGGGCGGGGGAGGTCGTCGAGAAGGGAGGGTCCCATGACGTCCCGTCTGACCGGATGGGCCACGGAGCTGTGCAGTCGCAGCACCCCGTGTCCGTGTACCTTCGGGCAGGCTCCGGACCGAGTCCGACGGCCGGCTCAAGGGCTACCGCGAAACGGCTAGCGGGCAACGGGGCACGCGGGCCGGTGCATACCTCCAGTGTCGTGCGCGTCGACCCATCCCGACCGCCGCCCGAGGACGACGTCCCCGAGCCGAGGCTCGTGGCCACCGTGTTCTCAAGGCCCTCCCTCTCCCGGTGCATCCCCATCGCGCTGTTCGTGGGGACCGTCCTGTCGGCGGTGAACCAGGGTGGGGTGCTTCTGGGCGGAGAGGTCAGCTCCGCCACCTGGGTCCGGGTGGGGACGAACTACCTGATTCCGTTCTGCGTGTCCTCGAGCGGGTTCTACGCGAGCCGGCGGGCGCTCTGGAAGTCGAGGAGGCTCAGCCCACCGCCCGGACGATCTCCTCGGCCAGGTCGGGGTAACGGCGGAGGGTCTCCACCCGCTCCCGCTTGAAGCGCTCCACGAACGCCTGGTACTCGTCGAGGCGGCCCTGCCGCTCGTAGAGGCGGCGGGGCTGGAGGAGCTCGGGGTCGTCCACCCCCGGGACTTCGGCCGCCACCTCGTAGCCGAAGTCGGGGTCCTCGTCCCACTTGATGGTCCGCTCGGCGATGGCTTTCACGATGGCCGAGGAGTGAGGGATGGTGACCTTCTTGGAGCGGGGGTCGTCCTCCTTCCCCCCGACCCGGCCCGTGTTCATGAGGTACACCTCCATGGGGTGGGTCTGCAGGAGGTCGAGGAAGCGCATCCCCTGCAGGCCGTGGCGGAGGGGGAAGAAGGGGTTGGTCCCGGGGACCCGGAGGAACTTGCCCTCCTCGGCCTTTCCCCCGGCGCTGGTCCCCGTGGTCTCGCCCAGCATGAAGTAGGCGGCCGCCTGGACCCCGGACAGGCGGGCCACGGCCGGGATGATGTTTTCGTTCCAGTTCAGGATCAGGAGGTAGTCCACCTTCCCGATGGTCCGGGCGTCCCGGTAGGCCCCCAGGTCGGCCAGGCAGAAGACGGCCCGGCCGTTCTTCGTGTAGGAGGTCTCGAAGAAGTTCACCTTGCCCGACTCGTCCTGGTAGACGTTCTCCAGGTACGAGCCGGGGCTGGTCACTGCCCGGTAGATGTTCGGCTCGAACTCGGGGTCGAGGGAAAACGTCTTGGCGAAGCAGCCGTTCTCGCTTCCGTGGACCGTGCCCCCCGGCATGAGGGCTACGAAGTCGTCCTGGACGGGCAGGGAGTCGTTCTGGGTGGTGAACGTGGTGGTGGTCTTGCCGGTCCCGGAGAGGCCGATGATGAGGAAGGTCCGCTCCTCCCCGTTGGCCGGGACCACCTTGCACCCGGCGTGGAGGGCGAGCCCGCCCAGCTCGTAGACGATCCGGTTCCACATCCGGAGGCCGCCCTTCTTGGACTCGCCGAAGTAGTCCGAGCCCAGCACGCGGGTCACCCCGTGCTCGAGGTCGACGGCGATACAGCGGTCGTCCGGGTACCCGCGGGCGGGGAGGTTGGGGGTGTAGATGAGCTGGAGCTCGGGCTCGCCCCCCTCCCTCGGGTAGTAGAGCTTCTGCTGCATGCCGGCGATGTTCGCGTTGCGCTTCTCGATGACCAGACGGGCCGCGGTCTGGACCTCCGGCACGTTGCCGATGTAGCCGTCCACCACGAGCATCTCCTGGTCGGCGATGTAGTCGTCCTGGTACCGGGCCAGGCGCTCGTACTCCTCCCGGGACATGGTCTTGCCGTCGGTGACGCTCGGGTCGTCGGTGACGATGAACGTGGACTGGGAACTTCGGGCCGTGACCCGGGTCTGGACGTTCACGTTCCCGAACTCGGTGATCCTGCAGTTCGGCATCTCCTCGGTGAACCGCCGGAGCTCCTCGGGCGGTGGGTTCTCGTAGATCCGCCTGGCACGCACCGGTCGATCTCCTCCCAGGACGTCGCGACCTCCACGGAGGCTCCCGATTCTAGCGGACGGGTCGCTGCGGCTCGGCCGGGGCCTCCGGGGCCGTGGGCTCAGCGCCGGGGCTCCACGGTGAAGTGGAGCCGGACGGCCGTCCGGTACTCGGTGATGCGGTCTCCCTGGACCTTGGCCCGGACCCCCAGCACCTCGAGCTTGGTGATCCCGCGAATGGTCCGGGCGGCCTCCCGGAGGGCCTCCCGCGCCGCGTCGCCCCAGGAGGTCTGGGACACCCCCTCCAGCTCGACGGTGTTGATGACGGCCACCGGAACCCACCTCCTCCGCTACCCTCGGATCATGACCGGGACGGGACCGGCCCCGCAAGCCGGCCCGGGCGACATGAGCACCTATTCCGAGGACGACCTGATCGAGGCCCTGCGCCGCCTCCTCCACGAGGAGGCGCCCGGGGTGGTCCTGGGGCCGGGCGACGACGCGGCCCTGGTCCAGCTGGGCTCCCACCTCACCGTGCTCACCACCGACCTGCTGGTGGAGGACGTCCACTTCCGGCGGGACACGATCTCGCCCCGGGACCTGGGCTACAAGGCTCTGGTGGTGAACGTGAGCGACGTGGCGGCCATGGGCGGCAGTCCCAGGTACGCCATGGTGGGGCTGGGCCTGCCTCCAGGGACTCCCATGTCCTGGGTGGTGGAGCTGTTCGGCGGGCTTCGGGAGGCCGCCAGCGAGTACGCCGTCTCGGTGGTAGGGGGCGACACCTCCCGCTCGGAGCGGGTGGTGGTCTCCGTGGCCCTGGCCGGGGAGGTGGCCCAGGACTTCGCGGTCCGCCGCTCGGGGGCCCGTCCCGGGGACCGGGTGGCCGTCACCGGCACGCTGGGGGCGGCGGCCGGGGGGCTCCTCCTCTCCGAACGGAGGCAGGAGGAGGCGGTGGCCCGGGTGTTCGGGGCCCCCTGGGCCCGGCAGCTCCTGGCGGCCCACGCCCGGCCCGTGGCCCGGGTGGGGGAGGGCCAGACGCTGGCCGGGGCGGGGGCCACGGCCATGATGGACCTCTCCGACGGGCTGGCCAAGGACCTGGGCCGGCTGTGTCGCGAGAGCGGGGTGGGGGCGGCGGTGTTCCTCTCGCAGGTCCCGGTGGCCCCGGCCCTGGGGAGGCTGCGGGAGGCTCTCCCCGAGGTGGACCCCCTGGAGCTCGCGCTCTCCGGGGGCGAGGACTACGAGCTCCTGGCCACCCTGGCCCCGAAGGACGTGGAGCGGGCGGCCAAGCTCCTCGAGGAGCGGTTCGGCACGGCCCTCACCGAGGTGGGGGAGGTCCGGAGCGGCTCGGGCCTGGTGGCCGTGGAGGCCGACGGCCGGGAGCGCCCCCTCCATCCGGAAGGGTGGGACCACTTTGAGCGCTGAGGGGGCTCCCGGAACCGGGGCCCCCGGAGGGCCCTCTGCCGGGCGGGGGCGCCCGCCCGTGCCCCGGGCCCTCACCATCGCCGGCTCGGACTCCGGCGGCGGGGCCGGGATCCAGGCCGACCTCAAGACCTTCGCCGTCCTCGGGGTGTGGGGGATGAGCGCCATCACCTCCATCACGGTCCAGAACACGAAGGGCGTGAGCGGGGTGGCGGACGTCCCCGCGGAGACGGTGGGGGCCCAGATCCGGGCAGTGGTGACCGACGTCGGGGTGGACGCCGCCAAGACCGGGATGCTCTCCTCCCAGGCCATCATCGAGGCCGTGGCCGACGCCGCGGAGGAGGTGGGGGTCCCCAACCTCGTGGTGGACCCGGTGTTCGTCTCCAAGCACGGGCACCCCCTCCTCCGGCCGGACGCCGTGGAGGCCCTCCGCACCCGGATCCTGCCCCTGGCCACGCTGGTCACCCCCAACCTCCACGAGGCGGCGGGCCTGGCCGGGTTCCCGGTCAGCTCCCGGGAGGACATGCGGCGGGCGGGCCGGGCCATCCTGGCCCTGGGGCCCCGGGCCGTCCTGGTCAAAGGGGGGCACCTCCAGGGGGAGCGGGCCGACGACCTGTTCGTGGACGCGGAACGGGAGGAGTGGGTGGAGGGCGAACGGGTGGACACGCCCCACACCCACGGGACGGGCTGCGTGCTCTCGGCGGCCATCGCCGCCCACCTGGCCAGGGGCGAGGAGCTCCTGGAGGCCGTCCGCAAGGGGAAGGCCTTCGTCACCGAGGCCATCCGCCACGCCCTGCCCCTGGGGGAGGGGATCGGCCCGGTCAGCCCCGGATGGTGGCTGTTCGGGCCGCCCGACCCCCGGGGCGGTGGGGGCTGAGCAGGCGCCTGGCCCGGGAGGCGGGCCTGACGGGGTTCGTGCCGGCCTCGGGTAAACCGCCGCCCTGGTCGGGGGCGTCTATGGGGTGATGGGAACAGGGGCTCGGGTGGCGGGCTTGGGCCCTTGGGAGAAGGGAGCCGGTGGGGGTTCGCCGAGCTGTACGCGCGGCACGTGGACGACGCGGTGCGCCGTGCCTGCCTGCTTACGGGCGACTCCTACGGCCCAGGACCTCGTCCAGGACGCCTTCGTCCGGCTCGGCCGCCGTCTGGTCGACCTCAGGAACCCTGCTGCCTTCCCTGCCTACCTGCTGCCTTCCCTGCCTACCTGCGCCGGAGGGTCGTCAACCTTGCCATCTCGGGCTTCCGGAGGAGGGAAGCGAGGCGGCCCGACTCGCCAGGCTGCAGGGCCAGGCCCCGCGGGTCGCGCCCGACCACGCGGACCGGCTGGCGGAGCAGGACCGAATGGCCGGGGCCCTCTGGGGGTTGCCGCCGAGGCAGCGGGCCGCGCTGGTCCTCCGGTTCTACGAGGACCTTTCCGAGCGGGACACGGCGGACGTCATGCGTTGCCGACCGGGGACGGTGAAGGCCCTGGTGGCTCGGGGCCTGGAGGCCCTCCGCGCGAGCCTGGGCGACGCGCAGAGAGGTCCCTGACGTGGAGGAGAAGGAGAATCGCCGGCCACGAGCCCATCCCGGCCGTCCCTCCGAGCATAACCGCGACGCCCCTCCCGCCGACGGAGCACAGCCCAGGGCCGCCGCCCACCCCGTCGCCGGAACGTTCCCGGTGTTCCCCGGATATCCCCTTCCGCCCGACCTACCTTCCGGAGGGGTTCAGTCCGGAACCGGTGCCCGGGCCGGCCCCCGGGGCGCCGCCTGCTGAGCCAGGTCGGGTCGTCGTCCACTACACGGACGGGCGGGGTCGGGCCGTCGAGATCCGGAGGCCGGGGACCTGGTTCGTCGAGCTGGCCCGAGCAACGAGGCTCCCACGGTCCGCGTGCTGGGGAAGGAAGCCGACGTGGGGCCGTTGGGGCCGGGGTTCGGATCGCTACATCGTCCAGTTCGTGTATCCCCGCTGGGCGCCGGACGACGACCGCCTCATCTACTCCCTCAACGAATACGGGCTCTCGCGCCAGGAGCTCGTGCGGGTAGCCGAGGGGCTGGAGCCGGTCGATTGACACCGGGGGCGTCGGAAAAAGCGGGCCCTACCGTAGCGGGCCCTGCCGTAGCGGGCCCTACCACGTCTGACCGAAAGCTACGAGACACGCCGAACTGGGGCCCGAAGGGGACCGGGTCACCTGGCCGAGGCCCCGGTCGCGGTCAGGCCCGGACGACCTTTCCGGCCTTGAGGCAGGCGGTGCACACGTGGAGGCGCCGGAGGGTGCCGTCCACGAGCACCCGCACCCGCTGCACGTTGGGGTTCCACCGCCTCGGCGAACGCCGGTGGGAGTGGGACACCTGCATGCCGAAGAACGGCCGCTTGCCGCAGATCTCGCACACCGCTGCCATGGCGGTCCGATGGTAGCAGGCCGGGGCCGGGATCCCGGCCGGGCCTGATCGGCCGGCCCTCAGGACCGGCGGCGCCTCCGCCGCGCCCACCCGCCGAGGAGGAGGGCGAGAGCCGCCCCCAGCAGCCCCAGGGCTCCCGCCAGGGCCACGGGCCACCCACTCCTCCCTGCCGCGGGGGCGGCCCGCGCGGTGGAGGGCGGGGCCGGAGCGGCCGTCGTGGGCTCGGGGGTCCGGGGAGGCGGGGTGGGGGAGGGGTGGGCCCGCGGCCCGACCACCCGCAGCGGAAGGGCGTTCGACTCCACGATGTCCACCCCGTCGCCCGTCTGGGCCACCAGGCCGTAGCGCCCCGGGGGGACGGCGGGGACCCGCGCCGACACCATGGCCTCACCCCCCTCCAGCGTGGTCCAGTCCGCCAGCGGGGTCAGCCGGTGGCCCGCCCGGAGGGCCAGGCGCACCACCGAGAGCCCCGGGACCGCCACCCGGGCCCGCAGGAGCCTGCCGGGCCTGGCTCGGGCGGGGGCGTCCAGGAGGCGGCCGGGCTCCGCGAAGCGGGGCACGGGCCCGGAGGCGCGGACCCGGAGCCGCGTCCCGCCCGTGACGAGCCACGGCCCTCGCCGGGAGGGGACCCGGACGCCCCCCACGGGCTCCACCCGGACCTCGCCCACCGGCTCCACCCGGAGCGAGCGCAGGCCCACGGCGATCCCCACGCGGATCCGGCCCGGGGTCCGCACCCGCTGGGGCCGAAGCCCCCCGTAGTAGAAGGCCAGGATCTCCCGGTAGGTGAGCCCCCGGCGGGCCTTGCCGTAGGCGCCCCACTGGACCATCCCCACCCCGTGGCCCCACCCCCGGCCGGAGAGGACCAGCGTCCTGTCGGAGCGGCCCACCGAGAACCAGCGGGAGGGGACGGTCTGGGGCAGCCGCGAGCCGCCGTCCAGCGGGGGGTAGCGGTCGGGGGCCAGGCACGGGGCCCAGAAGTTGAGGTCGGAACGGAACTCGGTCACCGCCAGGCGCTCGGTCCGCCCCCCGCCCCGGACCGCCACCGTCTCGCCACGCCGGCGGACGGAGGTGACGGGACCCGAGGACCAGTGCCCGGCGGCCCGCAGGAAGCGGGCCAGGTCCCGGAGGGGGATGCGGGCCCGCCACCGGGAGACCGGGGAGGCCCCGTCGTCCCGCTCAGTCCGGGGCCGGAGGTAGGGGAGGGGGTCGCTTCCGAAGACCTCCTCGTTGCCGTAGGTCCGGCCGTTCGAGGTGGAGAAGTACAGGGTGTCCGCGGGCTCCCCCCGGTACAGGAGCACCTCCCCTCGGGTGGCCCGCACCGCCCGCCGCCAGCGGTCGCCGTAAGGGCCCTCGGCCACTCCCAGCCCCCGGTACACCTGGCAGAGGTCGGTCGCGCAGAGCTGGTAGCCCAGGCGTGCCCCCTCCTCCGTGGGCCGGCTCATGCGGGCCATGGCGTAGGTCCGGGCCGCCACCACCTGGGCCTTGAGGGCCTCCATGGGCCAGGTCCGGGGGACCTCCGCGATCCCCTCGAGGTAGCGCTCGAAGGGGAGGATGCCGATGATGAACAGGGTGCCGTCGGTGTCCCGGCCCACCTCGAGGGTGCCCGGGTAGCGGGCGTGGAGGACGGGCTGGATGGGCCGCACGCAGGGGGACTCCACCTCGGGGTAGGTGCCGTGGACGAGGAGGCTCGCGCCAGGGGCGGCCACGAACCGCACCCGCTGGCCCAGGCCGGCCGCGGCCTGGGGGGCCAGCCGGAAGGCGGACCGTCCGCGGGGGAGGGCGGTGTGCTCGCGGGGCTCCCTCAGGCCCGGGTCCGCGCCGGCCGGCCCGGCCCCCCAGGACCCGGCCAGGAGCAGGGTCACCGCGAAGAGCAGAGCGGCGGGCCGGCGGGCGGACGCGGGGCCACGCTGGCAGGGGCGGGGACGGCGCAAGC
>DATLZQ010000018.1:0-29967 GCA_035573915.1 Actinomycetota bacterium | reverse complement strand
GGGCGTGGTGGAAGGAGGTGACCGCCTAGGAACAGATCCAGGTGGATGGCCCTCCTAAGGAGGGCAACTTTCGCGTCCCCGAGGACCGGGGAGGCGAAGAAGAAGGGAGCAGCCCTACTGCCTATTGCGGAACGCTACTGGTCCCGGGCCGAGCCCGGGCCAGACCGCTGACGCGAGGATACCCGATTCCCCACCCGCCTGGAAGGGGCCGGGCTCCCTCCTTACTTGATCTCCACCGTGGCCCCGGCGGCCTCCAGCTTCTGCTTGGCCGCCTCGGCCTGCTCCTTGGGCACCCGCTCCAGGACCGGCTTGGGGGCCGAGTCCACGAGATCCTTGGCCTCCTTGAGCCCCAGGTTGGTGAGGGCCCGGACCTCCTTGATGACCTGGATCTTCTTGTCCCCGGCGGAGGCCAGGATCACGTCGAACTCGGTCTTCTCCTCGACCTCCTCGGCGGCCTCGGCCGGAGCCCCAGGCGCCGCGGCGGGCCCGGCCCCCACCACGACCGGGGCCGCGGCCTGGATGCCGAAGGCCTCCTCCACCTTCTTGGAGAGCTCCGCCGCCTCCAGGACCGAGAGGCCCTTGATGGCCTCCAGGATCTCGTCCACCGTCATCTTCGCCATCTCGCTTCCGTCCCTCCTCCCTGTCTGCTCGACTCCTCGCGCCCCCCTCAGGCCGCCTGGCGGCCCCGCTCGGCCAGGGCGTAGGCCAGCCGCTGCAGGGGGGCCCGCAGCAGGAAGGCCAGCCGGGACACCGGGGCCTGGAGCGCCCCGGCCACCCTGGCCAGCGACACCTCCTTGGGGTCCAGCGTGGCCAGGGCGCGGGCCCCCTCGCCGTCCAGGACGGTCCCCTCGATCACGGCCCCTTTGACCGTCACCGCCGGGAACCGCCTGGTGGCCTCGAGGAGGGTCTTGGCCCCGGCCACCGGGTCGCCCTCCAGGAAGGCCAGGGCGGTGGGGCCCTCCAGGAACCTGGCCAGCCCGTCCACCCCCGCCTTCCCCACGGCCAGCCGGGCCAGGGTGTTCTTCACCACCTCGAGCGAGGCCCCGGCCTCCCGCAGGGTCCGCCTGAGCTCCGTGGCGTCCTTCACGGTGAGGCCCCGGAACTCGGTGAGGACCACCCCGCTCGCGGACCGGAACCGGGCCGCCAGCTCCTTGACCTTCTCGACCTTCTCGGGCCTGGGCATGCCTCGCCTCCCGCCGGCTCCCTTGGAGCCGGCCGTCGTCCCCGGGGCAAAAGGAAACGCCCCCGCCCGACAGCGGAGGCGAGAGACGCTGCACCGGGCCGGTCCGGCCCGGGCGGACCTCGGTGGCCTCGGCAGGTACCCCGTGCGGGGATTACGCGGCTCGCCCCTGCTGTCTTCGGCAAGAGGGAGCTTAGGGGCCCGAGGCCCGGGGCGTCAACGCCGCCAGCCCTGCCCAGTGCCCTGCTCAGGCCATGCTCAGTACTCGACCGCGATGCGCTGGCGGTCGGCGTAGGCCGTGAAGGAGGTGCTGGCGCTGGCCTCCACCCGCAGCCTCACCCGGCCGTCCGAGGAGAGGTAGGGGTCGGGGTTGCCGGCCGTGGCGTACGTGGAGGTCGTGTCGGTGGTCCCCACGTTCCGGCTCTCCAGCCGCACCCAGGAGCCCGTGTCGAAGTTGTAGACGTACAGGGACTGGGAGGCGGTGCGGGAGTAGTGGCCCTCGTAGGAGACGGTCAGCTTGGTCACCCCGGTCACGTCGACCACGAACTCCCCGTACCAGTCCACCCGGTGCTTCTTCCCGACCTTCTGGGAGGCCAGCCGGTAGTAGAGGTCGTCGGAGCTGGCCAGGTTAGAGAGGGGATCACCCAGGGCCGAGCCACGGCTCACGGTCACGGACGACGGCGCGTAGCCCTTGACCTGGGGGTTCGGGGTGGCGGAGGCCTCCTCGGAGGGGGCGCTCTCGTTCCCGCTCGTGTCCACGGCCCGGACCCGGTAGTAGTAGGTGGTCCCGTTCACCACGGCCGTGTCCACGTAGGAGGAGGAGCCCACCGGGCTCGCGGTGAGCCGGGTCCAGGTCCGGGAGGAGGCGGAGGGCGGGTCCTGGGACCGCTCCACGTGGTAGCCGGCCAGGTCGGGCTCGGTGTTGTCCGCCCAGTCCAGGGCCACCTTCGCGTTCTGGCCGGTGGCGGTGAGGCCGGTGGGGGCGGCGGGGGGCGTGGTGTCCCCGGGCGGCGGCGGAGGCGGGACGGCTCCCACCGGGGCCCGGGAGAGGTCCAGGGCGAAGGTCCCCCCGGTCCCCGGGCCGTCGGGCCGGGGGTAGACCTCCACCCGGTAGGTCCCGGCCACCGTGGGGTCCACGCTCAGGGTCTCCTGGCGGCCGATCCCGCAGTCCTCGTCGGCCGGGCAGGTGCTCTCCTCGAGGACCGTCCCCGTGGGGTCCACGATCCGGGCCTCGAGGTCGGGGGACCACTCCACGATCAGGCAGAAGAAGGAGCAGACGGCTTCCCCGTCCAGGGTCACGGTCACGGCCAGCGGGGTCCCCAGGGCGTCGGAGCCAAGCGAGAACTCGTAGGTCCACAGGCCGTCGTCGGGGACGCTCCCGGCAACCCGGGTGTGGAGGGGGAAGGGAGTCTGGGCCACGGTGGCCGCCCCGGCCGCCTGGCCCAGGAAGGCCACCACGTCCACGAGCCCCGCCCCCCAGTCGTTGTCCTTGCCGGCGGGGCCCCAGTCCTCGGCCGTCCCCTCCAGGGCGCTCCGGACCCCCGAGGGGCCGAGGCCCGGGCTGGCCTGGAGGGCCAGGGCCACCGCCCCCGCCACGAAGGGGGTGGCCATAGAGGTGCCGCTGTAGGTGGCGTAGCCCGTGACGGTGCCGGCCGCGGCGGCCGTGATCCGGTCCCCGGGGGCCACCACGTCGGGCTTGGTCACGCCGGAGAGGGTGGGGCCTCGGCTGGAGAAGGCGTCGAGGTGGATCCCGTGGGAGTGGCGGGGCGTCCCCTCAGGGGCCGAGTGCTCGGCCACCGAGCCCACGGTGATGGCCTGCTCGGCCGCTCCCGGGGAGCCCACGGTCTCGGGGGCATCGCCCGAGTTCCCGGCGGCCACCACGGCCACCTTGCCCTTGGTGAGGACCACGTTGTTCACGGCCTGGCTCATGGCGTCCAGACCGTCGGAGCCCGAGCTCGTCCCCAGGCTCATGGAGAGGACCCGGACCCCCGGCTGGTTCCCGCACCACTCGATGCCGTCGATGATCTGGGACTCGGTGCCCGAGCCGTTGCGGTCCAGGGCCTTGACCGCGTAGACGGAAGCCCCCGGGGCCACCCCCCGGTACCGGGCCGCGTCGGCGCTGCTGCCCACGCCGTCCCCGGCGGCGATGTTCGCCACGTGGGTGCCGTGGCCGTGGTCGTCGTAAGGGGTGGCCCGGCCGTTCACGAGGTCCAGCCAGGCCACGACCTTCCCCCCGTCCAGCTGCTCGTGGTTGGGGTCGACCCCGGTGTCCACGATGCAGATGCCCACCCCGGACCCGGTCACCCCGTAGGTGGAGGCGGCCAGGTCGGCCCCGAAGTCGCGCCGGGCCGCGTCCAGGGTGACCGTCACCCGGACGTCCTCCTCGATCCGGAACACCCCGGCCCGCCCGGCCAGGGCCCGGATCTGGGCGGCGGTCATGGTGGCCGCGGCTCCCCGCACGATGGCGAACTGACGCCGGACCTCGAAGGGCCCGACGGCCCCCATGGCCGCCCCCAGGCTCCCCCGCGGGGTGAAGGTCACGACCACGTCGAACCGGTCGGAGGGGTGCCCGCCGGCCAGCTTGGCCTGGAGCTGGTCGGAGATCCCGTCCCCGTCCCGGTCCGCGAGGGACGGGGGCGGGGCGGGCCGACCCGCGGGACCGGCGGCGGCCGGGGCGGCGAGGAGGGCCGAGGGCAGCGCGCCCAGGAGGACGGCGAGGACAAACCGAGGGGCTAGCCAGCCGGCTCGGCGGGCCACGGAGGACGCTCCGACCTCCCCGTGGCCAGATCTTGCCCCTCCCCGCACGCCCCCCTCCGATCTCGCAGGGGCTCACACTACTGCGTTGACAAGGCAAAGCGCAAGACTCGAAGAGGGAGGACTTTCGACCGAATTTCTCCCGGGTTTCTCCCGGCGTGGCACCCTCACCAAGCCATCAGGCCCCGACCGCTGCCGCCTCGGCCACGTCCCGAGCCCGGGCCGGGTCGATCCGGATCCCGGGGCCCATCGTGGTGGAGACCGTGATGCTCTTGATGTACTTCCCCTTGGCCGCCGAGGGCTTGGCCCGGAGGATCTCGTCCACCACCGCCAGGTAGTTCTCGAGCAGCGCCTGCTCGTCGAAGGACCGCTTCCCGATCACCAGGTGCACGTTGCCCTGGCGGTCGGTCCGGTACTCCACCCGCCCGCCCTTGATCTCCCGGACGGCCCGACCGATGTCGTTGGTCACCGTCCCCGCCTTGGGGTTCGGCATGAGCCCCCGGGGCCCGAGGACCCGCCCCGCCCGGCCCACGATCGGCATGAGGTCGGGGGTGGCCACTGCGGCGTCGAAGTCGATCTCCCCGGCCAGGACCCGGTTCACGAGGTCCTCCGTCCCCACGAGGTCCGCCCCGGCTTCCAGGGCCTCCCGGGCCTTCTCCCCCGCGGCGAAGGCCGCCACCCGGACCGTCCGGCCCGTCCCCCGGGGGAGGGTCACCGTCCCCCGCACCATCTGGTCGGCCTTGCGCACGTCCACCCCCAGGCGGAAGGCCACCTCGACGGTCTCGTCGAAACGGGTGCCCGGGAGCTGCTTGAGCAGCCGGATGGCCTCCACCGGGGTGTAGAGGCGGCTCCGGTCTACGAGCTTGGCGGCCTCGAGGTAGCGCTTGCCCCGCTTCACGCCGGCACCACCTCGATCCCCATGCTCCGGGCCGTCCCCTCGATGATCCGCATGGCGGCCTCCAGGTCGTTGGCGTTGAGGTCGGCCATCTTCCGCTGGGCGATCTCCCGCAGCTGGTCCCGGGTAACCCGCCCCACCTTGGTCCGGTTGGGGGCCCCCGACCCCTTCTCCAGGCCCGCGGCCTGCTTGAGGAGCTCCGAGGCCGGGGGCTGCTTGGTGATGAAGGTGAACGATCGGTCCTCGTAGATGGTGATCTCGGCCGGGATGACCTGCCCGGCGAAGGCCTGGGTGGCCTCGTTGTACTGGCGGCAGAACTCCATGATGTTGACCCCGTGCTGGCCCAGGGCGGTGCCCACGGGGGGCGCGGGCGTGGCCTGGCCCGCCCGGACGTGCAGCTTGACCACGGCCAGGACCTTCTTCTTCGGCCTTCGGGGCGTTCCGTTGGGCATCCTCATCCACCTCCTGCGGTCCGAGCGGCCGGGGTCCGGCCTCCCGCCAGAGCGGCTCAGGCCTTCGCCACCTGGTCGAAGGCCAGCTCGACCGGGGTCTCCCGGTCGAAGATGTTGACCATGACCTTGAGCTTGGACTGCTCCACGTTGATCTCGGCGATGGTGCCGGTGAAGTCGGCGAAGGGCCCGGAGACGATCCGGACCACGTCCCCCTCCTCCCACTCCAGGCGGAACGTGGGCTTCTCCTTGGTCTCCTCCCGCACGGCCAGGATCTTCTCCACCTCCCGGCGGGACAGCGGCGTGGGTTTGGACCCCGTGCCGCTCGAGACGAACCCCGTGACCCCGGGCGTGTTGCGCACCACGTACCAGGAGTCGTTGTCGTAGATCATCCGGACCAGGAGGTAGCCCGGGAACACCTTTCGCTGGACCACCTGGCGCTTCCCGCCCTTGATCTCCATGACGTCCTCCATCGGGATGACGACGTCGAAGATCTTGTCCTGCATCTGCATGGTCTGGATGCGGGACTCCAGGTTGGCCTTGACCTTGTTCTCGTAGCCCGCGTAGGTGTGGACGACGTACCACTCGCCCGGACCCTCGAAGGGGGAGGTGGGCCGCTCCGGCGCCTCCTCCGCGGCCTCCTCCTCCGCGGCCTCCTCCTCCGCGGCTTCCTCCTCGGCCTCCGCCGCCTCCGCCTCGGGCTCCTTGAGGGCCTCGGCCGCCGGCTCGTTTGCCTCCTCCGCCTCCTCGGCCACCCGAGCCTCGGGCGCGACAGCCGCCGGCTCCGCGGCCTCCTGCGCCACGGGGACCTCGGCCTGGCTCTCTGAGGCCACGGGCTCGGCCTCGGGCTCGGCCGCGATCTGAACCGTCTCAGGTTCGGATTCCAGTGGACGTCCGATGTCTTCCATGGGTGTCTCGACCGGGGGTCAGGAGCCCTGACCGAACAGGCGGAGGATGCCGTTGGCGAAGGCCCAGTCCAGCCCGAACACCAGGGCCGTCAGCACCACCACGGTCACGAGGACCACGGTGGCGTACGCCACCACCTCCTGCCGGCTGGGCCACACCACCTTCCGGAGCTCCTGCCGGACCTCCTTGAGGAACTGGGTGGGCGGCGTCCGGCGCCGCCGCTCCACGGCCACCGCCCGCCGCTGCCGCATGGCCTCCAGGCGGTCCTGGGGCGTGGCCCGCTGGCGGGCGAGCATCCTCTTCGTCTGTCGGTTCATGCCATCTCCCTCGCAGGGCCGGAGGGACTTGAACCCCCAACCGCCGGTTTTGGAGACCGGTGCTCTACCAAGTTGAGCTACGGCCCTATCTCTCTTCCCTGATCTGCGCCGGAGTCGAGGGGATAGAGACCAGTGCCAGTATAGGAGCCCGCCCGGGGCCGGGCAAAGGTGACCTCCGGACCTCCGGAGGGGCCTCTCGGGCCGGCCTCCCGCCGGACGGGTTCGTCCACCTTCCGTGACCCGCCCACCCCCCTCGCCTAGACTTCGGCGGAAGCCAGGGGCCAGCGGAGAGGGACAGGGAGGTGACCGTGGTGAAGGCCCCGACCATCCAGCGGCTGCTCGGAGGGGGATGGGCCAGGTTCCGGGCCCCCGACGTGATCCACATCCTCCCGGACGACGACGCCAGCCTCGACCTCATCGCCGCCCGGGTGGCCCGCCTCGAGGAGGGGAGCCGCCTCATCGCCGAGACCGTCAAGCGGGCCTACGGGGAACTGGCCGCCTCCGTCGACGCCCTCCGCGAGGAGCTCGGGCGGGAGCTGGCCCGGACCAGGGCCGAGGCCGACGAGCGGGCCCGGCGGGCGGCCGAGGCCGCCCTCCAGCCCCTGGCCGAGACCCTGGCCCGGCTGACGGAAGCGGTCGAGGGCTTCCCCCACGTGCTGGCGGCCGCCGCGGAGGATGTCCTCCGGCACGTGGACCACGCGGTGGGGACCGCCCTGGGCACCGCGCTCAGGCCGTCGGACCCCCGCGGGCCCGACCCCACGGTCCGGGTGGGGGACGGGGCCCTGCCCGCCACCCCGTTCGACCTGGAGCCCGTCGACCGGCAGTTCGGCCACCCCTCCGAGGTCATCCGGGTCCCCGATGGCCTGGGAGAGCTTTGGGGGGAGGAGGAGCGGCCGTCAGGCTGAAGATCCGGAGGCCGGGCTGAGGGCCGGCCGTCTGGGCTGAGGGCCGGCCGCCTGAGGAGGGATCGGCCGGCCGGGTCGAGCTCAGGCCGCCTCGCCGGCCTCGGCCGCCGCCCCGGCGGCCACGGCCCGGCGGGAGGCCCGCCACCACAGGAGCCCGACGGCGGTGGCCCCCACCACGGCCCCGCCCACCGAGAGGACCGCCCGAAACAGGCGCTCGTCGGCGGCCACCCGCCGCAGCAGCGACCGGCGCTCGGGTTCGGGGACCTGGGCCAGGATCCTCCCGAGGAGCCCGGGGGCCGGTTCCACCAGGACCTCCCGCAGGGCCCGGAGCTGGAAGAGCAGGGCCCGGTACCGCTCGAGCTCCCCCGAGCAGGCCGCGCAGCCCCGGAGGTGGCGCTCGACGGCCTCGGGGGCGGCCGCCTCGCCGTCGGCCAGCTCGGGCAGGACCGAACGGACCTCCTCACACCTCATCGCGGGCCTCCGCCTCGTGGCGGGCCTCCGCCCGCTCCAGGATCATCTTGAGCCTCCGTCGGGCCCGGTGCAGCCGCACCTTGACCGCCCCCTCCGACACCCCGAGCTCCTGGCCGATCTCCTCGCAGCTCAGCCCGTACACGTCCTTGAGGACCACCACAGTCCGTAAGGAGGGGGGCAGGGCCTCCAGGGCCCGCACCAAGAGGTCCCGTTCGGCCAGGACGTCCCCCACCCCCGGGACCTCCCTGTCCCGCGGGTTGGGCGGTTCCTCCCGGGGGCCCTCCTCCGGCTCGGTGAGGAGCTCGCCGAACCGGCCCCGCCGCCGCAGGAACGAGAGGGCCGCGTTGGCCACGATCCGGAACAACCACGTCTCGAACCGGGCCTCCTCCCGGAACCCGGCCAGTCCCCGGAACACCCGAAGGTAGGCGTCCTGGGCCACGTCCTCGGCGTCGTGGCGGTCGCCCACCAGCCGCAGGGCCTGGGTGTAGACGTGGCGGTAGGTTCGTCGTACGACCTCCTCGAACGCAGCTGGGTCCCCTCGCCGGCACCGGGCGAGGAGCTCTGGCTCGACCATGTGACCTGCCCCTTAGACGCCCCTACCCCACGGTAGGTTACGGCCGCTCCGCGCGCCCCCGGCCGGCTGGCCGCGCGCCCCCGGCCGGCTGGCCGCGCGCGCCCCCGGCCGGGCGGCCCCGGCTAGCTGCCCTCGCGCCCTCAGGCCGCCCATCACGCCAGGGCCACCTCGGCCTCGCTGTTCTTCACCGCGAGGACCCGCTCCCCCTCCCGCTCCACCTCGGCCCACACCGCCAGCCGGGCCCGCCGGGAGGCCGGGTCCAGGGACTCCACCCGAGCCCGGACCACCACGGTCTCGTCCATGAACACCACGGCCCGGAACTGGACCCGGATGGCCTTGAGAGCCCCGGGGTCGCCCAGCCAGTCCGTGAGGGCCTTGACCACGAGGGCCATGGTGAACATCCCGTGGGCGATGACCCCCGGGAAGCCCACGGCCCGGGCGAAGGCGTCGTCCAGGTGGAGGGGGTTTCGGTCCCCCGAGGCCTCCGCGTAGGCCGCCACGTCCTCCCGCCGGACGGTCCTCGAGAGCGGGGGCAGCTCCTCCCCCACCCGCACGTCCTCGAACCGGATCCGGGCCGCCACCTCAGCCCGACCTCCGGGAAGTCCCCGCCCGGCCGCTCACCCTCGGCTCCCCCTGGCCGCCGTTCCCCGTGAGAGGAGGGTGGTTCGGGCCAGGCAGACCGTCTCCCCCGAGACGTCGCGGACCTCGGCCTCGAGGACCAGGAACTCGTTGGGCCCCCGGGCGTAGACCTCGGCGATGCGCGGGGCCGCCCGCAGCACGTCCCCCACCACCACCGGCCGGTGCCACTCGAACTCCTGCTCCCCGTGGACCACCCGGGAGTAGTCCAGGCCCAGCTCGGGGTCGCCCACGGCCTGGGCGCTGGCCAGCAGCTGGAGGGCGATGACGAAGGTGGGCGGGGCCAGCTGCTCGGGGTAGCCCAGGGCCCGGGCCGCCTCCGGGTCGTGGAAGACCGGGTTGTCCTCCCCGACGGCCCGGGCGAAGCGGCGGACGTGGTCCCGCTCCACGGCGAGGCTCACCTCCGGGTAGGTCTTTCCCGTGAGGGCCTGGTTCAGGGGCACCGGCGCCTCGCCCGCCTCTCCCGTCCTCAGGTGCCGAGCAGGGCCCCGGTCACGGGGATCACGGCCCCCGAGATGTAGTCGGCCTCCTCGCTGGCCAGGAACAGGTGGACGTTGGCCACGTCCTCGGGCCTCCCGTAGTAGCCCAGGGCGATCATCATGAGGGCCACCTGGCGGAGGTTCTCGGGGATCCCCAGCTCGCCCCCTTCCTCCTTGGGGGCGGTGAGCCGGGTCTCGATGAACCCCGGGGCCACGGCGTTCACGTTGATCCAGAAGGGGCCCAGCTCCCGGGCCAGGGTCCGGGTCAGCCCCACCACCCCTCCCTTGGCCGCGGCGTAGTTGGCCTGCCCGGCGTTGCCGGTGAGGAACGAGGAGGAGGTGGTGAAGGTGATCTTGCGGTGGTAGGCGGGCTGCCCCAGCTCCTGGCGCTCCCGCTTGGCGGGCTCCCGCAGGTAGGGCATGGCGGCAAGCGTGGTGTGGAAGGCGGTCTTGAGGTTCACGTCCAGGACGAAGTCCCAGGCTGCGTCGTCCAGGCGGTGGAACATCCGGTCCCTCGTGATCCCGGCGTTGTTGACCACGATGTCGAGCTTGCCGAACTCCTCCACGGTGCGCTCCACCATCCGCCGGGCCTGCTCGAGGTGGACCGTGTCCTCGAGGGAGAGGAGGGCCCTCCCCCCGGCCTCCCGGATGGCCCGGGCGGTCTCCTCCGCCGGCCCGGGGTCCACGTCGTTGACCACCACCGCCGCCCCCTCCTGCGCGAACCGGACGGCCGTGGCCCGGCCGATCCCCCGGCCGGCCCCGGTGACGATGGCCACCCTCCCATCCAGGCGTCCCACCGGCTCCCTCGCTCCCCGCTCGCGTTGGCCCCGTTCGCTCCGGTGCGGGCGCGCCCACTTGGGGGTCGTCGACAAGCCGCGCGCCGGCGGCCATCATACGTGGCCGGGATGGCTGGGAAGCGGGCGGCGACGGCGACCAGGAGCCGGGGGCGGGCCTCGCAGCCCCGAGTCTCGGTCCTGGTGGCGGACGACCATCTCACCTACGCCGAGGCCCTGGCCGAGGCCCTGCGGGCCCGGGGGGACCTCCGGGTCCAGGTGGCCTCCCTCCGCGACGACCTGGTGGCCGCGGCCCAGCGCAGCCGGCCCCAGGTCCTGCTCCTCGACCTCGACACCCGGGGCCCGGCCGTGGCCGAGCTCGTCCGGCGCCTGCGGGCCGCCCACCCCGAGGGCCGCGTCCTCCTGCTCACGGGGCGGGAGGACGACTACCTGCGGGCCCTGGCCGTGGAGGCGGGGGCGGCGGGGTTCGTCTCCAAGTTCACCCCCCTGGCCTCCCTGGCCCGCCTGCTTCGGGCAGCCGCGGCCGGGGAGCCCGTGACCGAGCGGGAGGAGCTGGCCCGCCTGGGCCGGGTCCTCCGCCACCGCCGCCAGCAGGAGGCCACGGAGCGGCAGCGGGCCGGCCGCCTCACCCCCCGCCAGCTCGAGATCCTCCAGCTCCTGGCGGACGGGGTCCCGCCCCGGGAGATCTCCGAGCGGCTCGGGATGAGCCACTTCACGTTCCGGACCCACGTCCAGAACATCCTCACCCGGCTGGGGGTCCACACGAAGCTCGAGGCGGTGGCCCTGGCCATCCGCCACGGCAAGATCTCGGCCCGGGTGTAGGGGTTTCGGGCGGGGGGGCGGCCTCCGCCGGGCCCGGCCTCACGGGGCGGCGGCGCTCAGCGGGTCTCGCGGTGCAGGGTGTGGGTCCGGCACCAGCGGCAGTACTTGCGCAGCTCGAGGCGGTCGCGGTCGTTCAGCCGGTTCTTCTCGGTCACGTAGTTCCGCCGCCGGCACTCCGTGCAAGCCAGCGTGATCTTGGGCCGGTTCTCCGACTTCGGCATCCCTGCTCCTCAAGACGAACGTGGGCCGGGCCCGGCCCGCGCGGTCGTAGCGGGGGGCGGATTCGAACCGCCGACACAGCGATTATGAGCCGCTTGCTCTACCACTGAGCTACCCCGCCACTCGCTTCCCAGTGTAGCGAGCGATCGGCCGAGCTGGAGGCGGGAATCGAACCCGCGACCCCGGACTTACCATGCCCGTGCTCTGCCGACTGAGCTACTCCAGCGAACCGCGACCCCATGATAGCGGACGGGCCAGGCCGGGGCCCGGCCATGATGTCCTCCATGGGAGTGCCCTCGGTTCGGGCGTCTCTGCGGAGAGGCGCGCTGCGGCGCGCTCCCCGGGGCCGACTCGGAGCGGTTGGCGCGGGCCGGCGGGCGGCGGGCCTGATCCTGGCCGTCCTCCTTCTCCCGGGGCTCCTCGCCGCGTGCGGGCGGGGGGAGCCCGCTCCCCTTCCCCGGGGGAGGCTCACCATCGTCACCGACCGGGGCCCGGTGGTCCTCCGAGTGGAGGTGGCCGAGACCCCCCAGGCCCGCCGGCGGGGGCTCATGGGCCGGCCCAGCCTCCCCGAGGACGCCGGGATGGTGTTCCTCTTCGACCGCCCCACCCAGGGGGCCTTCTGGATGAAGGACACCCTGATCCCGCTCTCCATCGCCTTCTGGGGGCAGGATGGGCGGATCGTGGCCATGCTCGACATGGAGCCGTGCCGGGCCGACCCCTGCCTGCGCTACGCTCCGGGCGTGCCCTACGTGGGAGCGGTCGAGGTCAACCTGGGGTTCTTCGAGCGCCACGGCGTGGAGGTGGGGGACCGGGTTGAGCTGGAGCGCTGAGGCCTGGACCGCCCCGCACTGCCCGCTCTGCCGGGCGGAGCGGGTCACCCGCTGGTACTTCGAGGACGAGGAGTGCTGGGTGGCCGACTGCGTCGTCTGCGCCACGCCCATGGTGGTGTGGCGGGCCCACGGCCTCCCCGACGAGGAGGTCGAACGGCGGCTCCTGGCCCGCTTGGCCCAGGCCGCCGCCGAGCGGTACGGGCGCCAGGGCTTCTGGATCGACGGCGAACGCCGCCGGATCCCAGACCACTGGCACGCCCACGCCCGGCCCCAGGGCGGGTTCTTCGGGCCGTCGGCCCGCCCGCCGGCCTGAGCGGCCCACTCGGGGCCTACCGGTGGCAGCCCGGCCGGCCCCGCTGGCAGGAGGGCCGGCGGGGCTCGGGCGGCTCGCGCTGTCCCGGCGGGGGGCCGGAGGCCAGCGCCTGCCGGACGTCGTCCCGGACCGCGGCGAAGGCCGACCCCTGGAAGGGCCGGGCCGAACAGCGGAAGGCCACCTGCAGGTCGGAGGGGCCGGTGGGCCCGGTGACCTCGTTGCCCTCGAAGCAGTTGTCCGCACCCGCCCCGTCCCAGGCCAGGGCGTAGAGTCCGGAGTCGGTCACGGTGTTGCCCACCACCTCGTTGTTGGCCGGCTTCACCGCCGGGTCCACCCCCGCGCTCACCAGGACCCCGTAGCGCTCGTGCCCCGCGATGCGGTTGCCCCGAGCCACCGCGTTGGACGACCCCAAGAGCCAGATCCCGGTCCCGAACAGAAGGCCGTGCTGGGCGGCGAACCCGGCCACCGGCACCGTGGCGTCGTTGTTCGCCCGGAGGCGGTTGCCGAGCAGGAGCGTGCCCTGGCCGGAGAGGCCGGCCGGGCCGGGCAGGGTGCTCGGAACGACCCCCACCCCGTTCCCGGCGAAGACCGAGTCCAGGATCACCACCCCCGTGGCGTTCTGTCCCGCGTAGCCCATGACGTTGGTCCGGGCCGTGACCCGGTCCAGGAGGACCCCGCAGGGGAAGCAGTCCTCCACGCGGAAGGCCGAGTCACCGCTCCCCCACCCGAAGGACCGCCGGATGACTCCCTCCGAGGATCCCGTGGCCACCACGCCGTACGTCCGGTTCTTGATGAGGTCGACGCGGAGGACGGCGAAGCCCTCGACCCCCCGGAAGGCGATTCCGGCCCGACGGAAGTTGCGCACCGTGAGGTCCTCGATGGTGACCCCGTCGGCGGTGACGAGGAAGCCCGTCTCCAGCCGGTCGTCCCCCTGGAGGACCGCTCGGAAGCGGTCCCCACCCCGGATGACCAGGCCCTCGGTGGACACCGTGACCATCTCCCGGTACGTGCCCGGGGCGACCAGGATATGGGCCCCGGGCCGGGCCTGGTCCACGGCCTGCTGGATGGTGGGGAAGTCCCCCGGGACCTCGATGACCTCCTGGTCGGTCCCGTCGTCGGGCGTGCCCACCACCACCTGGCCCCACTGTCCCACCTTGCCCGGGGCCCCGTGGTGCCGGCAGTGGTAGACGTAGACGCCCTCCTTCGTGAAGGTGAAGGAGTAGGCGTCCCCACCGTGCAAGTCCCCCGAGTCGAAGAGCCCCGTGTCGGAGGTGACCGTGTGGGTGCGGAACCCCCGGTGGACCCAGCGGACCGTGTCGCCGGGCTCCACGTGCACCACCTGGGGGAGGAAGACGTTGTCCCCGATGGCCACCTCCACGGTGGCCGCCCCGGCCGGGGCCGGGACCCCGACCAGGGCCGCAACGAGCAGGGCGGAGGCCAGGGCCAGGGCGGCCGGCTTCGTCGGGCTCCCTGCCCTCCCTACCCCATGTGGCGCCACCGCTCCAGGGCCTCCTTCTCCTGCTCCGTGAGCTGGCCGTCGGCCGTCCGCACGAGGAAGATCCCCACCATCCCGGCATCGGCGTGGCCCTGGACGTGGCAGTGGTACATCCAGGCGGCGGGGCCCACCCCCTCCCCGGCCACCAGCTGGAACCCGAACGAGTCGGCCGGGCCCACGGTCCGGGTGTCGATGACCGGCGTGGGGTCGTCGGGGCCGCCGAGCAGCCCAGTCCGGTTGTCTGCCCACCGGTGGCCGTGGAGGTGGAAGGTGTGGAAGTCGTCGCCGTGGGCGATGACCACGAACTCCACCCGCTCCCCCAGGTTGGCCCGGAAGACCGAGGTATGCGGGGCCTTGCGCAGGTTGATGGTCTCCCCGGGGCCGAAGACCACCACGAACGGGGGGCGGTCCGGGAGCGGGTCGCCGGCTCGGCGCACGATGAGGGCCCCGAACAGGCCGGCGGCGATCCCCTTCGTCCCGTGGGGCGTCCCCATGCAGTGGTCGTGGTAGTGCCAGTAGCCGGCGCTCCCCGGTCGGACGGTCCCGTCGGCCCGCTCGCTCGGCGGGTGGGTGGACCAGAGGTACGTCTTGGCCCGTCCGGGCCGCACGCATCCCGAGTTGATGCCGGTCCCGTCGCCGTCCCAGGTGTAGTCCACCCCGTGGGGGTGGAGGCTCACCAGCTGGTCGCGGGTCCTGTTGACCAGGGTCACGGCCAGGCACTCGCCCTCGGTCATCTGGATCGTGGGTCCCGGGACCGTGGGCCGGTCGGGGCTGAGCCCGAACCCGAACCGCCCTCGGGACATGGGCACGGCGAACAGCGTGACGGAGCGGGACACCCGGTCACAGGGCTGCGAGCGTTGCGCGACGGCGCCCCCGGCGGGCTCCGGGCCACGCGTGGCGCTTCGGGCCACGGCGCCCCCCGCCGCCAGGGCCAGCAATCCCACCAGGGTCACCACCCGAGCTGACCTTCCGAACCGTCTCATGGGAACTCCCTGCCTCGAGACGCAGGGGCGGCCCCTCAGGAGGCCGCCCCTGGCCCTACCACCTATCTGCTTGCTCTGTTCGGCCTAGCCGCTCACGAACACCCGTCCCGCCATTCCCGGGCCGTGGATCATGCACAGGTAGCGGAAGCCGGTGTCCGGTGAGACCCGCGTGAACTGGAGCGTGTACGAGGCCAGTGCCTGGGGCACGTTCCCCGACCCGGTGCGAATCCCGGAGTTCTCGTAATCGCTCCCGCCTGCGAACCGTCCGTTCCCCCTGAGCAGGCCGAACCGGTCACTGAACTCCACCTCGAGCTGCGAGGGCCCGCCGGGGCAGCCGGGCCCCGTCGCGGGGTCGAACGTGGCCGGGACGTCGGGCCCGGCCCCGCTGTCCCCGTCGGGGTCGCAGTCGAACATGAACCCCTCGTCGTTCGAGACCTGCCGGGCCGTGCTGAACGGGAACGTCGCGGTGTGGTGCTCGTTGACGAGGCTCTCCAGGTGCCAGCGGACCCGGTCTCCCTTCTTAATGCGGAGGCGGGTCGGGTACATCTCGTCCAGCGAGACGAACTCGGTGTCGAACCCCGCCCACGCGTCCCACACGGTGGTCCCGTCCGCGGTCACGTGCTTGCTCTGGATGGTGGCCATCCGGTTGTGCGTGGCCTTGGCGAGGTCCAGGTCGGACACCAGGGTGTGCTGGACGGCCTGCTGGAGGGCGGCCGGGTCGCTGGCCTGGGCGGCGGGCACGACGTCGATGCGGAGCCGCATCTTGGGGTGGACCAGGCAGACCACCCTCACGGTGTCCCCCACGTTGGCGTCGACCTTCACCCAGAAGCTGCCCGGGAACTGGGCAATGGGGATGCCCGAGTTCACGATGGAGGTGCCGTCGGAGACGCAGGGGTTGGCCTGCGCGTCCCCGCATCCCGAGGGCGACGGGAACAGCGCCTGCGGGTTGAACTTGTGGGATGCCACCGGGCCACCGGCCACGTCGGCGTCCGGGTCGGGGACCACGAAGTTCCACGGCTCATCCACGCCGGTGGCGTTGTCCTCCACCCACTTCGAGACGTCGCTGTTGGCCGGGAGGAGCGTGGCCGTGTGGAACCCCGTCACGAAGTGGACCAGCTCGCCCTTGGGCACGTCGATGGAGGAGGGCAGGAACCGCATGGACTCCGCCTGGACCTTGCACCGCTCCCCGGTCTGCTCGTTGCACCGGGTGCCGCCGAAGCCGAAGAAGTGTCCAACCTGAACCTCGTAGGGCCCTACCTGTGCTCGGGCAGCTGGCAACAGGACGAGCACACTGGAGATGACGGCCAGAGCGCACAGAAGACCTACCCGCCTGCCTAACCTGGACATGGTTCCCCCCTCCTCGAAGCGGCCAGCAGCTGGCCAACCCTAGACCGTGCAGTACGCCCTAGACCGACCGCGTCCCCACGTCAATGAATTCTGCTGGCCCTCCCGGGCCCTGCCCGGGAGGCCAGACGATCCGGAGGCGGTCCCCCGCCCGGAGCCCGGTGCCCACGGGACACTCGAGGACGTGGCGGGCCTTCGGCCGCGGGGCGGCGAGCCGCCCCGGGGGAAGCGTCCGGACCGCAAGGACCCGGAGCTCCCGGTCGAGCCAGGCCACCTCGATGGGGTAGCGCATCCCCACCGTGTGGAGGGAGGTGGCGGCTGGGAGGAGCAGGGCGGTCCCCGCGCGAAGCGGCGGTCGGCCCAGCAGGCCACGGAGCCGTTCGAGGCGAGTGGTGGCCACGCGCACGACGAGCCTCCGCCCCCGCCCGTCCTCCAGGACCGCCTCCACCATGGCCCCGAACCCTACCCGGAGGCCGCGACACGCCTGGGGCACGGTGGGCGCCCCCTCGCCGGAGGCCGCCAGGCGCTCAGCGACCTTACGGCGACGTCCTGGTCGCTGCTTCCACCGCGAGGCGGGCCGCCCCGCGCTCCTGGCGGAAGAGCGCCACGCTGGTAGCGGCCACCCAGATGAGGTACGCCAGGACCACGGCCCTGCCGTAGGGCCCGTTGGGGCCGGCGAAGGCTCCCTCCCGACGAGATCGAGATCCCGGCCACCGTCCAGGCGTCGGCCACGGCCAGTCCCAGCAGCGCGAGCCACCGGGGCAGAAGGCGGGCGCACCGACCCGATCCTCGCCACCCCTTCCATCCCGTGCTCCTCTCGACCCGACATTCGAGACTCGTCACCGTGGCCGGCTAGGACATGGCGCCCAGAGCCTGCATGAACTCCAGGTTGTCCCAGTACAGGTGCAGCGACACGATCTCCCCGCTGGCCACGCGCGACACGTGGCACACCCGAGACGCGACCCGCTTCCCGGTGGCGGGGATCTCGCCCGTGGGCGTGCGGAAGGGGGCCCGGTGCGTCCCCTCGGGCACGCTCTCGGTGACCACGGGGTCCCCGGCCACGACCTGCGCCGCGACCTTCCATTCCACGTCCGGGAACGCGCTCAGGTACGTCCGCAGGAGCTGGACGAGCGCATCGCGCCCCCACATGACCAGGCCCCCGGGGGCCTCGACCTCGACGTGGGTCGAGACGAGCCTTCACGCCGCCTCCGCGTCGTGTCCGTTGAGCGCCGCGTAGAAGCGGTCCACGACGGCCTTGGCTTCGGACTCAGACATGAGTGACCCCTCCCCTCGTCCCTGTGGGCGCGCGAAGCGCTCCACGTGCGGCGATCATGGCTCCCCCTTGCTCACGATGGCGTAGCGCCAGGAGCCGTCGGCTCCCCGCCGGAGCACGGAGATGCCGTCCGCGCGGACCACCAACGCCAGGTCCCGGGCCTGGAGAATCCGGCCCTCCCCGGCGACGTGGCTGCGGCCCGCCGCCCATGTCGAGGCGACGAGACGGGTCACCTCCTCGCGACCGCGCGCCGAGCGGTCGCCCTGCACGACCAGGGCGCCATCCGCGAACAGCCGGGCCAGCGCCTCGGTGTCGTGCAGGATGGAGGCGTCCTCGAGCAGCATCTCGAGTTCCTCCGGCGTTCGGGCTCCCATGAGCAGCAGGCTGCCCGCATACCGTGGCGCCGGCCATTCCAGAAAGGTGGCATTTCCTCGTCGCCCTCCGAGACGTATCCTGCGGCCATGTAGGTCTCCGCGGCGGGGAGGGCGGTCGATCGGATCGCCCGGCTGGCAGGCCGGATTGAGGACCTCCCCAGCTTTCTCGACCACGCCCAGGACGTGATCGGCGCGGTCGTTCCCTCGATGGACTCCCCCTACTGGTTCACGCTCGACCCCGCCTCGATCCTGATCACCAGCATCTACGGCCGCGGCTGCGAGGCCCCCATCGAGGCGATGCTCCAGGCCGAGTACCTGGCGGGCGACGACTACCCCAACCGGTGTGCGGCCGTGGCCGCGAACCCCGCCGGCGTTCAGACCCTGCACGAGGCGACCGGCAGTGACCCGAACCGGAGCCGCATCTATCGGGAGGTCATGCGGCCCGTGGGCATCGAGCAGGAGGCCGTGGTCGCCCTTCGCACCGCCTCGGGCGAGAACTGGGGGGT
Source organism: Actinomycetota bacterium (assembly GCA_035573915.1). Classification (GTDB taxonomy): domain Bacteria; phylum Actinomycetota; class UBA4738; order UBA4738; family UBA4738; genus DATLZQ01. Next base: position 11,448 of record DATLZQ010000018.1, on the reverse strand, counting down.
GCTCAGCCTGGTCCGCGAGCCGGGAAGGCCGGAGTTCGACCGACAGGAGCTGCGCTTCCTCCGGGCGGTGGCACCCCACCTGGCCCAGGGCGTGCGCCGAGGGCTCCTCGTGGGGGAGGCCACCGACCCGAGTGGCCGGACTCGCCGGGCCTGGTGGTCGTCGACGCCGGGCTGGAGGAGGAGTCGCGGAGCCCCGGCGCGGAGCGCTGGCTCGCCGAGCTGTCCGGGGAGTGGGAGGCCCGCGGTCAGCTTCCCCCCGCCGTCCTGGCGGTCGCCGCGCAGGCGTTGCGGACCGCCGAGGGAGACGGCCCCCCCGGGGGGAGGTGGCGATGGCCCGCGTCCTGACCCGGAGCGGACGGTGGATCGTCCTCCACGGCGCGGCCCTCGCGGGGACCGGGAGCCTTCGGGCGGCGGTGATCCTGGAGCCCGCCGGCCCGGCGCGGATCGTGCCCCTTCTCATGGCCCCGTACGGCCTGACCGAACGCGAGCGGGACGTGACCCGGCTCGTCCTCCAGGGAGACTCCACGGCGCAGATCGCTCGCTCGCTGTACGTCTCTCCCCACACCGTGCAGCAGCACCTCAAGCGGATCTTCGAGAAGACCGGGGTGCGGAGCCGGCGGGAGCTCGTGGGCAAGGTGTTCTTCAGCCACTACGAGCCGCGGGTGCGCGACAACGAGACCAGGGCCCAGGCGAGGAAGCCCCTGCGCGGGGGCCCCTTCCCTGGCGAGGGACCAGCACCGTGACCTCGGCAGCACCTGAGTTCCGGTGGGGATCGGCCCTCGGGGTCAGCGTCGGCCTCTTCCTCGCGATCGCCGCGCTGTGGCTCTTCGTCGGGGCGCTGTCCGTCCCGCTGCACAACGGCGACGCCCGCACGATGTTCGCCACGCCGCGCACGGACAGCCGGTATTTCGGCCGGGAGTCCAGAGAGCTCATCGCCGCCGATCCCGTCGTCTCGAAGTACCGGACGCTGTGGATTCGCTGGTCGCGGGCTTCCTGCTGCTCGGGGGCACGCTGGTCGGGACTCTGACCTGGTTCGGCCTGCGCCGGCAGGAGGGGTGGGCCCTGGCAGCGCTCGCCACGGGGATCGTCCTTGCCGTGGCGTTGTGGGCGGTCGCCGTCGCGCCGTACTTCCGGGCCGGTGTGCGTCTCGCTCCCGGGGACGCGCCGCCGTTCATCTGGGTCCCGGCCGCGCTCGTCGTGCCGGCGACGGTCCTTGGCTGGATCGGCCTGCGGTAGGCCCGACCCGAGGTCGGCCGCCCGCAAACCCGCACGCGCCTTCGGCGGGGTCAGGTCCGGGACTTGGGGAGGAGCCTAGCTGAGCGGATAAGCGCCCGGCGGAACACCCCCAGGGTGCGGTGGAGGTCGTCGGACCGGGAGGTGTCCGGCCACGAGCCGACCTCCTCCTCGGCCCAGCGGGCCCAGCGCGCCATCGTCTCGAAGTACGAGAAGACGAACTCGTACATCACGGCCACCACGTGAAGGCGCTCGCGGTCGTCGGACGCGCCTGCTCCAAGGATCGACTCGGCGATGGCCCGGCCCTCGGCCAGGCCCTCCTCGGCCTGGGCCCGCGCCTCCCGAAGCACCTGGAGCAGACGCTCCTTCGTCGTGAGGTCGCCCAAGCTCGCCTTCAGCACGGCCTCGGACTCGAACTGGGCCGGGGCGCTCGGGGAGGCGAACCACTCCCGGAGGGCCCGCCGTCCCGCGTCGGTGATCTCGTAGACGGTGCGCACTCGCTTGCCGGTGCGCTCCTCGTGGCCCACGACGAGCCCCAGGGCCTCCAGCCGCTTGGGTTCCTCGTAGAGCTGGCGCTCGGCCCGCGGCCAGAAGTGCCGCAGGCTGCGCCGAGCCTGCCCGACGAGTTCGTAGGCCGAGGCCGGACGAAGCGAGAGCAGCCCCAGCACCGCGAACGAGGTGGTGGTCAGGTCAGGTCGTGGCCTTGACACCGCCCTCCCGAACCTCCTATCCTGCGGTTCGCAGTACTGCAGATTTCACTATACACGGAGGCGACCATGACCACGGCATTCCTCGTCGACGCCGAACGGGGGCAGGCGCTTTGGAGCATCAACACACTGACCAGGGTGCTGGCGGGTGCCGACTCCACGGAGGGGGCAATGGGCGTGTGGGAGTGGCGGGGGACGTCGGCGGGCAACCCCCCGCTGCACGTCCACCACCGCGAGGACGAGGCGTTCTACCTCCTGGAGGGGCGGATCACCTTCGAGGTCGGGGAGGAGCGGCTGCACGCCTCGGCCGGGGACTTCGTGTTCGCGCCGCGCGACCTGCCGCACCGCTTCGCCGTCGAGTCGGCGGAGGCGCGCATGCTCGTCCTGGTCACGCCCGGGGGGTTCGAGCGCTTCTTCGCCGCGGTGGGCCGCCCCGCCGAGAGCAGCGGGCTCCCCCCGCTGGAACGCCCCGACCCCGAAGCGCTAGCGCGCGCCGCCGCCCCCTACGGCGTCGACATCCTCGGCCCGCCGATCGGGTGAGGTTGGCGGTCCCACCCTCGTCTCCTCCGGGGCCTCGAACCGCCTGAGGTGGGAACCGAAGAAGCGGAAGCGGACCGCGGAGCGGCCGGAGCGGCTGTCGGGGTAGCCTGTGGGCCGAGGACGTCTCCCCGCCGGGGCGGCTGTACTGGTCGCGGCTCACGAGGACAGCCAGGGCCTGCCCCCGCTTGGTGAGCACAACGGGCTCGCCGCCTGCGCCACCTCACTTACCAGAGCACCGAGCCGCCCACGCGCGCGTTCGGAGCAGGGGGCAGCGCCGAAGGGCCCGCGACGCGTTTCCGCTGGTGGGAGGGGCAGGATTCGAACCTGCGTAGGCGTACGCCGGCGATTTTACAGACCGCTCCCTTTGGCCGCTCGGGCACCCTCCCGAACCAGACGAAGATAGCACGCGGGGCCCGCCCGTAGGCCGCCGGCTGGAGCCTGCCCCAGGCCCCCGCGGGCCCCCCGCCGGGACCCCTCTCCGCCGCCGGACGGCGGGCCCAGCCAGCCTCTACAGTAGGCCCGTGGCCAGGGAGCAGTTCTCCTTCGACGTGGTCTCCGAGGTGGACCTGGCGGAGGTCCGCAACGCGGTCGAGCAGGCCAAGCGGGAGATCCAGACCCGGTTCGACTTCAAGGGCACCGGGACCTCGCTCTCCCTCGACGAGGACCTCATCGAGCTCCGCTCGAGCACTGAGGCCCGGCTCAAGGCGGCCGGGGAGCTCGTGAGGGAGAAGCTCGTCCGCCGCCGGGTCCCCCTCAAGGCCCTGTCCGAGGGCCCGGTCCTCCCCGCCGCCCGGGGCACCTTCCGGCAGAGCCTCCACGTGAACCGGGGCATCTCCCAGGACAAGGCCCGGGAGATCACCCGCCTCGTCAAGGACACCGGGCTCAAGGTCCAGGCCCAGGTCATGGGGGACCAGGTGCGGATCTCGGGAAAGCAGAAGGACGACCTTCAGGCCGTGATCCGGGCCCTCCGGGAGCACGACTTCGGGATCCCCCTTCAGTTCACGAACTACCGGCCCTGAGCCCGGGGGCCCCGGGCGACCCGGCCCGCCCCGGCCCCGGGCGGGCGACCACCGAGGCCGGCCCTCAGGCCTCCTTGGACCTGGCCCCGTCCACCACCTCGCGGTCGCCCAGGGGCTCCTCGAGCCCGACCCGGACCACCTTCTCCACGGCCAGCTCGATGCACACTCGGTCGCCCGGCGCCCGGCCCTCGAAGAGGGTCACGGTCACGGCCTCGGGCCCGTAGCGGACGTCCACCCGGGCCACGCCGTAGCAGGCCTCCACCCCGCTCGTGAAGTAAACGAGGAGCGCGCGAGGGTCCACCACCTCCACCCGGTCCCAGGGGCGGGCCCGAACCTGGACCAGCCCAGGGCGGGGCTCGACCAGGAGGGGGGTCGGCTCCACCACGGTCGGCTCCTCCGTCGGGGTCCCCGAGACCGGGGACTCGGAGGGGTCCCCGCTCCCGGGCCCGGCGGGCCCGGCCAGCCCGGCGCAGGAGGCCAGCAGGGCGACCCCGGTCAACCCGACCACGGCGAAGAGCGTCCGAGCACCCATCGGTACCGGCTCAGACGCCGCCGAGTGCGAATGCGGTTCCCGGCACCGTGGGGCTGGCCGGTCACCGCGCGGGCCCGGCCCCGGGCCGCGCCGGGAGCCACGTCCCGCGTCAGGCCCGGCGCAGCCTTCGGGCGATCTCCTCCAGCCGGGCGATCCTGGCCTCCGTGGGCGGGTGGGTCATGAACAGCTGCACGAACCCCGCGCCCGCCCGCCGGGCCCGGAACGGGTTGACGATGAACAGGTGGGCCTGGGCCTCCGAGACCGTGGCCGGGGCCGGCACCTGCCGGGAGGCGACCTCCAGCTTGCGGAGGGCGCTGGCTAGGGCCTCGGGGTCCCGCGACAGGTAGGCCCCCGACTCGTCGGCCTGGTACTCCCGGGACCGGGACACGGCCATCTGGATGAGGAAGGCGGCGATGGGGGCCAGGAGCCAGGCCAGGAGCGCGGCGAAGGCCCCGAAGGGGTTGTCCCGCTCGTCCCGGGCCCCGCCGAAGAACAGGGCGAACCGGGCCAGGAACGTGATGGCCATGGCGATCCCCGCGGCCACCGTCCCGATCAGGATGTCCCGGTTGGCCACGTGGGAGAGCTCGTGGGCGAGGACGGCCCGGAGCTCCCGCTCGTCGAGGATCTGGAGGATCCCCCGGGTCACCGCCACGGCGGCGTTCCGGGGGTTCCGGCCCGTGGCGAAGGCGTTCGGCTGGAGCATGTCGCTCACGTACAGCCGGGGCATGGGCAGGCCCTGCTCGGCGGCCAGCTCCCGCACGATGCGGTATAGCTGCGGGAACTCCGCCTCGGTCACCGGACGCGAGCGGGTGGTGGCGATGGCGATCTTGTCCGAGTACCAGTACATGGCGAAGTTGAAGAGGAGGCCGAGCACGAGGCCCGTCACCATCCCCCGCGTCTCGAAGATCGCGCCGACCGCCACGAAGAGCCCGCCCAGGGCCGCGATCAGCACCCAGGTTTTGACCCTGTTCACGTCCACTCCCTCCTCCGTGCCATCCGTCCCTCCAGACGCAAAGACCCTCGCCTCGAGGCGAAGGTCTCGCCGGGGGTCTCCCCGCCGGGACCGGCCCCGGGGCTCCCGGGGCGTCCTGACGATCGCCGGCGCAGGGCTACTCCCCTTCGCTTGCCTCCATTGTACGGGTGCGGGCGGCGAGTCCGGGCCCGGTTGGACCCGACCCCGCTCGGCGCCGGCCGCTAGGAGCCCGCCACCAGCGTGGCCCGGGCGGGGAAGTCAGCGAACAGGTCGGGGAAGACCCCCACGGCCAGCACGGTGAGGGCGGCCACCACCACCACCGCGGTGAGCAGGGCCGAGGCCCGCAGGGGCCGCACCGGCTGGGGGGCGGGCTCGAAGAACATGGGCCGGATGACGGCCACGTAGTAGACGACCGAGATGACCGAGTTCACCACGAGGGCCGCCGCCAGCCACGGCCCCAGCCCCCCTCGGTCGATGGCCGCCGTGAAGATGAAGAACTTGGCCCAGAACCCGGCCAGCGGTGGGATCCCGGCCAGGGAGAGGAGGAAGGCCGCCAGGGAGACGGCCAGGGCCGGGGCCCGCTGGGCCAGCCCGGCGAAGTCCGCGACGAGGACCCCCGGGGCCTCCCGGGCCACCGCCACCACCACGGCGAAGGCCCCGAGGTTCATGACCCCGTAGATGAGCAGGTACAGGACGGCCGCGGAGAGGGCCGCCCGGTCCACCTCCGGAGAGAACCCGGCCAGGGCGAAGGGGACCAGCATGTAGCCGGCCTGGGCGATGGAGGAGTAGGCGAGGAGCCGCACCACCTGCCGCTGCTGGAGGGCCACCAGGTTCCCAAGGGTCATGGTGAACAGGGCCAGGACCCCGAAGATGGGGGCCCAGAACTCGGCCACCGGCAGGAAGGCCACGAACATGAGCTGGAGGAGCCCGGCGAACCCCGCCGCCTTGGAGGCCACCGAGAGGTAGGCGGCCACCGGGACCGGCGAGCCCTCGTAGGTGTCGGGGGCCCAGAACTGGAAGGGGAACGAGGACACCTTGAAGGCGAACCCCGCCACCACGAAGAGGACGGCCGCCAGGACCACGTTCGACTCCCCCGCCTCCGGCAGGCGGGCGGCGATCTCCTCCAGCCGCAGCGACCCGGTGACCCCGTAGACCAGGCTCATCCCGTAGAGCATCACCGCCGAAGAGAGCACCCCGATCAGGAAGAACTTGATGGCCGCCTCGTTGGAGCGGGGGTCGCCCTTCCGGAACCCGGCCAGGAGGAACCCGGGGGCCGAGACCAGCTCGAGCGAGATGAACAGCATGAGCAGGTCCCTCGAGGAGACGATGGTGAGCATCCCGAGGAACGAGCAGAGGATCAGGAAGTAGTACTCGCCCTGGTAGAAGCGGCCCTCCCGGACGTAGCGGAAGGAGATGGCCAGGACCACCATGGCGGCCACGGTGAAGAACACCTTGAACAGCACGGCGAACCCGTCCACCACGTAGGAGCCGCCGAAGGTGGCCCGCTCCTCCCCCGCCAGGGTCAGGGTGGCCACCAGGGCCCCCAGGGCCCCCAGGAAGGCCAGGGGCATGGCCACCCACTTCCGCTCCCGGGGGAGGAACAGGTCGGCCGTGAGGACCACGAAGATGGCCCCGGCCATCACCATCTCCGGGGCGATGGCGTGGTAGTCGATGAGCGGGTTCTGGACGGTCACCCGGTCACGCCCTCCCGGCCCTCAGCGCCGCCCGCCCCCGACACCGTTCGCCCCCGTGTCCGCTCTCACCGCTCAGCCCCCGAAGACCCGCACCAGGGCCTCAACCGCCTCGTTGGTCACCCCCAGGACGGCCCGGGGGAACACCCCCAGCAGGAGGATGCCCACGAGGAGCGGGGCCCAGGCCACGAGCTCCACCCGCGTAACGTCGGGGATGGGGACGTCCCGCCAGCGGTCCGGGACGGTCCCCAGATTCACCCGCTGGAGCATCCACAGGAAGTAGCCGGCGGTCAGGATGGTCCCGATCCCCCCGAACACCATGAGCGTGCGGAAGAGCGTGGTCCATTCCGACACCGCCCCCGAGGGGTTGTAGGCCGAGAGCAGGGCCATGACCTCCCCCCAGAACCCGGCCAGCCCGGGGAGCCCGAGGGAGGCGATGGCCGTGTAGGCGAAGAGCCCCGCCAGCCAGGGGATCTTCTGGAGCATCCCTCCGCCGATGTCCGCGATCATCCGGGTGTGGTAGCGGTCGTAGATCGAGCCCACCTCGAAGAACAGCATCCCGGTGATGATCCCGTGGGCCACCATCCCGAAGATGGCGGCGTTGATCCCGATGTCCGACAGGGTGGCGATCCCCAGCATGACGAACCCCATGTGGCCCACGGAGGAGAAGGCGATGAGCCGCTTGAGGTCCCGCTGGGCCAGGCAGGCCAGGGCGGCGTAGACGATGGCGATGACCGCGAGGACCCCAATGGCCGGGGCCCAGGCCCGGGCCGCGTCGGGGAGGACCGGGAGGGCGATCCGGACGAACCCATAGGTCCCCATCTTGAGGAGGATCCCCGCCAGGAGGACCGAGCCGATGGTGGGGGCCTCGGTGTGGGCGTCCGGGAGCCAGGTGTGGAAGGGCCACATGGGGACCTTGATGGCGAACCCCAGGAACACCCCGGCGAACAGCAGCATCTGGAGGTCCCGGCTGAAGCCCCCCGCCGCCCCGAACTCCTGGAGGGCCAGAAGGTCGAAGGTGTGGGGGGTGGGGCCCTTGAAGAACATGCCCAGGAAGGCCAGGAGCATGAACACGCTCCCGAACAGCGTGTAGAGGAAGAACTTGATGGCCGCGTACTCCCGGTTGGCCGACCCCCAGATCCCGATCAGGAAGTACATGGGGACCAGGACGAGCTCCCAGAAGATGAAGAACAGGATGAGGTCGAAGGCCACGAAGGTCCCGGCCATGCCCGTCTCGAGCAGGAGGGTGAGGGCCACGAAGGCCTTAGGCCGGCCGGGCTCGGGCAGGAACCGCCAAGTGTAGACGAGGCAGAGGAACGAGAGGAGCAGGGTCAGCTCGAACAGGGGGAGGCTGATCCCGTCCAGCCCCACGTGGTAGCGGGCGTTGATGGCGTCGATCCAGCGGGTGTTTAGCTCGAACTGGAGCTCCCGCCCCGCTCCGTAGTCGAACCCGAACAGGATGGCCACCCCCACGGCCAGGGCGGCCCCGCTGGAGAGGATCCCCAGGGCCCGGATCAGCCGGTCCAGGTGCCGGGGGACCAGGGCCACCGCGAGGGCCCCGGCGGCCGGCAGGAACACCGCCAGGGTGACGGCCGACTTCTCCCACCCGCTCATTCGCGCTTCCTCTCTCCTTCCTCTCTCAGCTCACCGGTCCTCCGGGTTCAGGCCACCCGGGTGATCAGGATGGCTAGGACGGCCACCCCCACGAACAGGAACACCGCGTAGCGCTGGACGTTGCCGGTCTGGATGTAGCGCAGGAGCCCGCCGGAGACGTTCGTCGTGAAGGCCACCCCGTTGACCGCCCCGTCCACCACCCGCCGGTCCAGCCGGTCCACGAGCCGGGCCACCCTCCGGGCCACCCAGCCCGCCGCGTTCACCAGCCCGTCCAGGATGTACTGGTTGGTCCAGTTCACGGCGGCGGCCACGGTGTAGGCCGTGGGGCGCACGATGCCCTTGAGGTAGAGGTCGTCCAGGAAGTACTTCCGCTCCACGAACGTGTACAGGGGGCCCGCCGCCCGCAGGGGGTCCCGCTCCCGGTACCGCCCGTAGAGGGCCACCCCGGCCGCCACCCCCGCCCCGGCCGCCAGGAGCGAGACGGCGGCCAGGGCCCAGGAGAAGGGCTCCACGTGGGCCTCGGGCCCCACGTGGACCCACTCCGCGAAGGTGTGGACCCCGAAGGCGGAGGCGTTGAGGAACCCGGCCCCCACCGAGAGCGCCGCCAGGAGCAGGAGGGGCCAGGTCATGACCCGGGGCGACTCGTGGGGGTGAGCCTCCCCCCGGTACTCCCCGAAGAACGTGAGGAGCACGGCTCGGGTCATGTAGAGGGCCGTCAGGGCCGCCGTGGCCAGGGCCCCCACGAAGATCAGGTCGTGCCCGCTGTGCCAGGCGGCCGCGATGATCTCGTCCTTCGACCAGAAGCCGGCCAGGGGGAAGATCCCGGCCAGGGCCGCCGAGCCCACCAGGAACGTCCAGAACGTGACCGGCATCTGCCGCCGCAGCCCGCCCATGGCCCGCATGTCGTTCGTGTGCACGGCGTGGATCACCGAGCCCGCGGCCAGGAACAGGAGGGCCTTGAACCAGGCGTGGGTGAAGAGGTGGAACTGGCTGGGGGTGAAGCCGGGCTCCCCCAGGCCCAGCCCGGCCATCATGTAGGCCAACTGAGAGACGGTGGAGTAGGCCAGCACCCGCTTGATGTCGTCCTGGACCAAAGCCAGGACGGCGGCGATGAGCATGGTCACCACCCCGATGGCCCCCACGAAGGACAGGGCCGTGGCCGAGGCGGCGAACACCGCGAACAGCCTGGCCGCGAGGTACACCCCCGCCGCCACCATGGTGGCCGCGTGGATGAGGGCCGAGACCGGGGTGGGCCCGGCCATGGCGTCCGGCAGCCACACGTGGAGGGGGAACTGGGCGGACTTGCCGATGGCCCCCCCGAACAGCAGGAGGGCGGCCACGGTGAGGGTGCCGGCCGCGATCTCCCCGTGCTCGACGAGCTCGGTGATCTCCCCGATGTTCGCGGTCCCCGCCGCCAGCCACAGGACGAAGATCCCGAACAGGAACGGCACGTCCCCGGTCTTGGTGGTGATGAAGGCCTTGATGGCGGCGTTCGAGTTCTCCTTCTCCTCCCACCAGTGCCCGATGAGGAGGTAGGAGCAGATCCCCACCAGCTCCCACCCCACCAGGAGCTGGAACAGGTTGGAGGCCACCACCAGGTTGAGCATGGACCCCGTGAACAGGGACAGGGCCGCGAAGTACCAGGTGTAGCGGCGGTCCCCGTGCATGTAGCCCACGGAGTACACCTGGACGGCCAGGGACACCAGGGTGACCACCACCATCATCACGGCGGCCAGGCCGTCCACCCTGGTCCCCACCTCCAGCTCGAGCCGCCCGGCCTGGAAGAAGGGCAGGGACCGCTCCACGGGCTCCCCGCCCCCGGCCACGTGGGAGAGGACGAGGAGCGAGAGGACGAAGGCGGCGAACACCGCGGCGATGCCGATGGGCGCCCCCTTCCCCGGGGTCCGCTTGCCGAAGAAGACGATGAGGAAGAAGGCCACCAGGGGCAGGGCGGGGACGAGCCAGGCGAACCGGATCATGCCCTCACCACTTGAGGAGGTTGACCTCGTCCACGTTGATGGTCTCCCGGTTGCGGTAGATGAGGATCACGATGGCCAGCCCGATCCCCACCTCCGCCGCGGCCACGGTGATGACGAACAGGGCGAACACCTGCCCGGCCAGGTCCCCCAGCCGGGCGGCGAAGGCCACCAGGTTGAGGTTGACGGCGTTGAGCATGAGCTCGATGGACATGAGGACCAGGACGGCGTTCCGCCGGGCCAGGACCCCGTAGACCCCGGCCGCGAACAGCACCGCCGAGAAGAACAGGACGAAGGGGAGCCGGATGGTGGCCTCGGCGATCACCGGGCCTCACCCCCGCCGGACGGCGCGGACCCCTGGTCCGAGGGGGCCGGGGCGCCCCGGCCGCCCACCGCGGTGGGGACCGGGGCCTCGGGCGGGGCCCCGCCCTCCCGCCGGCCGAACAGGGGCACCCGCCGCTCGGGGGGCGGGGAGGGCACCTCGTCCTTGCGGGCCAGGACGATGGCCCCCACCAGCGCCGCCAGGAGCAGGACCGAGACCACCTCGAACGGCATCACGAAGTCCCGGAAGATGGAGGCCCCCACCTGCGCCGTCCGCACCGGGCGGAGGGCGATGCGGACCCCGCCGAAGGCGTCCTGGGCCAGGAAGGCCAGGCCGGCCAGGACCCCCGCCCCCACCACGGCCGCCAGGCCCCGCTGCTGGTTGTCCAGGGTCTCCCGCCCGATGGGGGCCTTGGTGAGCATGAGGCTGAACAAGAGGAGCACCACGATGGCCCCCACGTAGATGAGGACCTGCACCCAGGCCAGGAACTCCGCGGCCAAAAGGACGTAGACCCCGGCCACCATGGCCAGGGCCACCACCAGGTAGAGGGCGGCGTGGACCACGTTGCGGCTGGTGACCACGCGCAGGGCCCCCACCGTCCCCACCAGGGCCACGGCCACGAAGGCCACCTCCTGGGCGGTCACCTCGGCCTCCTCACCCGCCCGCCTTGGCCCGGGCGGCCCGCACGGCCGCCGCCTTGGCCCGCCCCTCGGCCACCCGGCGGTCGGTGCCCTTGGCCAGCTCCTCGGCCAAGACCCGCTCGTAGGTCTCGGGGTCCGGCTCCACGTGCTCCCGGGGGCCGGGGGCCCGGGCAGCCTGCGTGGCCGCCGGGGCCTCGGCC
>DATLZQ010000017.1:0-27911 GCA_035573915.1 Actinomycetota bacterium | reverse complement strand
CCCGCCGGCGGATCGAGGACCTCCGGCGGCAGGCGGACGCCCTGGCCGAGGAGATCAACCAGGTGGAGAGCGAGATCGCCGACACCCGGGCCGCCATCGACCGGCTGCGGGAACGGATCCGTCGGGCCCAGCAGCGGGCGGAGCGCACGCAGGAGCAGCTGGACGCCCGGGCCCGGGAGGCCTTCCAGAGCGGCCCGGTCACCGGCCTCGAGTACATCCTGGGGGCCACCTCCCTCACCGAGCTGGCGGACCGGGTGGCGGTGGTGGAGGCGGCGGCCAGGAGCGACCGGCAGCTGATCGAGGACCTCCAGGCCCTCCAGGCAGAGCTCCGGACGGAGAAGCTCGAGATGCAGCGGCTCGAGCAGCAGCTGGAGCAGCAGCGGGCCCGCCTGCAGGATCGGCACCGGACCCTCGTGCAGCGGCTGGCCGACCAGCGAACGCTCCTCCGGCAGCTGGCGGAGGACCGGAAGGAGGCAGCGGCCCTGGTGCGCCGGCTGGAGGAAAAGCGGCGGCGGGAGATCGAGGCCGCCCGCCGGGCGCGGGAGATCCTGCTGGCCGCCCGGCGGGCCCTCCACGAGAGCGTCCCCGTGGACGACGGCCAGCCCGGCCCCTTCTACGTCTGCCCGGTGGACCCCCCGCGTTCGTACACGGACGACTTCGGCGCCCCCCGGTACTCGGGCGGATACCACCCCCATCAGGGCAACGACATCTTCGCGCCCGCGGGCACCCCGGTCCGGGCCCCGTTCCCGGGGACGGCCGTGGACGCCTCCAACGGGCTGGGAGGGATCTCGGTCAAGGTCTACGGCGCCCAGGGCTACGTCTACAACGCCCACCTCTCCGGCATCGCCCGGCTGGGGCCGGTGGACACTGGGGACGTCATCGGCTACGTGGGCAACACCGGCAACGCCCAGGGGACCTCGCCCCACAACCACTTCGAATGGCACCCGGGCAACGGCCCGGCCGTGAACCCGTATCCCTACCTGAACGAGGTCTGCCGCTGAGCCAAGCCCTGGGGCGCCGCGCTTTGCTGGCGCCCAGGCCCGGGTACTAGGCTGGGCCCGGCCGCGCCCTGAAGGCCCCCTGGTCGTCGCTTTTTTGCGAGGACGGACCCAAGGACGAAGGAGGACGCATGAAGCCCGAGGACGTGCGGACGGTGGGCGTCGTGGGCTGCGGGCTCATGGGCTCGGGGATCGCCGAGGTGTGCGCCCGGGCCGGCCTCACCGTCAAGGTCGTGGAGCCCACCGAGGAGCTGTGCCAGCAGGGGCTGGAACGGATCGCCGCCTCCATGGCCCGGGCCGTGGAGCGGGGCAAGCTCGAGCCCGGGGCCCGGGACGAGGCCATGGCCCGCATCTCCACGGCCACCGACCTTCGGGACCTGGCCGATGCCGACCTCGTCATCGAGGCTGTGGTGGAGGACCTGGCCACCAAACGGGAGGTGTTCCGGACCCTGGACGAGGTGGTGGGCCCGGAGGTGGTCCTGGCCTCCAACACCTCCTCCCTCCCCATCGTGGAGCTGGCCGCGGTCACCAAGCGCCCGGAGCGGGTGGTGGGGATGCACTTCTTCAACCCCCCGCCGGTGATGAAGCTCCTGGAGGTGGTGCGGGCGCTCACCACGTCCGAGGAGACCGTGGCCTTCGCCCGGGGAATGGGGGAGCGCCTGGGCAAGACCGTGGTGGTGGCCAGGGACCGGGCGGGGTTCATCGTGAACTGGCTCCTGGTGCCCTACCTGAACCAGTGCGTGCGGATGCTGGAGGAAGGGTTCGCCTCCAAGGAGGACATCGACACCGCCGTCACCTTGGGCCTGGGCCACCCCATGGGGCCCTTCGCGCTCCTGGACCTCATCGGGCTGGACACGGCCCTGCACGTGGCCAACGTGATCTACGACGAGACGAAGGACCCCCTCTTCGCCCCGCCTCCCCTGCTCAAGCGGATGGTGGCCGCCGGGCAGCTCGGGCGGAAGAGCGGGAAGGGGTTCTACGAGTACCGGCAGGGCCCGGACACCCGCTGACCTCGGACCGGGCGTGCCCAGGGCCATCGACCTCCACGTCCACCCGCCCACGGAGGAGTGGCTGCGGAACGCCCTCGGGCCCCACCTGGAGGCCACCGAGGCCTACTTCCGGGCCCGGGTCCGGCCCCGGAGGATCGAGGAGGTGGCCGAGGAGTACGCCTCCCGGGACGTGCTCGGGGTGGTGCTCGACTGGGACGACGAGACCGTGAGCGGCCGGGGGTTCCTCGGCAACGACTGGCTGGCCTCCCTCTCGGAGCGGTTCCCGGGCGTGCTCATGGGGTTCGGCTCGGTGGACCCCCACCGGCGCGACGCCGTGCGGGAGGTGGACCGGTGCGCGGACCTCGGCCTCAAGGGCCTCAAGTTCCACCCCACCATGCAGCGGTTCGACCCGGCCGACGAGCGGTACTACCCGATCTGGGAGCGGGCCCAAGACCTGGGGCTGGTCCTCACCTTCCACACCGGGACCTGCGGGATCGCCGCCGGGACCCCGGGGGCCGGGGGGACTAAGATCCGCTACTCCCACCCCAAGTTCCTGGACTCGGTGGGGGCCGACTTCCCCGGCCTCAAGCTCATCGCCTGCCACTTCGGCTGGCTCTGGTACCTCGAGTGCCTGGCCATCGCCCTCCACAAGTCCAACGTCTACGTGGAGCTCTCCGGGTGGGCCCCGAGGTACCTCCCCCCAGAGGTGGTCCGGGAGGCCGGCCGGCGCCTCAACCGCCAGACGCTGTTCGGGACCGACTACCCCTTCATCTCGCTGGACCGGTGGTTCAGCGAGTTCGAGGCCCTGGAGATGCCCGACGAGGCTCGCCGGAACGTCCTGTTCGAGAACGCCGCCCGCCTGCTCGGCCTGGCCGCCTGACCGCCGCCGGGCCGCTGCCTCAGAGCAGCGACCGGTACACCTTGAGGGTCCGGCGGGCGGTCTCGTCCCAGGAGAACCGCCCGGCCCAGGCCCGCCCCGCCTCCCGCAGCCGCTCGGCGAGGGCCCCGTCGGTGAGGACCCGCTCGATGGCCCCGGCCAGGTCCGCCGTGGACCGCGGGTCCACGAGGAGGGCGGCTTCCCCCGCCACCTCGGGAAGGGAGGAGGCGGCCGAGACCACGCAGGGGATGCCTCGGGCCATGGCCTCGAGGACCGGGAGCCCGAACCCCTCGTACAGCGAGGGGTAGACGAAGGCGTCCGCCCCCCGGTACAGGGCATCCAGGGCCTCCTCCGGAAGGCGGCCCGTGAGGACCACCCGCCCGGGGCCCTCCTCGGCCACGGCCTGCAGCAGGGGCCGGGGCCGCCAGCCCATGGGCCCCGCCAGGACCAGAGCGTGGGGCACGCCCGCCGCCACCCGCCGGTACGCCTGGACCAACCGGACCAGGTTCTTCCGGGGCTCCAGGGTCCCCACGAACAGGACGTAGGGCCGGCGGACCTTGAGGCGGTCCAGGACCGCGGACACGTCGGCCGCTCCCTCGGGGAGGGCCGGGGCCAGGGGGACCACGTGCACCCGGTCGGCCGGCAGCCGGGTCCGGCGGAGGAGGTCCTCGGCCGTGTGACGGGAGGGGGCGATCACGGCCCGGGCCGTCCGGACGGTGCGCCGGAGCCCCGCCCGGTGGAGCAGGCGCCAGGTGGTGGTGAGGGCCCCTGGGTGGACCAGGAAGGCGAGGTCGTGCACGGTGACCACCAGCCGCTGCCCGCCCGCGGGGGGCGGGACCGCCACCGGGGTGGGGCTGTGCAGGAGGGCGGTGCCGCTCAGGGGCGAGGGGAGGGGCGGCCGGCGGAGGAGCGTCCAGGAGGGGTAGAGGCGCCGCACGGGCCAGGGGAGGGCGGCCACCGGGAAGCGCCCCATCCACGGCTCGGCCCGGGCGCCGTCGAACCGCGCGTGGAACAGCCTGAGCTCGAGGGAGGGGTCGGCCCGGGCCAGGGCCGGGACCAGGTTCCGCACGTAGGCGCCGGTCCCCCCCGGGGTCCGGTAGAACACCGGGTCCACGAGGAAGGCCAGGGAGGTCATGGAGGCCGGGGCGCGTTCCTCAGCGGGCCGCCTCCATGCACTCCACGCCCTCCGGCCCCACCGTGGCGGCGTGCTCGGTCCCGGGCTCGATCTCCAGCCGGTCCCCGGCCCGGAGGTCCGCGTCGCCCTCCCGGGTGTGGAACGTGATGCTCCCCCGCACGCAGTAGAGGACCTTGTGGTACGGGTGCCGGTGCCACCCGTAGGTGTCCCCGGGGGCGTTGCCCCACGAGCGCGGGGCGAGCCCCTCGGCCTCGAACCGCCGCCGGAGGGCCTCCCGGTCCGGCGCCTCCCCGGCGTCCCCGCGGACCACCCGGATCCCCACCGCTCTCACCGACTCCCCGGCTCAGCGGGTGTCGCCCCGCCCGGCCCGGTGGGTGAAGCCCCGTCGGGAGAACGGCAGCCGCTCCGCCCAGGGCCGGGCCGAGAGGTGGCGGACCTGGTGGGCCCCCAGCCTGAGGTTCTCCGCCCGCCCCGCCAGGGCCCAGGGCGCGAGGAGGCCCCCGCCGCCCTGGCCGAAGTACTGCCGGAGGGCGGCCTCGATGGCCCGGACCTCCTCCGGGGTCAGCCCGGGGGGGAGCTCGTAGCGCACGCCGCCTCCCTCACAGGGGGATGTTCCCGTGCTTGCGCGGGGGTACCTGCTCCCGCTTGGTCTGGAGCATCCGGAGGGCCTGGATGAGCCGGGGCCGGGTCTCGGCCGGCTCGATCACGTCGTCCACGAACCCCCGCTCCGCGGCGACGTAGGGGTTGGCGAACTGCTCCTCGTACCGGGCGATCAGCTCCCGGCGGCGGGCCTCCGGGTCGGGGGCGGCCTGGATCTCCCGGCGGAAGATGACGTTCACCGCGCCCTCCGGGCCCATGACGGCGATCTCGGCGGTGGGCCAGGCGAAGGACACGTCGGCCCGCAGGTGCTTGGAGTTCATGACCACATAGGCGCCCCCGTAGGCCTTGCGGGTGATCACAGTGACCTTGGGGACCGTGGCCTCGCTGAACGCGTACAGGAGCTTGGCCCCCCGGCGGATGATCCCCCCGTACTCCTGGGCCGTCCCGGGCAGGAACCCCGGGACGTCCACGAAGGTCACCAGCGGGATGTTGAAGGCGTCGCAGAACCGGACGAACCGGGCGGCCTTCTCGCTGGCCTCGTAGTCCAGGGTCCCGGCCAGGACGCGTGGCTGGTTGGCCACGATCCCCACGGACCGCCCGTTCAGGCGGGCGAACCCGATCACGATGTTCGCCGCCCACAAGGGGAAGACCTCCAGGAACTCGCCCTCGTCCACCACCGACCGGATCAGGTCCTTCACGTCGTAAGGGGCCCGGGGGGAGTCGGGGATGAGGGAGTTGAGCGACTCGTCCCGGCGGTCGGGGTCGTCGCGGGGCGCGTAGGAGGGCGGGTCCTCCAGGTTGTTCGAGGGGAGGAACGAGAGGAGGTAGCGGACCATCTGCAGGCAGGAGGCCTCGTCGTCGGCGATGAACGAGGCGATCCCCGAGCGGGTGGCGTGGGTCAGGGCCCCTCCCAGCTCCTCGAAGGTCACGTCCTCCCCGGTCACCGCCTTGATCACGTCGGGGCCGGTGATGAACATGTGCGACGTCCCCTTGACCATGAACACGAAGTCGGTGATGGCGGGGGAGTAGACGGCGCCCCCGGCGCAGGGCCCCATGATCACCGAGATCTGGGGGATCACCCCCGAGTACCGGACGTTGCGGTCGAAGATGTGGCCGTACCCGGCCAGGGAGACGGCCCCCTCCTGGATGCGGGCCCCGCCCGAGTCGTTGATCCCGATGAAGGGGGCCCCGGTGGAGGCCGCCAGGTCCATGACCTTGCAGATCTTCTCGGCCATGACCTCGCCAAGGGAACCCCCGAACAGGGTGAAGTCCTGGCTGAAGACGAACACCTTGCGGCCGTCGATGGTCCCCCAGCCGGTCACCACCCCGTCCGTGTAGGGGCGGTTTCGCTCCAGCCCGAAACCCGTGGCCCGGTGGCGGGCCAGGAGGTCGGTCTCCACGAACGACCCGGGGTCGAGGAGGAGCTCCAGCCGCTCCCGGGCCGTGAGCTTGCCCCGGGCGTGCTGGCGTTCCACCGCCTCCGGGCCGCCTCCCTGGCGGGCCCGCTCCTTGAGGCGGCGGAGCTGCTCGATCCGCTCGGCCACCGGGTGGGGTGGGGCCTCCACGGCCCGCGTCTCCGCCGCTCCGGCCTCCCCCAGGGCCTCTTCCGTCTGGTCCTGCCCGTCGCGCGCCTCGGCCATCGGGTGCGAGTCTACCCGGGCCCGGCCCTCGGGCGGGCTCGACCGGGCGGGTGCTACGGTCCCTGCGGGCCGTCGCTACGGGCCTCGCTGCCGGCGGTCCCCCCGGCGCTGCCGGACGCTTCCCACGCCAGTTCGGAGGGTCGGACGTGGAGCTCGAGGACCGGACGACCTCGGAGCCCAGGCCCGAGGGGCGCATGCTCTTCCTCGGGGTGAGCACCTCGGGTTCGAGCATCTTCGGGCTCTTCCCTAGGTGGGCGGAGATCCTGGGGATCCGGGCCAACGTGGAGGGCCGGGACCTCCCCCTGGGCGCACCCCCCGAGGCCTACGTCCGCTTCGTGAGGGAGGTGCGGGACGACCCCGGGGTGGCCGGGGCCCTGGTCACCAGCCACAAGGTGGGGGTTTTCCGCTACGCCGGGCACCTCTTCGACCAGCTCGACGCCGACGCCCGGCTGTGCGGGGAGGTCTCCTGCATCTCGAGGCGCGACGGGGCCCTGGTGGGCCACGCCAAGGACCCCCTCACGGCGGGACGGGCCCTGGAGGAGATGCTGGGGCCCGGCTACTTCCGGGGCCGCCCGGCCCAGGCGGTCTGCCTGGGCGCGGGGGGCGCGGGGACCGCCATCGTCGTCTCGCTCCTCCGCCGACCCGACCCGCCGGCCCGGATCGCGCTAGCCGACCGAAGCCCCGACCGGCTGGAGGCCGTCGCCGCCCTCTGCCAGCGGCTGGGGGCCCTGGGCGTGGGGGCCTCGGGCGTGGAACCCGTCCTGGTGCGGACCCCCGAGGACGCCGACCGGCTCCTCGAGGCCCCGCCCGGGTCCCTCGTCGTCAACGCCACCGGAGCCGGGAAGGACCTCCCGGGGTCTCCCCTCTCAGCCCGGGCCGTCTTCCCCCGGGAGGCCGTGGTGTGGGACCTCAACTACCGGGGGGAGCTAGGGTTCCTCCGGCAGGCCCGGGCCCAGGCGGCGGAGCGGGGCCTGCGCCTCCACGACGGGTGGCGGTACTTCCTGCACGGGTGGGCGGAGATCGTGGCCGAGGTCTACCACCTGACCCTGACCCCGCCCCTCTTCGACCGGCTGGCCGCGGCCGCCGAACCCCTCCGACCTCCCACCCCCGCCTGGCCCTGACCTCACCCGGTCCCGGAGGCCTCCTGGACCAGCTCCACGAGGACGCCCCGCATCCCCCGGGGGTGGACGAAGGCGATGAGGGTGCCCCGGGAGCCGCGGCGGGGGGCCTCGTCGACGAGCGGCACTCCGGCCGCCCGGAGCGCGTCCAGGGCCTCGGCCACGTCCGAGACCCGGTAGGCCAGGTGGTGGACGCCCTCGCCCCGGCGCTCCAGGAACCGCCCCACCGGGGTGTCCGGGCCCAGGGCCCCGAGGAGCTGCACCCAGGAGCCCCCCAGGGGGAACAGGACCTCCTCCACCCCCTGGTCCTCCACCCGCTCCCGGTGGGTGGGCTCCAGGCCCAGCAGCCGCCGGTAGTCCTCCACGGCGGCCTCCAGGTCGCGGACGGCGATGCCCACGTGGTCGATGCCGAGCAGCAGGCCCGGGGGGAGGCCAGGGCCTCGCGCCAGGCCCGGTGGGCCCCCCGACTGGCCCGGCCCCGTCACCGTGGGGCCCTCCCCGCCCGGGCCCGCCCGGGGGCGGGTGTTGGCTGGAGCCGCTCGATGAGGCGTACCGCCTCCGGGAGGTGGTAGGCCGGGCTGGCCAGGGCCGCCACCAGCGCGGCCACGGCCCGGTACCGGACCTCGGGCGACGCCCCTTCCGTCCGGAGCGCGTAGAACTCCACGAGCTCCATGAACTGCTTGAGCGAGGGGACCAGCCCACCTCGCTCGTAGGCGTAGATCGTCTGCTGGGCCGCCGGGCAGCCCGGGTGGGCGGCGGCGTCGCGCACCGCCCGGTACCCCGCGGCCCGCCGCAGGTCCCGCAGCAGGCTCCCGATCATACGGGCCGTCTCGACGTCGACCGGAACCTGTTTCCTCCGAGGCACCCGCAGAGCTCCTTCGACGACCCGCCGCGGCCACGTGGCCGGCCCGCCGTCCGAACCCAACCCCCACCAAACGTTATCCGTTGCCCGTTCCGGTGTCGAAAACGCGAGCGGCCGAGCCCTGGGCGGTCCGCCGAATGGCATGAACTCGCGGTCCCGGGGTACCATGGTGGTGCCCCCCGCGTTCCACCCCAGGAGGTCCGCGCCCACGGGCGCGCCGCTGACGAGGAGCGGAATGGGCGAACAGAACCGGGTCGCCGCCGTGCTCGGCCAGTCGAAGGTCCTGCAGGCTGGCATGGCGGACGTGGGGAAGGTCCGGGAGCGGACGCGTCGGCGCCGCATCCTCCGGGCCATCATCGTCCTGGGCTGGATCGACGTCTACCTCCTCTACCGCTACCTGGAGGGCAACCCCATCCGCCCCCCGAGCCTCCCGACCGACTTCGGCCTGTTCCTCCCCATGCTCGTCCTGGTGCTGGTTTTCGCTGCCCTCATGCTGTTCCCCCTCCTCTCGGGGCGGTCGCCTCACGTCCTCATCCGCCCCGAGCAGATCGAGGTGGGGCTGGAGGAGGTCCGGGGGCTGGACCAGCAGGTGGACGAGGTCATCCGCTCCCTCAACGTGTTCCTGGGCTACAGCCAGTTTCGGGAGCAGCTAGGGGGCAACCCCCGGCGGGGGATCCTCTTCGAGGGCCCGCCGGGGACCGGGAAGACCTACCTGGCTAAGGCCATGGCCAAACAGGCCGGGGTCCCCTTCCTGTTCGTCTCCGCTCCGGCCTTCCAGTCCATGTGGTTCGGCATGACCAACATGCGGATCCGGTCGTTCTTCCGGGCTCTGCGCAAGGCGGCCCGGCGGGAGGGCGGGGCCATCGGGTTCATCGAGGAGATCGACGCCATCGGGGGGGACCGGGGGGCGGCCGTGGCCGGCTCCGAGCTCTGGGGCCCGCGCCCCCGGGCCCTGGCCCCCTTCGTGGCCCCCGGGGCGAGCGGGATGGTGAACGAGCTCCTTATCCAGCTCCAGTCCTTCGACCAGCCCGACTGGTGGGAGCGGGTGGTGGGGTGGTTCGTGCAGTGGCTGAACGGGTTCCTGCCCGAGGGGATGCAGATCCGGGCCGGGCGGCCCCGGTACCACAACATCCTGCTCATCGCCGCCACCAACCGGGCCGACGTCCTGGACCCCGCCCTCCTCCGGCCGGGCCGGTTCGACCGCCGCCTGTACTTCGACCTCCCCACCAAGCAGGGCCGGCGGGACCTCATCGACTTCTTCCTGGCCCGCAAGGCCCACGACCCCGAACTGGACCGGGAGGCGGTCCGGGAGCAGCTGGCCCACGACACCCTGGGCTACACCCCGGTCATGATCGAGCACCTCTTCGACGAGGCCCTCCTGGTGGCCCTGCGGGAGGGGCGGGACCGGATGACCCTGGCCGACGTCTACGAGGCCAAGCTGGCCGAGGAGGTGGGGCTGGCCCAGCCCGTCCCCTACACGGAGGAGGAGCGGCGCACGGTGGCCACCCACGAGGCGGGGCACGCCGTGGCCGCCTACCTCTTGGCCCCCAGGCGAAAGCTCGAGGTCCTCTCCATCATCAAGCGCCGGTCCTCCCTGGGCCTGCTGGCCCACAGCGACGCCGAGGAGCGCTACACGAGGACCCGCTCGGAGCTGGAGGCCATGGTGGCCATCGCCCTGGCCGGGATGGCGGCGGAGGAGCTGTTCGTGGGGGAGCCCACTACCGGGCCGGGGAGCGACCTGGCCGGGGCCACGCAGGTGGCGGCCAGCATGGTGGGGTCCCTGGGCATGGCCGGCTCGCTCATCTCCTACGAGGCCGTGGCTGAGGGGCCCATGCAGCGGAACCTGGTGGCCAAGGTCCTGGCGGACCGGGAGGCCAAGGCCCGGGTGGAGGAGATCCTGGAGGCCCAGAAGCGCCGGGTCCGGCAGGTCCTGGAGGCCAACGCCGACCTGGTCATGGCCCTCCGGGACGCCCTCATCGAGCGGGACGAGCTGGTGGGGGAGGAGATCACCCAGGTCATCGAGAAGGCCCTGGCCGACCGCCTGGCGGGGGGGCCCGGGGCGGACGTCGTGGTCCTCCCCGAGGTCGAGCCCGAGGGGCGCTCCGAGGACCCCGGCCGCTGAGCTGGGTCCCCGAGCCGGCGCGCCAGGCGGCCCGGCGGGGGCCGGGGGCCGTGTGGGAGGGACCCAGGACCAGGGCCACCTGGCGCTCCCTACAATGGGCGGGAGACCCACCGAGAGGAGCTCGTCATGACCACCTCTGTGATCGTCGCCGGGGCCCGCACCCCCATCGGGAAGTTCGGCGGCGGCCTGCGGGAGGTCCCCGCCGTGGAGCTGGGGGCCCACGCCATCCGCCACGCCCTGTCCCGGGCCGGCGTCCTCCCCGAGCGGGTGGACTACGTCATCATGGGCCAGGTCCTGCTGGCCGGGGTGGGCCAAGCCCCCGCCCGCCAGGCCGCCATCCTGGCCGGCATCCCCAAGGAGGTGCCCGCCCTCACCGTGAACAAGGTGTGCCTCTCGGGGCTCACCGCCATCGCCCTGGCCGACCAGCTCATCCGGGCGGGGGAGGTGGAGGTGGTGGTGGCCGGGGGGATGGAGTCCATGTCCCAGGCCCCCTACCTCCTGCCGGCCGCCCGGTGGGGGGCCCGCATGGGCCACGTGGAGCTCGTGGACTCCATGCTCCACGACGGCCTGTGGTCCACGTTCACGAAGAAGGTCATGGGGGAGTCCTCGGACGAGGTCAACCGGGAGCTGGGCATCGGCCGGGAGGAGCAGGACGCCTGGGCGGCCCGGTCCCACCGGCGGGCCCACGAGGCCTGGGAGGCCGGGCGCCTGGCGGAGGAGGTGGTCCCGGTGGAGGCCCCCCAGGCCAGGGGCGGGACCGTGGTGGTGGAGCGGGACGAGGGGATCCGGCCCGACACCACGGTGGAGTCCCTGGCCGTCCTTCGGCCGGCCTTCCTGCCCGACGGCACCATCACCGCGGGCAACGCCTCCCAGATCTCCGACGGGGCGGCGGCGGTGGTGGTGGCTTCCCGGGAGGTGGCCGAGGAGCTAGAGGTGGCCCCCCTGGCCGAGGTGGTGGCCCACGGGATGAGCGCGGAGCGCTACGCCTACCTCCACACCGTCCCCGCCCTCGCCCTCCAGCACGCCCTAAAGAAGGCCGGCCTGGACGTCCACGACCTGGGCCTGGTGGAGGTGAACGAGGCCTTCGCCGCCGTGGCCCTCCACACCACCCGCCTCCTCGGGATGGACGAGGAGCGGGTGAACGTGAACGGGGGAGCGGTGGCCCTGGGCCACCCCATCGGGGCCAGCGGGGCCCGGCTGGTCCTCACCCTGGCCCTCGAGATGCGCCGGCGGGGAGTGGACCTGGGCGGGGCCACTCTGTGCGGGGGCGGCGGCCAGGGCGACGCCCTCGTCCTGCGGCGGCTGGGATGAGGCTTCGGGCCCGGCGCGGGGTGCCATGAGCGAGGGGCGGTTCTCGCTGCCGGCGGAGGTCGAGGAGTTCCGGGCCCTGGTCCGGGAGATCGTGGAGGAGCGGATCGGCCTGGCCCGGGCGGCCGAGATCGACGAGAGCGACGAGTTCCCCTGGGACGTCCACAAGGTCTTCGTGGACCACGAGCTCATGGCGGTGGGCTTCCCCGAGGCCTACGGGGGCGGGGGAGGAGGGTCCCTGGAGGTGGCCGTCATGATCGAGGAGATCTCCCGGGTCACCGCGGGGTGCGCCCTCATCCCCCTGGTCTCCCGGCTGGGGGCCATGCCCGTGCTGCTGGCGGGCTCGGAGGAGCTCAAGCGGGAGCTGGTGGGGGGGATCTCCCGGGGGGAGCACCTCATGGCCTACTGCCTGACCGAGCCCGGGAGCGGGAGCGACTCCGCGGCCCTCCGCACCCGGTTCGAGCGGACCTCCGCCGGCTTCGTCCTCTCCGGCACCAAGCGGTTCATCACCGGGGCCGGGGTGGCCGACGCCTACACGGTGTTCGCCACCCGGGACCCGGAGCTCCGGGCCCGGGGGATCTCGGCCTTCGTGGTGTTCCGGGACGACCCCGGGGTCTCCTTCGGCAAGGAGGAGCGCAAGATGGGCGTCCGGGGCTCGCCCACGCGGGAGGTCTACTTCGACCGTACGGAGATCCCGGCCGACCGGCTCATCGGGGAGCTGGACCAGGGCTTCACCTACGCCATGCGCACCCTGGACTACTCCCGGCCCACCATCGCAGCCCAGGCCCTGGGCATCGCCCAAGGGGCCTTCGACCTGGCCCTCCGCTACGCGAGGGAGCGCAAGCAGTTCGGCCAGCCCATCAGCGAGTTCCAGGGCGTCCAGTTCATGCTGGCCGACATGGCCATGCAGATCGAGGCGGCCCGGCTCATGGTGTACCGGGCGGCGGAGCTCGTGGACCGGGGGGACCCCCGGATGACCCAGTGGGCGTCCATGGCCAAGTGCTTCGCCTCCGACGTGGCCATGCGGGTGACCACCGACGCCGTCCAGGTGCTGGGCGGCTACGGGTACATGCGGGAGTACCACGTGGAGCGGATGATGCGGGACGCCAAGATCACCCAGATCTACGAGGGGACCAACCAGATCCAGCGGGTGGTCATCGCCCGCGAGCTCCTCAAGGCCCTCCCCGGCTAGGCGCTCCGGCGGTCTCCGGGGGGCCGGCAGCCCGCTCAGGTCCTGGCTTGGTGCGGCGGGGGGCACGGCCCCGGCGGTCATTTCGCCTCGCTCGTCTGGTCGCCCTCCTCGAGGGCAGGGGCGCGGGGTGAAAGGACCGTTGCGCTACGGCGGTGGGCACGACGGCGGTGAGGACCACCGCCGTGACGAGGACGGAGAACTGGGCCCGGTCGATGATCCCCGCCTTCAGCCCGTAAAGGGACGGGATGGTCCCGAAGGTGAGGCCGCTGCGCAAGGAGCACGGCGTGGCTCTCCGCCTTTTCCCCGAGGTACGTGAGGACGAGCAGGCCTGCGAACGCCGCCTTCGGCTCGGGCTCGATGACCCGGTTCCGGTAGCGTCGGACGAATCAGGGCTGGAGCCGGCGGGCGAGGACGATGAAGGCGGCGGAGGCGAGGACGAACGGGACCATCGATGGCGTGGGACGGATGAACATGACGCTGAGGGCCGCGGCGGTGCCGAAGTCGGTGACGAAGGTGGCCGACATGACGAGCTTGCCGACCTCGGTGGTGGCCAGGAAGGTGGTGGACATGGCCGTCGCGGCGATCTCCGAGGCTCGGAGGTCCCGGCCCAGGCCTCGAGGACCCGTTCGGGCCGCAGCCCGGGCGGTGCTCCATCGCCCGCGGCAGAGGGTGGCAGACTCACTGGGCGCCCGCGCGGCCCGGCCCGTCCGCAGACCCGGGCCGGGCAGCGGGCCTCTATCCCTTGGCCGAGCGCAGCGTGCCTTCGGCCTTGCGGGAGATGGCCACCACCTCGGCCCGGGGGGCCACCTGCCAGAACGACCGGCTGGCCTCCTCCCAGGCTGCCAGGATCTCCGCGGCCCGGGCCGAGCCGGTGAGCTCGGCGTGCCGCTCCACGAAGGCCCGGAGCTCCGTCAGGGCCTCCGGCCCGGGCCGGGTGGCCTCCACCAGCTCGGGGTTGACCCGCACAGGGAGCCCGGCCCCGGGGTCGTACACGTAGGCCCGGCCCCCGGTCATCCCGGCCCCCAGGTTCATCCCCACGGGGCCCAGGACCACCACCACGCCCCCCGTCATGTACTCGCAGCAGTGCTCGCCGGCCCCCTCCACCACGGCCACCGCGCCCGAGTTGCGCACGGCGAACCGCTCCCCCGCCCGCCCCGCCACGAAGAGCTCGCCTCCGGTGGCCCCGTAGAGGACCGTGTTGCCCACGAGCCAGGGGTCCCCGGCGTCGTCCTCGGGGGGCACGATCACGATCCGCCCCCCGCCCATGCCCTTGCCCACGTAGTCGTTGGCCTCCCCGACCAGGCGGAAGGTGACCCCCTGGGCCAGGAAGGCCCCGAAGGACTGCCCGGCCGAGCCGCGGAAGGTGACCTCCACCGACCCCGGGGGCGGGGCGCTCCCGAAGACCCGCCCGATCTCCCCGCCCAGGCGGGCCCCCACCGTCCGGTCCCCGTTGGTGATCCGGTACTCGAGGCGGGCGAAGCCCCCGTCCTGGAGCGTGGGCCAGGCGTCCTCGAACACCCGGTCCCCGAGGGCCGAGCGCGGCCGCTGGAGGGGCACCGGCGACACGAACCGGCGCTGGGCGCCGGGCGGTCGCAGGAGGGGGCGCAGGTCCAGCGAGCCGGCCCGGCCCTCGAGGGCCCGGGGCCGGAGCAGGTCCGTCCGCCCGACGGCCTCGTCTAGGGAGCGCAGGCCCAGGGAGGCCAGGATCCGGCGGACGTCCTCGGCCACGGCCGTCATGTAGGCCATGACCATCTCCGGGGTCCCGGCGAACTTCGCTCGGAGCTCGGGGCGCTGGGTGGCGATGCCCACCGGGCAGGTGTCCAGGTGGCAGGTCCGGACCATGATGCAGCCCTCGGCGATGAGGGCCGCCGAGCCGAACGAGTACTCGTCCGCCCCGAGGAGGGCGGCTACCACCACGTCCCGGCCCGTCTTGAGCCCCCCGTCGACCCGCACCCGGACCCGCTCCCGCAGGCCGTTCTCCACCAGGGTCTGCTGGGTCTCGGCCAGGCCCACCTCCCAGGGGAGGCCGGCGTTCTTGATGGAGGAGAGGGGGGAGGCGCCGGTCCCCCCGTCGGCCCCGGAGATCTGGACCACCTCGGCCAGGCCCTTCACCACCCCCGCGGCGATGGTGCCCACCCCCACCTCGGCCACGAGCTTCACCGAGACGTCCGCTCTCGGGTTGACCTGCTTGAGGTCGAAGATGAGCTGGGCCAGGTCCTCGATGGAGTAGATGTCGTGGTGGGGGGCGGGGCTGATGAGGGCCACCCCCGGCTGGGTGTGCCGAAGGCGGGCGATCTCCTCGGACACCTTGTGCCCGGGCAGCTGGCCGCCCTCCCCCGGCTTGGAGCCCTGGGCGATCTTGATCTGGAGCTCGTCGGCGTAGGCGCAGTACTCGGGGGTGACCCCGAACCGCCCCGAGGCCACCTGCTTGATCCTCGAGTTCCGCTCAGTCCGGAACCGGGCCGGGTCCTCCCCGCCCTCCCCGCTGTTCGACTTGGCCCCCAGACGGTTCATGGCGATGGCCAGCGTCTCGTGGGCCTCCCGGGAGATGGCCCCGTGGGAGATGGCCCCGGTGGAGAAGCGCTTGACGATCTCCGAGGCCGGTTCGACCTCCTCCAGGGGGACGGGGGGCCCGGCCGGGACGAACTCGAGGAGGTCCCGCAGGCAGGTGGGGGGCCGGGAGTCGACGAGCTCGGCGAACCGCCGGTACAGGGAGAAGTCCCCCCGGCGGGCGGCCTCCCGCAGGAGGTGGGCGGCCCGGAGGTCGTCCTCGGGGGTGGCCGCGAGGGCCCCCTCCGCCGGGCCCTCCGGGCCGGCGTCCTCCTCGGCCTCGGCCGAGCCCGCCGCCGTGGAGCGGAGGCGTTCGAGGCCCGGGTCCACCGTGAGGTGCAGGGCCCGGACCACGTCGGGGTTGTTGGCGTGGTACTCCCCGCCCCGGTGGTGCTTGACGAACCCCGGGTTGGCCAGGACGGGCCGGGAGGCCTCGGGCCCGAAGGCCCGGCGGTGGCGGGCCAGGACGTCCCGGGCGATCTCCTCGAACCCGATCCCCCCCACCGGCGAGGGGGTCCCCTCGAAGCACAGGTCGATGACCTCCTGGGCCAGGCCCAGGGCGTCGAAGGTCTGGGCCCCCCGGTAGGCGTCCAGGGAGGAGATGCCGAGCTTGGCCAGGATCTTGAGGACCCCGTCCTCGATGGCCGCCCGGTACTGGAGGAGGGCCTGCTCCACCGAGGCCACGTCCCGGGCCCGGCCCTCGGCGGCCAGGGCGGCTACGGTGGCCAGGGCCAGCCGGGGGCAGATGGCCTCGGCCCCGTAGCCCAGCAGGCAGGCGAAGTGGTGGGACTCCCGGGCGTCGTCGGTCTGGACCACGATGGAGGCCCGGGTCCGGTGCCCGGCCCGCAGGAGGGCGGTGTTCACCGCCCCCACCGCGAGCAGCGACGGGATGGGGGCCCGCTCCGGCCCCACGTTCTCGTCGGAGACCACGAGGATGCCGCTCCCGTGCTGGGCGGCGCGCTCGGCGGCCTCGGCCAGGTGCTCCAGGGCCCGCCGCAGCCCGCCCGGTCCCTCCTCCACGGGCCAGGTGGCGTCGAGGTGGGTGCCGCCGGGGAGGCGGAAGAGGAGGAACGTCTCGTACTCGAGCAGGGCCGCGGACTCGGGCCGCTCCCACAGCAGGGGGTCCCGGGGGCCGAGGAGCGTGGTGAGCGACATGACGTGCCGCTCCCGCAGGTGGTCGATGGCGGGGTTGGTGACCTGGGCGAAGCGCTGCTTGAAGAAGTTGTACAGGGGCCGGCCGTGGGTGGACAGGGGCGGGATGGGGGTGTCGTCGCCCATGGAGAAGGTGGGCTCCTTGCCGCTCACCACGGCCGGCCGGAGGACGAGGGTGAGCTCCTCCCTCGTGTAGCCGTGGAGGACCTGGAGCCGCGGGAGGTCCTCGGGCACCTCCACCCTGGGCTCCCCGGGGGACTGCTCCAGGCGCTCCTCGGCCAGCCAGGCCCCGTAGGGGCGGTGGCGGGCTACCCGCTCCAGGGGGTCCAGCTCCACCCCTCCGGCCCGGGGGTCCACGAAGAGCATCTGGCCCGGCCCCAGCTTCCCCCGGCGCACCCGCCCGTGCCCGGCCACGTCCACCGCCCCCGCCTCGGAGGCGCAGGCCACGAAGCCGTCCTCGGCCACGGCGTAGCGCATGGGGCGGAGGCCGTTTCGGTCCAGGGCCGCCCCCACCCCCACCCCGTCGGTGAAGATGAGGGCGGCCGGACCGTCCCAGGGCTCCATGAGCGAGGCGTGGTAGCGGTAGAAGTCCCGCACCTCCTCGGAGAGCTCCACCGAGCCCTCCCAGGCCGCCGGGACCAGCATGGCCAGGGCGTGGCGGACGTCCCGGGACTCGTCGGGGAACTGGCCCTCCCGGGTGAGGAGCTCGAGGACGTTGTCGAGCATGGCCGAGTCCGAACCGGACTCGTCCACCACCGGGCGGAGGACCTCCTCGTCGAGGAGGGACCACTTCCCGAGGCGGCCCTCCCGGGACCGCATCCGGTTCACGTTCCCGGCCAGGGTGTTGATCTCCCCGTTGTGGCAGAGCATCCGGAACGGCTGGGCCCGCTCCCAGGTGGGCATGGTGTTGGTCGAGTAGCGCTGGTGGAAGATGGCGAAGGGTGCCGCCAGGAGCGGGTGGCGGAGGTCGGGGTAGAACTCCGCCAGCTGGTCGGCGGCCACCAGGGCCTTGTAGGTGACCGTGAGGAAGCTGAACGAGGGGAAGTAGACGGCCGCCCCCAGGCTCCGGCACAGGGCCTCCGCCCGCCGCCGGGACCGGTAGGCCAGCCGCTCGGCCTCGTGGTCGGAGAGGCCCGCCGGCCGGAGGAGGACCGCCTGCAGGATCCGGGGCATGGTCTCCAGGGCCCGCTGCCCCAGGGCCCGGGGGTCGGTGGGCACGGGGCGCCAGGCCACCACCTCGACGTGGTCGGGGGCGCAGGCCGAGGCCACGATCCGGCGGAGGTCGTGGGCAGGGGTGTGGTCGAACACGAACAGCATGGCCACCCCCAGGCGCCCGGGGTCCAGGCCCGGGAGGCGGAAGCGGGCCTCGAGGTCGTGGGCCAGGAAGGCCCCGGGGACGGGGAAGAGCAGGCCCGCCCCGTCGCCCGTGCGCTGGTCGGCGGCCACCGCGCCCCGGTGCCGCACCCGGCACAGGGCCTCCAGGGCTGCGTCCACGATGGCCCGGGAGGCCCGCCCCTCGGCGTCGGCCACGAACCCCGTCCCGCAGGCGTCCCGCTCCGGGTGCGTGGGCCAGCCAGTGGGCCAGCCGCCCGCCCGGGGCCGGCCCCGTCCGCCGGCCCCACGGCCCCCGCGCGCCGAGGCCTTCCTCACGGCGTCCCTCCGTCGTCCGTCTCGGTCCCCTGGGGCCGCCCGGGGCCCAGGCCCGGGGGCACCCAGAGCCGGCGCACCTGGACCCCGCCCCCTCGGGACCGGGCGCGGTCCAGGGCCTGCGGAAGGATGGCCGGGAGCTCCTCAAGGGGGAAGGTTCCGTACAGCTCCCGGCGAGGCTCCCCTCCCGGCTCCCGCACCTCCAGGTGGACTTCCCACATCCCCATCGCTGCCTCCGTTACCGGGTGACAACGCCCCGAGGGCCCGGCCGTTGCCCGGTCCGCCAAGGTTCGAGGCGGACGCCGCCGCCCGGCCCACGCCGCGCGCCGCAGCCGAACCTTACGGCCGGGCCCATTACGGCTCGGTTTCCGCCCTGTTAACTCTGTGTGTCGCTCGTGCTGCCATCCCGCCGTTTCTCGGCGCTGCCCCGGGCGCGTCCCGCTGCTTCCCCGCAGGCCGCCTCCCCGGGACCGCTTCGCCGGGGGCGGTTGCCGCTCACCCCGGGACCGGGGCCCTGGCCGCCGCCTCCTCGCAGGCCGCCGGGAACGCCTCCAGGAGGGCCTCCACGTCCTCGGCGCTCACCGTGAGGGGGGGCGCGAACCGGACCACCGCGGGCCCCGCCTCCGTGGCCAGGAACCCCCGGGAGAGGAGGGCGAGCACCACCCGGCGGGCCCGCTCGTCCACCATCTCCACCCCCACGAGCAACCCCGCTCCCCGGACCTCCCGAACGCCCTCGGCCCCCGCCGCCCGGAGCCCCCGCAGGAGCTGGTCCCCCCGGGCCCGGCAGTGCTCGAGCAGCCCCTCCCGTTCGATCACCTCGAGGACGGCCAGGGCGGCCGCGCAGGGCACGGGGCCGCCCCCGAAGGTGGAGGCGTGCTCCCCGGGCCCGAAGGCGAGCTCCTCCCGGGCGATGACCGCCCCGATGGGGAGGCCCCCGCCCAGGGCCTTGGCCAGGGTCACCACGTCCGGCTCCACCCCGAGGCGCTGGAAGGCGAACCAGGCCCCGGTCCGGCCCACTCCTGTCTGGACCTCGTCGAGCACGAGGAGGGCCCCCCGCTCCGTGCACAGGCGTCGGGCCAGGGCCAGGTAGTCGGGGTCCAGGGGGACCACCCCTCCCTCCCCGAGGACCGGCTCGAGGAGCACGGCCGCGGTGGAGGGGCCCACCGCCCCGTCCAGGGCCTCGGGGTCGTTGTGGGGCACGTGGACGAACCCTCCGGGCAGGGGGGCGAAGGGGGCGTGCTTGGCCGGCTGCCCCGTGGCGGCCAGGGTGGCGAAGGTCCGCCCGTGGAAGGAGCCCAGGAGGGCCACCACCTCGGTCCTCCCCCGAGGGCGCCCCCACCTTCGGACCAGCTTGAGGGCGGCCTCGTTGGCCTCGGCCCCGGAGTTGGCCAGGAACACGAGCCCGAACCCGGCCAGGGAGACGAGCCGGGCGGCCAGGGCCTCCTGGGGCTCGGTGAAGAAGAGGTTCGAGACGTGGACCAGCCGGCGGAGCTGGGCCTCCACGGCCCCCAGCCAGGCGGGGTGGGAGTGGCCGATGGGCACGGCCGCGATCCCCCCCGCGAAGTCCAGATAGGCCTGCCCCTGGGCGTCGAACACCCGCATCCCCTCCCCCCGGACGAGCGTGACTGGGTAGCGGGCGTAGGTGGGCATGAGGAACGAAGGGTGTCCCCTCACGGCCCCGCCTCCGAGGACGACCCTTCGGCCGGCCCCCCGGTCGGCCCGTCGGAGGGATCGGGGGTGACCATGGTCCCCAGGCCCTCCGGGGTGAAGAGCTCGAGGATCAGGGCGTGCTCCACCCGGCCGTCGATGAGGTGGGCCCGGCGCACCCCTCGGGCCAAGGCGTCCAGGGCGCTCCGGAGCTTCGGGACCATCCCTCCCTCCACGGCTCCCTGCTTGAGCAGCCGCTCGCAGTCGGAGGCCCCGAGCTCCGAGATGAACTGCCCGTCGGGCCCGAACAGCCCCGGTACGTCGGTGAGGTAGACGAGCTTCTGGGCCCGGAGCCAGGAGGCCACCGCCCCAGCCACCAGGTCAGCGTTCACGTTGTAGGCCTGGCCCTGCCCGTCGGCCCCGACGGAGGCGATGACCGGGACGTACTGGCCCATGAGGTGGTGCAGGAGGTCCACGTTCACCTCCTCCACCTCGCCCACCAGCCCGAGCTCGGGGGCCCGGGGCCGGACCCGGAGCAGCCCCCCGTCCAGCCCGGAGAGGCCCACGGCGGGGGTGCCGTGGCGGACGAGGAGCGCCACCAGGTCCTGGTTGATGAGGCCCACCAGGACCATGCGGGCCACGGTGAGGGTCTCGGGGTCGGTCACCCGATGCCCGGCCACGAACGTGGGCTCGATCCCCAGCCGCCGGGCGGTGGCGGTGATCTGGGGGCCGCCCCCGTGGACGATCACCGGGCGGACGCCCACCAGGCGCAGGAGGGAGACGTCCTCGGCGAAGGTGGCGCCCAGCGCCCCGTCCTCGATGGCCGCCCCGCCCACCTTCACCACCACCACGGCCCCCGCGTGCTCCCGCATGAAGGGGAGGGCGTCGAGGAGGACCCGTGCCTTGGCCCGGGTCCGCTGGCGGACCTCGGGGTAGCCCGGGACCGTGACCGTGGAGGGGCCGGGGCGGGTCGCCTCAGGTGGTGTACTCGCCGTTGATCCGGACATAGTCGTAGCTCAGGTCGCAGCCGAAGACCGTGGCCGAGCCGGGCCCGGAGCCCAGCCGGATCCGGAGCAGGACTTCGGGCTCCTTCATGGCCTCCCGGCACTGCTCGGGGTCGAAGCCGGGCGGGATCCGCCCCTGGGAGACGATGGGGACCGGCCCCAGCCGGGCCTCCACGGCCTCCGGCGCGAGCTCCACCCCGGAGGCCCCCACGGCCTGGAGGAGCCGGCCCGGGTTGGGGTCCCGCCCGAACAGGGCCGTCTTCACGAGCAGCGAGTTGGCCACCGCCAGCCCCACCCGCCGGGCGTCGGCGTCGCTGGCGGCCCCCTCCACCTGGACCACCAGGGCCGTGGTGGCCCCCTCGGCCTGGGCCACCACCAGCCGGGCCAGGTCCCGGCAGACCTCCCGGACCGCGTCGGCCAGCTCGTCCGCCCCCGGGGCGGCCCCCGAGGCCCCGTTGGCGAGGAGGAGCACCGTGTCGTTCGTGCTCGTGCAGCCGTCCACCGTCACCGAGTTCCAGACGGGGGCCGCCCCCCGGGTCAGGGCCAGCCGGGCGGCCTCGGGCCCGGCCACGGCGTCGGTGGTGAGGAACACGAGGAGGGTGGCAAGGTCGGGGGCCACCATCCCGGCCCCCTTGGCGCACCCGCCCACCGTGTAGCCGCCGCCCCGGAGGACGGCCTGCTTGGGGCCGGGGTCGGTGGTGAGGATGGCCCGGGCGAACTCCTCGCCCCCGTCCGGGCGCAGCCGGGCGGCGGCGGCCCCCACGCCGGCCGTGGCCAGGTCCACCCGGACCCGGGGACCGATGACCCCCGTGGAGCAGGCCAGGACCTCGTCTTCCGGGACCCCCAGGGCCCGGGCGGCGGCCGCGGTGAGCGCCCGCGCGTCGGCGAGTCCCTCGGGGCCGGTCCCCGCGTTGGCCTGCCCGCTGTTCACCACCACGGCCCGGGCCCGACCCGACCCCAGGCGGGCCCGGGAGACCTGGACCGGGGCGGCCGGGAAGCGGTTCGTGGTGAAGAGCCCCGCCGCCGAGGCCGGCCGGTCGGAGACGAGCAGGCCCAGGTCGGGGCGGCCGCTGGCCTTGAGGCCGCAGGCCACCCCCGCCGCCCGGAACCCCCGGGGGGCGGTCACGCTCACGGGCGTCCCCCCCTCACAGGTGGCTTCCTCACGGGTACACCCCCACCGTGGGGAGGCCCAGGGTCTCCTCCAGGCCGAGCATGAGGTTCAGGTTCTGGAGGGCCTGGCCGGCGGCGCCCTTGCCCAGGTTGTCCAGGGCTCCCATGACCACCGCGGTGCGGGCATGGGCGTCCACCCCCACCCCGAGCTCGCAGACGTTCGTCCCCGCCACCCGCTTGGGGTCCGGGACCTCCCCCTGGGGCACCACCCGGACGAACGGCTCTCCGGCGTAGGCCTGGGTCAGGGCCTCCCGCAGGTCCGCCAGGCTCGACCCCTCCGCCAGCCTGGCGTAGGCCGTGGTCACCACCCCCCGCACGGCCGGCACCAGGTGGGGGACGAAGGTGACCGTGGCCCGGGTCCCGGTGGCCAGGGCCAGGCCGTGCTCCATCTCCGGGGTGTGCTGGTGGCGGCCCACCCGGTAGGCCTGGACGCTGCCGTCCAGCGCGGCGAAGTGGGAGCGGTGGGTGGGCTTCTTGCCGGCTCCCGAGATCCCGGACTTGCCGTC
Source organism: Actinomycetota bacterium (assembly GCA_035573915.1). Classification (GTDB taxonomy): domain Bacteria; phylum Actinomycetota; class UBA4738; order UBA4738; family UBA4738; genus DATLZQ01. The sequence continues at coordinate 5,394 of DATLZQ010000017.1, read as the reverse complement.
CACCACGATGGCGTGGGGCTCGACCAGGCCTGCGGACAGCAGGGGAGCGAGCCCCAGGAGGACCGGGGTGGGGTAGCAGCCCGGGTTGGCCACGAGAGAGGCTTCGGCCACCTCCTTGCGGAACAGCTCGGGCAGGCCGTACACGGCCCGGTCCAGCCAGGCCGGAGCCGGGTGGGAGAAGCCGTACCACTCGGGGTAGGCGGACGCGGGGAGGCGGAAGTCCCCGGCCAGGTCCACCACCCGCAGGCCGCCCTCCACCAGCCGCGGGGCGATGGTGGAGCTCATCCCGGCCGGGAGGGCCAGGAAGGCGGCCTGGACCGAGGAGAGGTCCAGGGCGTCCAGGGGCTCGTACCGGCGGTGGGCGAAGGGAGCCAGGTGGGGGAAGACCTCGCCCACCAGGGAGCCCGCCGCGTCGTGGGCGCCCAGGAAGGTGGCCTCCAGCTGCGAGTGCCCCGCCAGCAGGCGGAGCAGCTCCGCGCCGGAGTACCCGGACGCCCCAAGGACGGCTACTGCATACTTCTGCATTTCAATGTATAATTATGCACAAACAAAGGCTGCCGGCAATGCCTCCGGGAGAGCGGTGGGAGAACGCTTCGGCCCTCGCCGCCGAACCCTGACCGGCCGCCCGCTGCCTTCCGGGGACGAGGGCGTGGGCTGAGGGTGGTGAACGGGGGAGGGCCGGTGGCGCGCCTGGTCCCGGCTGTTCCCGGCGGGGGACGGGGGTACGGGGCAGCTGAGCCGAGGGCAGACCCGTTCCACCCGGACTAAGCGGACCGGATCATCGTGGCCACGGCCCCGACGCTCGGGGTCCCCCTGGTCACGAGCGACAGCTGGATCGTCTCCGCGGGCCTGGTCCCCACGATCTCGTAAGTCCCTTTCTCCTCGGAGAGCCAGAGGAGGGCCGTACGGGGCTGTTCCCCCTGCCAGGGAAATTCGTCTCCCGCCCGCAGGTCCGGCTTTCGTCAGGGGACGATCTTCGAGATCGGGATCTCCAGGATGTCGGTGGCCCCGTGGGCCTTAAGCAGGGGGATGAGGGTGTTCACGTGGGCCTTCTCCACCACCGTCTCCACGGCGTAGGCCCCTTCCTCGGCCAGGGGGGAGACGGTGGGCGCCTTCATGGCGGGGAGGACGGCCACCACGTCCTTGAGCCGGTCCTCGGAGACGTTGAGCTTGATGAGGACCCGGCCCTGGGCCCGCAGGGCCCCCAAGAGCAGGGTGGTGAGGTCCTCGATGGCCCGGCGCCGGACGGGGTCCGCCGCCGCCTCCCGGCTGGCGATGAGGAGGACCTCGGACTCGAGGAGGGTCTCGATCACCTTCATCCCGTGGGCCCGGAGCGTCCCCCCGGTCTCGGCCACGTCCACGATGGCGTCCACGATCTCGGGCACCTTGGCCTCGGTGGCCCCGTAGGAGGTGAACACCCGAACGGGGATCCCCAGCCGCTCGAAGTAGGCCCGGGTCAGGTTGGGGTACTCGGTGGAGATCCGGGTCCCCGGCGGGAGCTCGGCGGCGGAGGTGGCGGGGTGGTCGCGGGCCACGGCCAGGACGATCCGGACCGTCCCCAGGCCCCCCTTGGCGTACTCCAGGGAGGCCATGACCTCCACCTGGGCCCCGGTCTCCACCACCCAGTCCCGCCCGGTGATGCCGATGTCGAAGAACCCCTCCTCCACGTAGCGGGGGATCTCCTGGGGCCGGAGGAGGGAGACCCGGTCGATCCGTTCGTCCTCGATGCGGCCGTGGTAGTCGCGCTCGGAGCTCCGCCGGACCGGGAGGTCCGCCGCCTCGAGGAGCCGCAGGGTCTGCTGCTCCAGGGAGCCCTTGGGGATGACCAGCCGAAGCATCAGGCCCCTCCCGGGACCGCCGGCCTCGCCCCGGCTGCGGCCGGTCGCACCGCGGGGCCCACCCGCCTCGCCCCAGGGCCCCCCGGTCTCACGCCTCCACCTCCTGCGCTTCCCCCTCCACCTTCCGGAAGAAGCACGAGCGGTGGCCCGTGTGGCAGGCGGGCCCGGCGGGGTGCACCCGCACCAGGAGCGTGTCCGCGTCGCAGTCCAGTCGGACCTCCTCCACGTGCTGGACGTTCCCGGAGGTCTCTCCCTTGGCCCACAGCGCCCCCCGGGAGCGGCTCCAGAACCAGGTCCGGCCCTCGGCCAGGGTGCGCTCCAGGGCCTCCCGGTTCATCCAGGCCACCATGAGGACCTCGCCCGTGGTGGCGTCCTGGACCACCGCGGGGACCAGCCCCCGCTCGTCGAACCGGACCTCGCCCACCCCGACCACCGCTCACACCTGCCGGACCGGGATGCCTCGCTCGGCCAGGTAGGCCTTGACCTGGGCGATGGAGAGCTCCTCGAAGTGGAACCGGGAGGCGGCCAGGACGGCGTCGGCCCCTCCCTCCAGGATGGCCTGGACGAAGTGTTCGACCCTCCCCGCCCCGCCCGAGGCGATGACCGGGACCCGCACCGCCTCGGTCACCGCCCGGAGCAGCTCCAGGTCGTAGCCCAGGCCGGTGCCGTCCCGGTCGATGGAGGTGAGCAGGACCTCGCCGGCCCCGAGCTCCTCGGTGGCCCGCACGGCCCAGGCCACGGCGTCCAGCCCGGTGGGGGTCCGTCCCCCCTCCACGTACACCTCCCAGTGCCCGTCGGCCCGCTTCGCGTCGATGGCCACGATCACGCTCGGGTGGAAGGCCTCGGAGCATCGGGCGAGGAGCGAGGGGTCGCGGACGGCCGCCGTGTTGAGCGAGACCTTGTCCGCCCCGGCCCGGAGCAGCCGCCGGACGTCCTCCCCGCTCCGCACCCCGCCCCCCACCGTGAGCGGGATGAAGACCTGCTCGGCGGTGCGGGAGACGACGTCCAGGGTGGCCCCTCGCCCTTGGGGGGTGGCGGTGATGTCGAGGAAGACCACCTCGTCGGCTCCCTCCCGCTCGTAGCGGGCGGCCAGCTCCACGGGGTCGCCGGCGTCGCGGAGGTCCATGAACCGCGTCCCCTTCACCACGCGGCCCGCGTCCACGTCCAGGCAGGGGATGAGGCGGCGGGCCAGGGTCACGGCGGCCCCCCCACGGCCGCCACCTCCGAGAGGGAGAGCGTCCCCTCATAGAGGGCCCGCCCCACCACGGCCCCCTCCACCCCCAGGGCGGCCAGGGCCCGGAGGTCGGTCGCGTCCCGCACCCCGCCGCTGGCGAGGACGGGCCGCTGCGTGAGGGAGCGGACCCGCTCGTAGAGGACGAGGTCGGGCCCCTCCAGGCGTCCGTCGGCCGTCACCGCCGTCACCAGGTACCGAGGGGCTCCCGCCGCGTCGAGAGCGGGGAGGAGCTCCTCCAGGGCCCCGGCCTCCTTCCGCCAGCCCCGCACCACCACCCGGCCGTCCCGGACGTCCACGGCCACCACGATACGGTCGCCGTGGCGGGCCACGCAGCGGGAGACGAACGAGGGGTCCGAGGCGGCCGCGGTGCCGAGCACGGCCCGGGCGGCCCCCGCCCGGAGCGCCTCCTCCACCGACTCGAGCGTCCGCAGGCCGCCCCCCACCTGGACGGGCACCCTCACCGCCCGGCAGAGGGCCCGCACCGCCTGGGCGTTCGACCCCGTGCCCAGGGCCGCGTCCAGGTCCACCACGTGGAGGAGGGGAGCCCCCTGGGCCTCGAACCGCCGGGCCACGGCCACCGGGTCGGCCTCGTAGACGGTGGCCCGCCCCGGGTCCCCCTCCACGAGCCGAACCACCCGGCCGCCCCGGAGGTCGATGGCGGGGACCACGATCAGGGCTCGCCACCTCCCCCGTCCGGCGGCCCTTCGCCCCGCTGCCATGCGCCCGGGCGGACGGTCACGGGAGCCCCTTCACGAACGCCCCGTAGAGGGCCAGGCCCGCCGCCCCGGACTTCTCGGGGTGGAACTGGGTGGCCACCACGGCCCCCTGGGCCACGACGGCGGCGAAGGTCACCCCGTAGGTGGTCTCGCCCACGGTGACCGCGGGGTCGGGCTGGGGGGCGTAGGAGTGGACGAAGTAGAACCGGGTCCCCGAGGGGACGTCCCGCACCAGGGGGTGGTCGGCGGTCCACCGGACCTCGTTCCAGCCCATGTGGGGGACCTTGACGGAGTCGGGGAGCCGCCGCACCCGCCCCGGGAGGAGGGCCAGGCCCGGCTCCCGCCCCTCCTCGCTCCCCTCGAAGAGGACCTGCATGCCCAGGCACACCCCGAAGACCGGGACCTCCCGGGCCACCGCGTCCCGGACGGCGTCCTCGAGCCCCGTGGCCCGGACCGTGGCCATGCAGGCGTCGAACGCCCCCACCCCGGGGAGGACCAGGGCGTTCGCCCGGCCCGCCTCCCCCGGGTCGCCGGTCACGACCGCCCGGGCCCCGGCGTGCTCCAGGGCCCGGGCCACCGAGCGCAGGTTGCCCAGCCCGTAGTCGAGGACGGCCACCGTGGGCCGGGCCGGGCTCACTCCATCACCCCCTTGGTGGAGGGCGGCCCGGCCCGCCCCGAGGGCGCGCAGGCATCGGCCAGGGCCCGGGCCAGGGCTTTGAACTCGGCCTCCACCACGTGGTGGGGGCTCCGCCCGGAGACGAGCCGCACGTGGAGGGTGATGCCCCCGGCGGTGGCGAAGGCCCGCACGAAGTCCTCGGTGAGGCCGGTGTCGTAGGTGCCGATGGTCTCGGCCGGCACGGGGACCTCGTGGACGACGAAGGGCCGGCCGGAGAGGTCCAGCGCCACCTCCACCAGGGCCTCGTCCATGGGCACGGCCACCGACCCGAACCTCCGGATCCCGGCCCGGTCGCCCAGGGCCTGGGCCAGGGCCTGGCCGAGGGCCAGCCCCACGTCCTCCACCGTGTGGTGGGCGTCGACCTCGAGGTCGCCCCGGGCCTCCACCTGCAGGTCGAAGCCGGCGTGGGTCCCGAGCTGCTCCAGCATGTGGTCGAAGAAGGGGATGCCGGTCTGGGAGCGGGCGGCGCCGGACCCGTCCACCCGGAGCTCCACCCGGACCCGGGTCTCCTTGGTGGCCCGCTCCACCGTAGCCGCCCGCTCCCCGGTGGCCGGTTCTGCGCTCACGCTCCCTCCTCCGCTCCCGAGAGCACCTCGCGCAGGGCGTCGAGGAAGGCGCCCACCTCGACCTCGGTCCCCGCGGTGACCCGCAGGCACCCCGGGGCGGCGTCCGAGACGTCCCGGACCAGGACCCCCCGGGCCAGGAGCCGGGACCAGACCTCGGGGGCCGGGCGGGGCGGGCGGAAGAGCACGAAGTTGGCGTCCGAGGGGTAGGCGACCACGCCGGGGATCTTCGGGAGCTCGGCCAGGAGCCGGTCCCGCTGCCGGCGGACCTCCTCCACGATGGCCAGGGCCTCCTCGGCGTGGCGGAGGGCCACCAGGCCCGCGGCCTGGGCCAGGGCCGAGAGGTGGTAGGGGAGCCGGACCCGCC
>DATLZQ010000016.1:0-13611 GCA_035573915.1 Actinomycetota bacterium | reverse complement strand
GCAAGGGGGCCGCCGCCCCGGGCCAGGGGGCGACCTGGCCGCCGGACCCGGCCTCCCCCAGAGGGTCAGCCCCTGGGTGCTGCGGGTCCGGCCCCAGGCGGCCCAGAGCCTCCCGCACGGCCGCCGCGAACTGGCCGGCGGTGGGCACCGCCTCTCCGCGGGCCGCCCGCTCCAGGACCTCCAGGAGCCGCCGCCCACCCTCGCCCAGCGCCCGCTCCACCCTGGCCGGCGGGAGCAGGTGGCGCGCGATCCGGGCCAGGGCCGAGACGTCCCCCTCGGGCCGTGGCCCGGGGGCCTCCGAGGTCGCGCGGCCCGGACCGCCTCCTTCGCCCTGGAGACCAGCGCCTTGGGGGCGGACCTCAGCCAGGGCGGCCGCCACCCCGAAGTCGAAGAGCTTGACGCTGCCCACGGCCAGCACCATCACGCTCCGCGGCTTGAGGTCCCCGTGGACCAGGCCGGCAGCGTGGGCGGTGGCCAGGGCCTCCGCCACGGCCGACACGAGCAGGAGCCCGCCCCGCACCCCTAGGCCCGCCGTCCCCGCGAGCCGGTGGGTCAGGGGCTCGCCCTCCATGTGCTCCAGGACCAGGAACTGGGGGACGCCGTCGGGCTCGTAGCTGTAGGAGAGGACGCGGGCCACGGAGGCGGGCAGAAACGGGTTCGAGAGGGGGCGCACCTCCTCCCGCAACCGCCGGAGGAACCGCCGGTCCCGGGAGAGCGGCTCGGAGAGGATGCGAATGGTCAGGGGCTCGCGCCAGAAGACGTCCTCGGCCTCCCACACGGAGCCCAGGTCGTCCTCGGCCACCAGCCCCGGGAGCGCGTACCGCCGCTCGTGCCCGAGCCGGGGGCCTCCCCGGAGCCGGATCACCCCAAGCCTCTCGTGGCCTCCAGTCTGGGTCGGCCTGGGGCTCCGTCCAGCCGGGGAAATCACCCACCCCGGCAGGGCCAGGCTCACCCTGCGGCCCGCATCGGACCGTCTGGGGGCCGAACTTCGGCTCAGGCCAGCCCGAAGTCCTCCAGGGCCCAGCGGGACAGCGTCTCGCCGATGGCGAGACAGGCCGTGGCGGCGGGGGAGGGGGCGTTCAGGACGTGGAGGATCCGGCCCCGCCGGGCCACCACGAAGTCGTCCACGAGGGAGCCGTCGGCCGCCACCAGCTGGGCCCGCACCCCGCTCGGGCCGGGGCGCAGGTCCTCCGGCCCGAGGTCGGGGACGTAGCGGCGGCACTCCCGGAGGAAGGCCCGAGGGAACCGCTCCCGGAGGAGCTCCCCGAGCCCCGTCCTCCCGTACCGGAGCGCGAGTCGCCAGAACCCCGGGAAGCGCAGGACCTCGAGCAGGTCCCGGAGGTCCACCTCGCCCCGGCGGTAGCCCTCCCGGGCCAGGGCCAGGACGGCGTTGGGCCCCACCCACACCTGCCCGTCCACCCGCCTGGTGAAGTGGACCCCGAGGAAGGGGAGGGCGGGATCGGGGACCGGGTAGACGAGGCCCCGCACCAGCCGGGCCGCCTCGGGCCGCAGGACCCAGAACGACCCCCGGAACGGCACCACCCGGACCTCGGGGGCGTCCCCGGTCAGGCGGGCCAGTCGGTCGGCCTGGAGGCCCGCGCAGCTCACCACCCCCCTGGCCTCAACCTCGCCCCCCTCGGTGGTCAGCACCACCGAGCGGCTTCGGCGCTCGAGGCCCCTCACCCCACAGCGGAGCAGGACCCGGCCGCCCCGGGCGCCCAGCTCGTCGGCCAGGGCCCGGGCCATGGCCCCGAAGTCCACCACCCCGGTGACCGGGACGTGGAGGGCCCGGAGCCCGCGCACGTGGGGCTCGAGCTCCTGGATCTCCTCAGGCCCGACCTCCCGCACCCCCTCGACCCCGTTGGCCGCCGCCCGCTCGGCCAGGCGCCGGAGGCGGGGGAGCTCCTCCGGGCGCACCGCCACCACGAGCTTCCCGGTCCGCCGGTAGGGCACCCCGCGGTCCTGCGCGAACCGCTCCAGGGCCCGCCGCCCCTCCACGCACAGCCTGGCCCGGAGGCTCCCCGGGCGGTAGTAGATCCCCGAGTGGACCACGCCGGAGTTTCGGGAGCTCTGGTGGCGGGCCACGTCGCCCTCTTTCTCGAGGACCACCACCCTGAGCCCAGGATGGGCCCGGACCAGGGCGTAGCCCGTGGCCAGCCCCACCAGGCCCGCCCCCACGACCGCCACGTCCTCCACGGCCCGGATATCATCCGCCTCGGTGGAGCCCCTCGACTCCCTGGCCCGGCGTCTGCCCCCTGGGGCCGTGAGCACCCACCCCGGCGAGCTCGGCACCCGGTCCCACGACCGCTGGGCCCTGGCGCTTCTGCGCGAGGCCCGCGGCGACCGAGTCCCTCCGCCCGCCGCCGTCGTCTTCCCCTCCTCCACCGAGGAGGTGGCGGCGGTCCTGGCCTGGGCCGCGGAGACGGCGACCCCGGTGGTTCCCCGGGGAGCGGGCCTGGGTCCGGCGGGAGGCGCCCAGGCCCTCCCGGGCGGGGTGGTCCTCGACCTCTCCCGCATGGACCGGGTCCTGGCGGTGGACCCCATCTCCCAGACGGCTCACGCGGAGGCCGGGGTCCTCGGCGCGGATTTGGAGGAGGCCCTGGGGAAGGAGGGCCTGACGGTGGGCCCCCTCGAGGACTCCCTGGCCCTCTGCACGGTGGGAGGGTGGGTGGCCTCCCGGGCCCCGCTGGGCCCGGCGGGACGCGGCCCGGGGGAGGCGGTCCTCGGGCTCACCGTGGTCCTGGCCGGGGGGGAGGTGGTGCGGCTCCCGCCGCTCCCGTGGCCGGGCCCGGGGCCGGACCCCCGTTCGCTGCTGGCCGGGTCCGAGGGGACCCTGGGCGTGGTGACCGAGGTGGTGCTGAGCGTCTCCCGGGCCCCGACCGGGGTCCTGTGGGAAGTCTTCCGACCCTCCTCGTTCGAGAGCGGCTCGGCCCTGGTCCGCGCCGCCGTCCAGCGGGGGTTCGAGCCGCTGGTCGTGGGGGTTTTCGACCGGGAGGCCGCGGCCGAGACGTTCGCGGACGCCGACGCCGCCGCGCTCCTGGGCCGGCCCGGCCCCCTGGTGGTCCTGGGCTTCGACGCCGGGGCCCCGGCCGCGGAGCCCGGGCTGTTCGAGCTGCGGGTCCTGGCCAGGGAGCTCGGGGCGAACCCGGCCCCCCTCGAGCTGGGCGAGCACTGGTGGGCCCACCGGGGGGACCTGGCCGAGCGCCACCGGGCGGTGATGGGGGAGGAGCGGGCACTGGGCCCGGGGGTGGTGGTCGACCTCCTGCCGGCCGCCGGCCTCTGGCGACGCCTGCCCCGCCTGTACGAGGACGTCCGGGGGGCCCTCCGCCGCCACGCCGAGTCCGTGACCTGCCGACTGGTCCGGGCCACCCGGAGCGGGGCGGAGCTCGAGTTCTCGTTCCTCCTCCGGGCCCCGGACGACGAGGAGGCGGAGGAGCGCTGCCTGGAGGCCTGGGCGGAGGCGGCCGCGGCCTGCCGCGAGGCGGGCGGGACCGTCCTCCACCGGGGGGTGGGGCTCCGGGGGCTCCCGTTCGTGGGGGCCGAACTTGACTCCGCCCTCCCCGGCCTGGGGCGGCTCCGGCGGGCCCTGGACCCGCAGGGTCTCCTCAACCCGGGCAAGCTCCTCCCGGAGGAGCTGGCCGTGGGACCCCCGCCGGCCGCTCCGTCCCGGGGCGGGGAGGGCGGGGGCTGAGGCCATGTCCCCCGATCACGCCGGGCGCCTGGCGCGGGCCGCCGAGGAGGCCGGGGGGGCCGGCCTGGATGCCCTCATCGTGGCGCCCTCGCCCGACCTCGTCTACCTGACCGGCTATGACCCACCCCTCCTGGAGCGGCTCACCGCCCTCGTGGTGGGGCCGGGCCGCGAGCCGGTCCTGCTCGTGCCCGAGCTCGAGCGGCCGCGGGCGGCCTCGGAGCCGGTCCGGGACCTGGCCCGGATCGAGAGCTGGCGGGACGGGGAGGACCCCTACGAGGCCCTCTCCCGCCTGCTGGCCCACGGGTCCCGGTTCGGGGTGAGCGACCGGATGTGGGCCGTCCACCTCCTCGGGCTGGAGCGGGCCCTGCCCGGGGCGGCCTTCAGCTCGGGCTCGGCCGTCCTGGCCCGCCTGCGGGCCCGGAAGGACCCCGAGGAGCTCCACCTCCTGGGCCGGGCCGGCCGGGCCGCGGACGAGGCCTTCCACCGGGTCCTCCGGCTGGGGTTCGAGGGCCGGACCGAGCGGGAGGTGGCGGCGGAGCTGGCCCGGCTCCTCCTCGAGACCGGCCACGAGTCGGTGGCCTTCACCATCGTGGCCTCCGGGCCCAACGCCGCCTCGCCCCACCACGAGCCGGGGGCCCGGACGATCCGGCGGGGCGACGTCGTGGTCCTGGACTTCGGGGGCCGGGTGGGGGGGTACTGCTCGGACATCACCCGCACCGTCTGCGTGGGGGAGCCCTCGGAGGAGGTCCAGGAGGTGCACGAGGTAGTGGCCCGGGCCCAGGAGGCAGCCTTCCGGGCGGTCCGCCCGGGCGTGCCAGCGGGGGAGGTGGACCGGGCGGCCCGGCGGGTGGTGGAGGAGTCCGGCTACGGGGGAGCCTTCCTCCACCGCACCGGCCACGGGATCGGCCTGGAGGAGCACGAGCCCCCCTACATCGTGGAGGGAAACGAGGAGCCCCTCCAGCCCGGGATGACCTTCTCCATCGAGCCCGGGGTCTACCTGGAGGGCCGGTTCGGGGTCAGGATCGAGGACATCGTGGCCGTGACCGAGGACGGCGCCGTCCGGCTGAACCACGCCCCCCGGGAGCTCGTGGCCGTGGCCTGAACCCCGCCCTGCCGCCCGGCGGGGCGGTATCCTGGCAGAACCTACGCACCGGTAGGTTTTTGGACGACGAGGGAGGTGGTCCCGGTGCCCCTGCTCGACATCCCCCAGGAGCTCATCGAGCTTCGCCAGGCCCTGCGCGACTTCATCGACCGCGAGATCCGCCCCATCGAGGAGTCCCACCGCCAGGAGATCCTGGAGACGGGAGACTTCGCCACCCGGCGGGAGGAGCAGCTCAAGATCCGAAAGCGCTCGGCGGAGCTCGGCTTCTGGACCCTGCACATGCCCGAGGAGGTGGGCGGGGGAGGGCTGTCCTACCTGGGCCAGGTCCTCCTGCACGAGGAGGCCAGCCGCCACGGGCTCATCCTGGCCCACTTCGAGTCGATCTTCCCGGTGGTGACCGGCCCCTCGCCCATCCACCTGGACTGCACCCCCGCCCAGCGGGAGAAGTACCTGGAGCCCCTCATGCGGGCGGACAAGGTGACCTGCTTCGCCCTCACCGAGCCGGGGGCGGGGTCGGACGCGGCCCGGATCCGGACCCGGGCCGAGCGGCGCAACGGCCGCTGGGTCCTGAACGGCCGCAAGCACTTCATCACGGGGGGCGACGTGGCGGACTTCGCCCTGGTGTTCGCGGTGACCGACCCCGACCGGGGCCCCCGGGGCGGGATCACGGCCTTCTTCGTGGACCGGGACACCCCCGGCTTCACGGTCTCCCGCATCCAGCGGACCATGTCCCCCTACCAGAACCCGGCCGAGCTCACCTTCGAGGACGTGGAGCTCTCCGACGACCAGGTCCTGGGGGAGGTGGGGGCGGGCTTCTATTCGGCCATGCGGGGGATCAACGGGGCCCGCCTCCAGGTGGCGGCCAGCGCCCTCGGCATCGCCGAGAACCTCCTCAACCGCTCCATCGAGTACGCCAAGACCCGGGAGGCCTTCGGGCGGACCATCGGCTCGTACCAGTACGTCCAGGGGATGCTGGTGGACTCCTACGCCGAGCTCCAGCAGGCCCGGCTCCTCGTCTACCAGTGCGCCCGGGAGATCGACGAAGGGGCCGACGGCCGGCGGCAGGCCGCCCTGGCCAAGCTCGTGGCCACCGAGATGGTGGGGCGGGTGGCGGACCGGGCTGTCCAGGTCCACGGAGGGAACGGGTTCATGACCGAGCTCGGGATCGAGACCTGGTACCGGGACGTCCGGGCCATGCGCCTGTACGAGGGGACCAGCGAGATCCTGCGGAACAACATCGCCAAGACCCTGGGCCTGTGACGGTCCCTGGCGGAGGTCATGCGTCCTCAAATGGTTCCACGAGCAGGGGGAGCGAGGAGTCGACGAGGCTCGGGCCCTGTTGGAGGCGCACCGGTCGGGAAAGCTGACGGCGCGGTCAGGCCTCTTGTCCGCCGGGGCGAGCCCGGTAGGATCGCCGTCGTGAGGCTCGAGGTCCGACCGCTCACCCGCGACCGGTTCCCCGACCTGGTCGAGCTGTTCTCCCGGCCCGGCGCCTCCATCCCCCGCTCGTGCTGGTGCATGTACTACCGCAAGACCGGGCAGGGCGGCGGGGTGGGCCAGGCCGAGGCGAACCGGGCCGCCATGCGGTCCCTGGTCGAGCGCGGGGTCGTGCCCGGCCTCATCGCCTACCAGGGCGGGAGGCCGGTCGGGTGGATCTCCCTGGGGCCCAGGGAGGACTACCCCCGCCTCCGCCGCTCTCCGGTCATGAAGCCGGTGGACGGCCGTCCCGTGTGGTCCATCGTGTGTCTGTTCGTCGACCGCGCGGCGCGGGGGCGCGGGGTGGCCGAGGCGCTGCTCCGGGCGGCGGTCCGCCACGCCCGGGACGGCGGGGCCACCGTCCTCGAGGCCTACCCGGTGGACCGGCCGGGGCCCGTGCACCCGGACCGCCTGTGGTTCGGGACGAGGTCCATGTACGAGCGGGCCGGGTTCACCGAGGTCGCTCGGCGAAAGGCGGACCGGCCGGTCATGCGCCGCCGGCTCCGCCCCTCACGTACCGCGACGACCGCCTGAAGCACCGAGCGCTCGGGCCTACGAACCGAGGGCGAGGTCGACCGCCTCGTCGAGCGTCATGGCTCGCCCCTGCTCCCAGGCCTCGGCGAAGGCCGCCTCGTCGCGCTGCTTGCGAACGACCTCGAGCGTCTGCTGATTCGTCTTCTGCTGGTAGAGGGGCGGGTCGCCCATGAGCTCCTCGTTGAGTGCCACCGACTTCGAGACCAGCCGGGCCGCGGCCTGGGGCCCGCCGGCCACGGCCAGAGCCGAGGCCACCCAGCTGAGGCCGTCCGTGATGTGGATGGGGTCGACGAGCTCCAGGCGGATGCGGAGGCCCTCCCGGAACAGGAGGAGAGCCTCATCGGCCCGCCCCTCCTCTCGTCGGTAGGTCCCCCGGTGGTCGAGCCAGAAGCCCTCGTTCCGCCGGTCTCCGCTGGCCCGGGCCCGACGCAGGTTGTCCTCCGTCAGGGCCCGGGCCCGGTCCCAGTCGCCGAGCTCGTCGCAGGCCCAGGCCAGGTTGAAGGCCACGATGTCGGCGTAGTGGTCGTCGCCCAGGTCGCGAAACAGCCGGAGGCTCTCCTCCAGGTGGGCAGGGCTCCGGCGAAGTCGCCGCTCTCGACGGCCGCGTACCCGAACAGAAAGCGGGAGTAGGGCGCCCCCCGCGGGTCTCCCAGGCGCTCATGGAGCGACAGCCGCAGGTTGTCGTGCTCCCGGTCCATCCGGTCCACCCACTCGATGGAGTCGACGCGAAGATGGGGTTCGGCCTCCTCGCCCAGGGCCAGGAAGTACTCGGCGTGACCGCGGCGCAGGTCCTCGGCCTCCCCCGAGGCCTGCAGGCGCGCCGCGGCGTACTCCCGGATCGTTTCCAACATCCAGAACCGGTCCTCGCGGCGGAGCAGGCTCTTGTCGAGGAGGGACTGGAGCCCCTCCAGGTCCGCCCCCGCCACGGCCTGGGCGGCCTCGAGGGTGCACCCCCCGCGGGACACCGAGAGCCGGGCGGACAGCCGCTGCTCGTCGGGGGTGAGGAGGTCGTGGCTCCACTCGATGGTGGCCCGGAGCGTCCGCTGGCGGGGGTCGGCGTCCCGGCGCCCCTTGAGCAGGTCCAGGCGGGCCGAGAGGCGCTCCAGGATCTGTGTGGGGGAGAGCAGGCCCGAGGGGGCGGCGGCCAGCTCGATGGCCAGGGGGAGGTGGTCCAGCCGCCGGCACAGCTCGGCCACGGTGGGGTCGGGCCCGACCCGGGCCCGGGCGCAGAAGAGCTCCACCGCCTGGGCCTCGGCCAGGGGAGGGACGGGGTACTCCACCCTCCCCCCGCACCCGCAGCAGTGGGCGGCGGCGGCGATGCGGGCGGCCTGGTGCACGTCCTCCCAGACGTAGCCCTCCTCCGTCAGGCGGGGGCAGCCCGTGTGCAGGCCCATCCGGACCCGGACGGGGCCTTCGGCCAGGCCTCCTCCCCGAGCTCCCTGAGCAGCCTCGTGGAGCCCTCCACGTCGGTGAACCGGAGGGTGAGGGTGCCGGTGGGGAGGTCGCGGCGCACGCGGTGGTTGTTCCCCCCGCCCGAGCACCCGGCAAGAGGTGCGTGTGCTCCCGGCCGCGGTCCGACCAGGGAGGCCGCTCAGGCCCGGCGGGGACGGACCCTGGTCCCCTCCGCCGTGTCCATCACCTCGAGACCCATGTCGATGAGGCGGTTGCGGATGTCGTCGGCCCGGGCGAAGTCTCTAGCCCGGCGGGCCTCGTCGCGCCGCCGGACGAGCTCCTCGACCTCCGGGGTGGGCTTCCAGGCCTCCCGGGCGGCCCGCTCTAGGTCGAGGCCGAGGACGGCGTCCCACGAGGTAAGGAGCCGGTGCTTCTCGCCTCCGGGGAGGGTGCTCGAGCTCACCGCCTCCTCCAGGACCTTGAGGGCCTCGGGGAGGTCCAGGTCGTCGCCCACGGCGTCGCGGAACCGCTTGTCCAGGGCCCGGGCGTCCTCGGAAAGGGCGTCCGGGGCGGGCTCGGCCGCCCAGTCGGCCACCCGCTTGCGGAGGCGGCTGAGGCGCTCGTTGGCCCCCACCAGGGCGTCCCAGCTGAAGTCCATCTCCGAGCGGTACCGGGTCCCGAAGCAGAGCAGCCGGAAGGCCAGGGGGTCGATCCCCTGGGCCGAGAGGTCCGTGACCCGCTGGATGTTCTGGGCGGACTTGGCCATCTTCCGCCCCCCCATCTGCAGGAAGCCGCCGTGGACCCAGATGGAGACCACCCGGTGCCCGGTGGCCCCCTCGGACTGGGCGATCTCGTCCTCGTGGTGGGGGAACTTGAGGTCGTTGCCCCCGGTGTGGACGTCGAACCGCTCGCCCAGGTACTTCATGGACATGGCCGAGCACTCGATGTGCCAGCCGGGGAAGCCCTCTCCCCAGGGGCTGTCCCACTTCATGAGTCGCCCGGGCCCGGCCTTCTTCCAGAGCGAGAAGTCCGCGTGGTGGCGCTTGCCCGGGGCGATCTCCAGGTCCCGGTGCCCGGGGACCAGCTTGTCCAGGGTGTTGCCGGAGAGCTTCCCGTAGTCCGGGAACGACCGGACGTCGAAGTACACCGTGCCGTCGTGGACGTAGGCGTGGCCCCGGTCGATGAGCCGGCGGATGAGCTCCAGCATCTCCGGGATGTGCTCGGTGGCTCGGGGGTAGACGTCCGCGTCCAGGATGCCGAGGGCCCGGCGGTCCTCGTGAAAGGCCTGCTCGTACTTCCTGGCGATCTCGGCGGGGGAGAGGCCCTCGTCCTCCACGGCCAGCTGCATCTTGTCCACGGCGTCCGGGGAGGCCTCGTCCACCATGTGCCCGACGTCGGTGATGTTCATGACCCAGTAGACTGGCTGGCCCTCGAACTGGAGGACCCGCTTGATGAGGTCCCCCAGCATGAAGGTCCGCATGTTGCCGAGGTGGGCGTAGCGGTAGACGGTCGGGCCGCAAGAGTACATCTTCACGGTCCGGCCGTCCACGGGCTGGACCTCCTCCACCTGCCGGGTCAAGGAGTTGTAGAGGCGCATCCCGAAACAGGATACCCGGGCCGGGGGAACCCCCCGCCGGCGGGCCCGGGCGCCCCCCGGGCGGGGTGCGGCCCTGGCGCACCACACGGCCCCCGCCCTGTCCTTGGGTCGAGTCGCCTCGGGCACGCCGGCAGAGGAGGGATTGCCGTAGAGAGGGCAAAATGCGAGGACGAAGGCCTGCGGCGCGCATCGGAGGTCGTGCACGAGCAGCGGGCCCGACCGTCCCCGACCATCCAGGCGACACTACCTCCTGGCGCTGGCCCAGCTAAGCGGCGCGGATGCCCTGGTGACGCGAGATCGCCACTTCGGCAAGGTCCCGGTTCAGGGGCTGCTCATTCTCGGTCCGCAGGAGTTCCTCCGCCCGCTCCGAGGGACCTGACACCAGCTCGGCGAATCGGGGCGGTAGCCCCATCCCGCGCGACCCGTGCCGCTCACGTCCGTTCCCGGGCTGGACGGTCCCCGGCCTCCGAAGACGTGCGGACGGCCGGCCCGGGAGCCTCCCGAACCGGCCATCCGCGGTCGCGTCCGTCCGTGAGGGCCTCGCCCTACGGGGTGAGCGTAACCGGGATCCGCACCATGTGGAGGGGGCTCCCGTCCTCCGCCGAGCTCTCGAAGACCTCGATCACCCCCGGCTGCTCCGAATCCACCCGGTAGTCGACGGCCACCGAGTAGTCGCCCCAGCACCCCGTCCCGCAGGTGGCGGTGGTGAAGGTCCGGGCCACCTCCCGGCCGCGGGCGTCGAGGACCCGCAGGCTCACGGTGGCCTCGAAGACGTTGGCCACCCCGGAGACCGTGACCGGGTTGGGGACGGTCTGGCCGACGAGCGGAGTCTCCACCAGGATCTGGGGGAAGACGTCCAGGTAGTCCTCCCGGGTCTGGGGCCGGTCGAGCACGATGCCGTGGGACCCGAAGGCCTCGACCGGCCGCCCGTCCACCCGGAACGCCACGCCCTTGACGGTGCGGAACTGAGTGGCCGTGTGGACCACCTGGGCCAGCCGGAGCCGCTCCGCCAGGCTGCCGCCGGGGGCGGCGAACTCCCCGCTCAGGTCCACGGTGAGCACGCCAGCGTCGGAGAGCGAGACGTCCAGGAGACGGGTCCCGGCGGGCATGGCCGTGGTCACCCCCGCCGCCCGTTCGGCCTCGCTGGGCCCCTCGAGGAGCGCGGTGATGGCCTGGCGGGCCACCCCCGGGTCGAAGGGCTCGGTCCGTCTGGTCACGAACAGCCGGTCGCCGTAGACAAACCACAGCTCGAACGTGACCGTGCGGCCCGGCGACGGCGTCCCTCCAGGAGTCCCTCCAGGGGACGGGGTGGTGGGGCCGGGCCCGGTGGGCTGCTCCGTCGGCGCCGGGGTGGGGGGGCCGCCGTCCACCGGCCCCAGGGACCCCGAGCGGGCCCCCGCGCAGGCCGAGGCCACCAGGGCCAGGGCCACCCCCGTGACGATGATGCCGATCCGCTTCATCTCACCCTCCTTCCGGGTCGGGAACGGCCTCATCGTGAGGGCTGCCCGTAACACGCGGTTCGCGGGCGCGTAACGGTTCGGTCACGGGCTCGGGCGGTCCCGGGAGCCGCTCGGAGGGGGCCAGGGCCGGGCGGGCCTCGGGCGGCGAGCCCTGGGGCGGCGAGGGCCCCACCGGTGCCGCCTGCGGGGGGAGGAGGAGACGGAACCGGGCCCCGGCCCCCCACTCGCTCCGGACCTCGATGTCCCCGCCCAGGAGCCTGGCGTTCTCCAGCGCGATGGCGAGGCCCAGGCCGCTCCCCGGGCCCCGGCGGGAGGGGTCGCCCTTGTAGAAGCGGTCGAAGATGTGGGGGAGGTCCTCCGGGGCGATGCCGGGCCCGTCGTCGGCCACCTCCACGAAGGTCCCCTGGCCGTCGCGTCCCACGGTGACCTCCACGTGGGGGCCTCCGTGCTCAAGGGCGTTGCCCACCAGGTTGGAGACGATCCGCTCCACGCGCCGGGGGTCGGTGCGCACGGTGAGCTCCTCGCCGCCCACCCGGACCCGCCCCTCCCACCCCCGGGCGGCCAGCGTGGAGCGGACCAGCCCCAGCAGGGGCACCGGCTGGGCCGCCACCGGCTCGCCGCCGGCGTCCAGGCGGGAGATCTCCATGAGGTCGTCCACCAGCCGGCGGAGCCTGGCCACGTCCTCCACGAGGAGCTCGGCGGGCCGCCGAGCCTCCGGGGGGAAACGGTCCAGGTGCTCCCGGAGGAGGGAGGCCTCCCCGACCAGGGCGGTGAGGGGGGTCCTGAGCTCGTGGGCCACGTCCGAGGTGAACCGGCGCTCCCGGGCCCGGGCCTCCGAGAGGGCCCGGACCTTGGCCTCCAGGGCCTCCGCCATCTCGTTGAACGACTGGGCCCAGGCCCCGAACTCGTCCCGGCTCTCCACGGGGAGGCGGGTGGCCAGGATGCCCTCGGCGATGGCCCGGGCCGCCTGGCTGGCCCTGGCCACGGGGTCCAGGGTCCGGCGGGCCAGGGCCCGCCCCACCAGCCCGGCCAGGATCACCACCGCCGCCCACCCCAGGACCAGGACGGTCCGAAGCTGCCCGAGGTCGGCCTCCAGGCCGGCCTCGGAGAAGAGAAAGTAGAGCTCGGCCGGGGACCCCGGAGCCCGCCCGCCCACGACGAGGTAGGGTTCGTCCCCCACATTGGTGCGGAGGTAGCCGAGCTCCCCCCGCCGGACCACGGCCCGGAGGGAGGGGGGGAGCTCGGGGTCGACGGCCGGGTCGGAGGCGAACCGCAGGTCCCCCGTCACGAGCAGGGCGTGGACCCCCCGCTGCTCGTAGCCCGCCACGAACCGCTGGAGGTCGGGCCCCTCCTCCGGGAGGTTGGCCGCCAGGGCCAGGTTGAAGCGGGCCTCCCGTTCGGCCCGCTGGAGGGAGTCCCGGAGCCGGGCCTCGCGGACGAGGAGGAACGAGCCCAGGGCCAGGGCGCCCGCCGAGATCCCGGCCACGAGGACGAAGGCCACGGTGAGCCGCCGCCGCAGCCGGCCGGGGGCCACCCGGGGCCCGGGGGCCCGGAGGCCTGCCGGGGGCCCTGCCCCCTGGCTGTGGCCCCGGCGGTCGGACTCGGTCGGGCCGTCCCCGGCCACGTCAGTCCCCCCGCTCCAGCCGGTAGCCCACGCCCCGCACGGTGGTGATGAGCCTGGGGCGGGAGGGGTCGTCCTCCACCTTGGCCCGCAGCCGCTGCACGGCCACGTCCACCAGCCGGGAGTCGCCCAGGTAGTCGTAGTTCCACACCCGCTCCAAGAGGAGCTGGCGGGTGAAGACCTGCCCGGGCCGGCGAGCCATCTCGAGGAGGAGGCGGAACTCGGTGGCCGTGAGGGGAACGGGCGCCCCCCGCTTCCGGACGCTGAAGCTGGCCGGGTCGATCTCGAGCTCGCCCACGGTGAGGGCCCGCTCCGGCGGGGCCGTCCCTCCCCGCCGGAGGAGGGCCCGCACCCGGGCCACCAGCTCGGCCATCTCGAAGGGCTTCGTCACGTAGTCGTCGGCCCCGGACTCGAGCCCCACCACCACGTCCACCGTGTCGGTCCTGGCGGTGAGCATGAGGACGGGGACGCCGCTTTCCTTTCGCAGCTCGCGGCAGACCTCGAAACCGTCCATCGAGGGGAGCAGGACGTCTAGGATGACCAGGTCGAACGGCTCCCGGCGGGCCCGCTCCAGCCCTTCCCGTCCGTCCCAGGCGGTGCTCACCCGGAACCCGGCCCGGCTCAGCCCGAGGGCGGTGACCTCGCGGATCGAGGGGTCGTCCTCCACGAGGAGGATGCGTTCGTTCACGTCGGGGAAAGCCTACTGCCGGCGGGACGCCGCCCCCGCAGGTCCCGGGG
>DATLZQ010000015.1:0-10969 GCA_035573915.1 Actinomycetota bacterium | reverse complement strand
CGGGCGTGGTGGAAGGAGGTGACCGCCTAGGAACAGATCCAGGTGGATGGCCCTCCTAAGGAGGGCAACTTTCGCGTCCCCGAGGACCGGGGAGGCGAAGAAGAAGGGAGCAGCCCTACTGCCTATTGCGGAACGCTACTCCTTCCCGGGATGGATCCCGGCGAGCCGCCGGGCGGCCGTGGATCGCGCGTACGACGAGGCGTTCCGGCCGCTTCCCGAGCCCGAGGCCGAGCTCGCGGAGGCCGCGCCTTGCCCGTGCGGCGATCCGCGAGGAACCGTGGGAGCGATGGTGGTAGCGCGGGGTGAGATCTGGTGGGGCGAGGCTCCCGATCTGGGCGGTCGCCCCTTCCTCGTGGTGAGCAGGGACGCGGCCAACCAGGTGATACGCCGCGTCCTCGACGCCCCCATCACGACGCGCACGCGAGGTCTGCCGAGTGAGCTCCCGCTCGGTCCCGACGAAGGGCTCCCGACCGAGTGCGCCGCGTCCTTCGATAACCTCCGACCGTTCCCGAAAGCGATGCTCACCCGCGGCTGGGCTCGCAGGGTCCGCGCATCCACGAGATCTGCACCACCGCCGCGGCCACCCTGGACTGCTGAGGTCCGCCCGTCAGCCGACCTGCCACGAACCCCTGGCCAGGGGCACCCTCAGGCTCGACCCGCCAGCGATGCGCTCCCGGACCACGGTCAAGGGGAGCCGGTGTGGGGAGCCCGTCTCCAGAGCCCCCCAACAGTCTGTCCTCGCTTCAGCCGCAGACGGCGCCTCGGGAGGCGGAGGAGACCAGCCGGGCGTACTTGGCCAGGGCCCCCCACCGGTAGCGGGGCTCGGGGGGCTTCCACCCGTCGCGGCGGCGGGCCAGCTCGTCCTCGGGGACCAGGAGGTCCAGGCGGCGGGCGTCCACGTCGATGACGACCTCGTCGCCGTCCTGGACCAGGGCGATGGGCCCGCCCACCGCCGCCTCCGGCGCCACGTGTCCCACGGCGAACCCGTGGGTGGCCCCGGAGAACCGCCCGTCCGTGACCAGGGCCACCTCCCGGCCCAGGCCCGCCCCCACCACGGCCGCCGTCACCGCCAGCATCTCCCGCATCCCCGGCCCACCCCGGGGGCCCTCGTAGCGGACCACCACCACCTCCCCGCGCCGAACCCGGCCCCCCGTGACGGCCTGGAAGGCCTCCTCCTCGGAGTCGAACACCCTGGCCGGCCCCCGGAACGTCATCCCCTCCATCCCCACCACCTTGGTCACCGCCCCCTCGGGGGCCAGGGACCCCTTGAGGATGGCCATCCCCCCGTAGGGGTGGATGGGCGCGGACAGCGGGCGGACCACGGTCCCGTCCGGGCCGGGCGGGGCCAGCTCGGCCAGGTTCTCCGCCACGGTCTTCCCGGTCACGGTGAGCGCCTCGCCCCGGAGGAGCCCGGCCTCGAGGAGCTCCCGCATCACCACCGGCACCCCGCCCACCCGGTCCAGGTCGGCCATGACGAACCGCCCGGCCGGGCGGAGGTCGGCGATGTGCGGGGTGCGGCGGCTGACGCGGTCGAACTCCTCGATGTCGAGCTCCACCCCGGCCTCGGCCGCGATGGCCAGGAGGTGGAGGACGGCGTTGGTGGACCCCCCGCAGGCCATGACCACGGCGATGGCGTTCTCGAAGGCCTCCCGGGTGAGGACGTCCCGGGGCCGGATGCCGAGCCGCAGGCCCTCCACCACCGCCCGCCCCGAGGCCCGGGCCAGGGCCTCCCGCCGGGCGTCCACCGCGGGGGGCGAGGCGCTCCCCGGGAGCGAGAGCCCCAGGGCCTCCACCGCCGCGGCCATGGTGTTGGCCGTGTACATCCCGGCGCAGGAGCCGGCCCCGGGGCAGGCGGTCCGCTCCAGCTCCCACACCTCCTCCCAGCTCATCCGGCCGGTGGCCGCCGCCCCCACCGCCTCGAACACGTCCTGGATCGTCACGTCCCGCCCCCGGAACCGCCCGGGGAGGATGGTCCCGCCGTAGAGGAACACCGTGGGGAGGTTGAGCCGGGCCGCCGCCATCACCATCCCCGGGAGGCTCTTGTCGCAGCCGGCGATGGTGACCATGCCGTCGAACCGCTCGGCGTGCATCACGAGCTCCACCGAGTCCGCGATGACCTCGCGGGAGACGAGGGAGGCCCGCATCCCCTCGTGGCCCATGGCGATCCCGTCGGAGACGGCGATGGTGGTGAACTCCACCGGCACGCCCCCGGCCTCCCGGATCCCCTCCTTGGCCTGGTCGGCCAGCCGGTCCAGGTGGTAGTTGCAGGGAGTCACCTCGTTCCAGGACGAGGCCACCCCCACCTGGGGCTTGTCGAAGTCCTCGTCCGAGAAGCCCACCGCCCGGAGCATGGCCCGGGCCGGGGCCCGCTGGGGCCCCTCGGTCACCTCGCGGCTGCGCGGCCGCATGGACTGGCTCATCCGCTCCCTCCCCGTTCCGTCGTCCGCTCCCCCGGTCCCTGGGCTCGGGCCTCCTCCAGGATCCCGCGCAGGGCTTCCAGGGCCAGCGTATAGCTTCGCCACCCGAACCCCGCGATGACCCCCCGGCACACCCCCCCGACCAGGTCCACGCGGCGGAAGTCCTCCCGGGCCCCGGGGTTCGAGAGGTGGACCTCCACCGTGGGGATCCCCACGGCCGCCACGGCGTCCCGGATGGCCACCGAGGTGTGGGTGTAGCCGCCGGGGTTGAGCACGATCCCGTCGGCCCACCCCAGGGCCCCCTGGATCTCGTCCACCAGCTCCCCCTCCACATTCGACTGGGCGAACCGCACCTCCACCCCCAGCCGGCGGGCGTGCTCCTCGATCCGGGCGTTGACCTCCTCGAGGGTGAGGGAGCCGTAGACCTCCGGCTCCCGCCGCCCGAGGAGGTTGAGGTTCGGGCCGTGGAGGACCAGGACCCTCACGTCCCGCCTCCGTCGGGCTCCGCCGCGAACAGAACCTCCAGCGCCTCCTTCATGGGGACACCCTCGAGGAGGGCGGCCCCCCCGGGCGCGGGGACCACGAACACGAGCCGCCCCGCCCGCCGCTTCTTGTCGCCGGCCATGGCCGCGGCCACCCTGCCCGGATCGAGCCCCTCGGGGGGCCTCGTGGGGAGGCCCAGGGCCCGGAGCAGCCGGGCCAGCCGCCCCTCCAGGGCGGGGTCGGTCACGCCGGCTCGGGCCCCCAGGCGGGCCGCCGCAAGCAGCCCCACGGCCACCGCCTCGCCGTGGGGGACCGCGTAGCCCGTGGCTCCCTC
The DNA here is from genome assembly GCA_035573915.1 of Actinomycetota bacterium. Taxonomy (GTDB): domain Bacteria; phylum Actinomycetota; class UBA4738; order UBA4738; family UBA4738; genus DATLZQ01. The sequence goes on along the minus strand of DATLZQ010000015.1, from coordinate 7,735 downwards.
GATCCCGTGCCCGAAGGTGTGGCCCAGGTTGAGGGAGTGGCGGAGCTCCCCGTCCTCGGGGTCGGCGGCCACGTAAGCGGCCTTCACCCGGACGGCCTGCTCCACCACCCAAGCCAGGGCGGACAGCCGGTCCTGCAGCCAGGGGCGGCCCGGCACCCTACCGCGGGCCTCGTCAGGGGGGCCGCCCGGCGCCCCACCGCGTCCCTGGTCAGGGGGGCCGTCAGAGGAGGCCTCGGTGAGCAGCCCCGCCCACCCCTTGAGGACCTCGAGGACCAGGGGCGAGGCGAGCACGGCCGCCTTGACGCACTCGGCCAGGCCCCACCGGAGGGCCCGCGAGGGGAGCGTGCACAGGACCAGGGGGTCGGCCACCACCAGGGCCGGGTGGTGGAAGGCCCCCACCAGGTTCTTCACCCCCGCGTGGTCGATCCCCACCTTCCCCCCGAGGGAGGCGTCCACCATGGCCAGGAGCGTGGTGGGGACGTTCACGAGGCGCACTCCCCTGGCGTAGGTGGCGGCGGCGAACCCCGCCGCGTCCAGGGCCGCTCCCCCGCCCACCGCCACCACCGCCCCCGTCCGGTCCAGGCCCGCCCGCGCGAACCGCGCCCAGAGGTCGGCCACGACCGAGGCCGACTTGGCCTCCTCCCCCGGCGGGAGCCCGACCCGCAGCCGGACCTCCAGGCCCGCCGCGGCCAGGAGCTCGGCCACGGGCCGGCCCACCGACTCCTCGACCGCCCGGTCCGCCACCACCGCCACCGGGGCCCCCGAGGGCAGGAGGTCCGAGAGCGCCCGGGGGAGGGACGCCAGGGCCCCCGGGCCGACCAGGACCGGGTAGGGCCCCTCGGGCCCCGCCACCTCCAGCCTGAACGGTCCCCCGGATGGGCCCGGGTAGCGGGCGGCGAGCCGGGCCGCCACCTCCTCCGGCCCCAGGCCGGTCGTGTCCAGGAGCTCCCCGGCGGCCGCGTAGGCCGGGGCCCGCTCCTCGAGGAGGGCCCGGATCCGGGCGGGGGGGTCCGGCCCGAGCAGCGGGCGGTCGCCGGCGCCCCCGACCCGGGCCAGGCGGCGTTCGACCTCCTCGGGAGAGGCCTGGAGGACCACCACCCGCCCCGCCCGGGCCAGCTCCCCGAAGGAGGCCCCGTCGAGCGGCGCCCCGCCCCCGGTGGCCACCACGGCCCCCGAGAGCCGGGCCGCCTCCCGCACGGCCTCTCGCTCCCGGCGCCGGAAGCCCTCCTCCCCTTCCAGGGCGAACACCTCTCGTACGGGCCTTCCGGCCCGGCCCGCCACCACCCGGTCGAGGTCCAGGAAGGGAAGTTCGAGGAGCCGGGCGGCCCGCCCCCCGGCCTCGGTCTTCCCCGTCCCCATGAACCCGGTGACCACGAGGAGCGGCCGCCCGGGAGGCAGGGGCGGAGCCGGCAGGTCGGTCCTTGCGACCGCCCGCAGTCCCGGGCTTCCCCTCACGGCCCGCCCTCCCCGGACGTTCGCCGCTCGGGCAGCGGTCCGCCGCCGGCCTGGGAGGCACGCTGCGGCGGCTGGAGGCCGGCGGGCAGGGCGGTCCGTTCGGCCTCCCGGGCGGCGGCCAGCATGAGGTCGAGGCGGTCGCCCCCGAACCGCTCCACCAGGGCCTCGGCCAGGACCCAGGCCACCATGGCCTCCCCCACCACGGCCGCCGCAGGGACCGAGCACACGTCGGTCCGGACGTAGGGCGGGGCCACCGCCTGGCCGGTGGTGAAGTCGACGGTGGCCACGGGGACCCGAACGGACGAGAGGGGCTTCATGGCGGCCCGGACCAACACCGGCTGGCCGTTGGTCACGCCTCCCTCCAGGCCCCCGGCGTGGTTCGAGGACCGGGCCAGCCGCCCGTCCCGCCATACCACCTCGTCCTGGGCCCGGCTCCCCGGGAGCCGGGCCAGCTCGAAGGCCCTCCCCACCTCCACCCCCTTGACCGCGTGGATCGAGCCGACCGCCTGGGCCAGGCGACCGTCGAGCTTTCGATCCCACTGGACGTAGCTCCCCAGACCCGGGGGGACGCCCGTGGCCACCACCCAGAACACCCCGCCCAGGGTCTCCCCCGCCTCCTTGGCCCGGTCCACGGCCTCCCGCATGCGGGCCGATGCCTCGGGGTCGGGGCAGCGCAGGGGGTCGGCCTCGGCCGCCTCGGCCAGCTCCCGGAGGGCGGCCTCGTCCAGCAGGTCGGGGGCAGCGACCCGGGGGTCCCTGGCGGCCACGTCGCCCACCTCGACGACGAAGCTCCCCACCCACACCCCGAAGGGGGACAGCAGCTGCCTGGCCAGGGAGCCCGCCACCGTGCGGGCGGCCGTCTCCCGGGCGCTGGCCCGCTCCCGGACCACCCGGAAGTCCTCGTGGCCGTACTTGAGGCGGCCGGGCAGGTCGGCGTGGCCGGGGCGGGGGGCGGTGAGGGGCGCCGGGTTGGCGGGCTGGTTGGCGAAGTCCCGGTTCACCACCCGCACCGCCACGGGCGCCCCGGTGGTCCTCCCCTCGGCCAGGCCCGAGACGACCAGGGCCCGGTCCCGCTCGATCTTCGTCGAGCGGGCCCCCCGCCCGTAGCCCGCCTGCCGCCGGCCCAGGTCCCGGTCCAGGAGCTCGAGGGAAACCGGCACCCCCGCCGGGAGCCCCTCCACCACCACCACGAGCTCGGGGCCGTGGGACTCCCCCGCGGTGAGGAACCGGAGCATCAGGGCCTCCCCCCTTCCGACCGCAGGGCCCGGAGGGCCGCCTCCCGCATGATCTCCACAGGGGCGGAGAGGCCCGTCCAGAGCTCGAACGACCGAGCCCCCTGCTCCACGAGCATTTCGATCCCCCCCACGGTCCGGCACCCGGCCCGGGCCGCCCGATCCAGGAGCGCCGTCCGGCGGGGCCGGTAGACGAGGTCAAACACGGTGAGGCCGGGGTGCAGCTGGACGGAGTCGGGAAGCGGGGAGGCGGCGACGTCGGGCCAGCTCCCCACCGGCGTGGCGTTCACGAGCAGGTCGGCCATGGCCACCGCCGTGGACAGCGCCCGCGTCTCGGGCGGGACGTACCGGGCCCCGAGCTCGTTGGCCAGGCGCTGCCCGGCCCGGCGGTTCCGCCCGCTCACCCGCACCACCGTCCCCTCCGAGCGCAGGGCGGCCACCACGGCCCTGGCCGCCCCACCGGTCCCCAGGACCAGGGCCCGTCCCACCCGGCCCACCCCGGCCCTCCGGAGGGCCGCCAGGAACCCGGCCCCGTCGGTGGAGTGGCCCTCGGCCCGGCCCTGGACGAAGCGGACTGTGTTAACCGACCGGGCCCGGCGAGCCTCCTCCGAGAGCCCGTCCAGGTAGGGAATCACGGCCTGCTTGAGGGGGCGGGTCACGTTGAGGCCCCGGAAGGAGGCGGCCAGCCGGGGCCAGATGGCGGGGAGCTCGTCCAGGGGGACCCGGACGGCCACGTAGTCCAGGTCCAGGCCGAGGGCGGCGAAGGCGGCCCGCTGCATCTCGGGGGAGACGCTCTGGGCGACGGGGTCCCCGATCAGGGCGACGGCGGCGGGCCCTCCGTTCAAGCTCACCGCCCGCCTCCGGACAGGGCTCGGAGCGTGGCCTCGAAGCCGGGGAAGGAGTCGCCCACGAACTCCATCCCCACCACCTCCACGGGCCCTTCGGCCACCAGGCCCGCCACCGTGAAGGCCATGGCCAGGCGGTGGTCGGAGCGGGCGTCGCACCGTCCGCCCCGTAGGGGCGTGGGCCCCACCACCACGAAGCCGTCGGGGAGCTCCTCCACCCGGGCGCCCAGGGCCCTGAGGCCCACCACCAGGCCGCTGATCCGGTCGCTCTCCTTCACGCGGAGCTCCGACGCCCCCCGGACCTCGGTCACCCCCTCGGCCTGGGTGGCCAAGACCCCCAGGAGCGGGAGCTCGTCGATGAGGGAGGGGACCTCGGCCGCCTGCACCCCGGCTCCCCGCAGGGGGCCGTGGTGCACCCGGACGGCCCCGGCCGGCTCCACCCCGTTGGAGGTGGAGACCACCTCCACCGGAGCCCCCATCCGCTCCAGGACCCGGAGGAAGCCAACGCGGCCCGGGTTCAGCCCCACGTCCTCCACCACCACGTCCGACCCGGGGACGAGGAGCGCCGCGGCCACGACGGGGGCGGCGGAGGAGGGGTCCCCGGGCACGACGAGGTCGATGGGGTCCAGGGGCCCCGCGGACACCGAGACCCGGCCCGGCTCCCGTCGGACCGGGGCCCCCATGGCCTCGAGGAGCCGTTCGGTGTGGTCGCGGGTGGGCAGCTCCTCCACCACCGCCGTGGTGCCGGCGGCCCGCAGCCCAGCCAGGAGCACGCACGACTTCACCTGGGCGCTGGCTACCGGGAGGCGGTACTCGATCCCCCGGAGGGCCCCGCCACGGACCGAGATGGGGGGAAGGCCCCCGGGCCGGAGGGCGACCCCCGCGCCCATCCGGCGGAGGGGCTCGGCCACCCGGTCCATGGGGCGGCCCAGGAGCTGCCGGTCGCCGGTCAGGACGCAGGCGAAGGGGAGCCCGGCGGCCACCCCGGCCAGGAGGCGCATGGTAGTCCCCGACCGCCCGCAGTCGAGGGGGCCCGCCGGCGGCCGGAGCCCCTCCCACCCCTTCCCATCCACCAGGAGCGTTGGCCCGAGCGAGGGGCCCGCCCGCTCCTCGGCCAGCTCCACCTTCGCGCCCAGGCCCCGGAGGACCTCCACCGTCCGCCGGCAGTCCCCGGCGGGCGAGAACCCCCGCACCCGGCTGGTCCCGGTGGCCAGGGCGGCCAGGATGGCAGCGCGGTGGGAGATGGCTTTGTCCCCGGGCACCCGGCACCGGCCGGTGAGCGAAGGGCGTCCGCCGGCCTGAGGCGAAGGGGGCCGCCGCCCCGGTAGGACGGTCCCCGCTCCGTCGCCCCCGCTCATCTCGACCTCACCGGAGCCTGCCCCCGGCCCCCCGCCCGTCCGTTGCGAGGCTCCGAGGTCTGGCGCAGCTCCCAGACCTCGCGCGGCTCCGAGGCGGGGCGCAGCACCGAGGCCGCCCCCTGGGCCCGCGCCAGGAACCGCTCGAGCTCCCGAAGCCCTGGCGCGGGACCGTCGGAGGGCCCGCTGGGGTCCGGCGCGCCCGCCCGGTCCAGGGCCACCGCCGCCCGGTCCAGCGCCGCGGCGGCCCGGTCCAGGGCCCGCCGGAGCTCGGCCAGGGCCCGCCGGACCTCCGGGCCGTTGGCGGCCAGGAACCCCGCCACCATGGCCGGGTCGCTGGCGGCCAGGCGGACGGCCCCGTCCAGTCCGCTTGAGCGCAGGCTTCCTCCCGGGCCCCGGGAGGCCGCCTCGGCCACGGTGGCCAGGGCCGCCGCCAGCAGGTGGGGTAGGTGGCTGGTCCTGGCCACGGTCCGGTCGTGGGTCCGGGCGTCCACCACGACCGGTCGGGCCCCCACGGCCCGGGCCAGGGCCCGGCCCCGCCGCAGGGCCTCCGGGTCTTCCCGCACGGGGACCAGGGCGAAGGGGGCTCCGGCCAGGAGGTCGGCCCGGGCCCCGGCCGGCCCGGCCACCTCGGTCCCGGCCATGGGGTGGCCCCCCAGGGCGTGGACGTCCGCCGGCACCCACCGGCGCATGGCCCGGACCACCGGGCCCTTCGTGCTGCCGGTGTCGAGGAGGAAGCTGCCGGGGCGAAGCCGGGGGCCAAGGTGGGCCACGAGCTCCACCACGGCCGGGACGGGGACGGCCAGGACGAGGGTGTCCGCCTCCAAAGCCTCGTCCAGCCTGCGGAGGACTCGGTCCCCGGCTCCCCGCCGGAGGCTGGCCCGGGCCACGGCCGGCTCCCGGTCGAAGAGGGCAACCTCGGCCACCGGAGCGGGGGCCTTGGAGAAGGCCTTCGAGGAGGCCTTCGAGCGGAGGGCCAGGCCCAGGGCCGTCCCCACCTGGCCGGCCCCCACGATGGCCACGGCCCCCAGTCCCGCGGCCCGGCCCCTCGAGGTTCTCCCGGCCGTCACGCCGCCGACCGCCCCACCGCCGCCGCCACCCTCCGGACCTCCTCCAGCAGGCGGGCGAAGGCGGGGAGGGTGAGGGACTGCTGCCCGTCGGAGAGGGCCTCGGAGGGCCTGGGGTGGACCTCCACCAGGAGCCCGTCGGCCCCCGCGGCCACCCCGGCCCGGGCGATGGGGGTGACGAGCTCGGCCCGGCCAGTCCCGTGGCTCGGGTCCACCACCACCGGGAGGGAGGTGAGCTGCTTGAGGACGGGCACGGCGTTGATGTCCAGGGTGAACCGGGTGGAGCTCTCGAAGGTCCGGATCCCCCGTTCGCACACCGCCACCCGCTCGTTGCCGTGGGCCAGGACGTACTCAGCGGCCTGCAGGAGCTCGTTCACGGTGGAGCCCAGGCCCCGCTTGAGCAGGACGGGCCGGTCCACCTCCCCCACGGCCCGAAGGAGACTGTAGTTGGCCATGTTCCGGGCCCCGATCTGGAGGACCTCAGCCTGCTCGGCCACGAGGGGGACGTCCTGAGGGGTCATGACCTCCGTGACGACGGCCATCCCCAGCTCGTCGGCCACCTCGCGCAGCAGCACCAGCCCCTTCTCCCCCAGGCCCTGGAAGCTATAGGGCGAGGTCCGGGGCTTGAAGGCCCCGCCCCGCAGGACCCGGACCCCCATCTCGGCCAGGGCCGAGGCCGTCTCGTGGAGCTGCTCCCGGCTCTCCACGGCGCACGGGCCAGCCATCACCAGCACCTCCGGCCCGCCCAGCCGGGCCCCGTTGGGAAGCTCGATGACCCGGTCGTCCGGGTGGAACTCCCGGCTGGCCAGCTTGAAGGGGTGGAGGATGGGCACCACCCGTTCCACCCCGGGGAGGGCCTCGAGCACCGAGGGGTCTACGGGCCGCTCGTCCCCGATGACCGCCACCACCGTCCGCTCCGCCCCGTGCAGGACCCTGGGCCGCAGCCCCAGCGCGTCCACCCGCATCACGACGGCCCGAACCTCGTCCTCCCCCGCGTGCGCGTCCATCACGATGACCATCCTCGCTCCCTCCTCCAACTCGCTCAGCCGCCCACCAGGTCGGGGCGGAGCGCCGCGGCCCGCCCCAGGTACACGTGCCGCACCCGGTCCTGGGGGACCGAGGTGTTCCACAGGACGAGCACCCGCAGGCACCGCTCCAGCCTGGCGTCCCCCGACTCCTTGACCACGAGCAGGGGGACGCTCGACCACCCGTGCCGCCGGGCGGCGGCCGCGGGGTTCTCCCCGGCCAGGTCGTCGGTGAGCGTGAAGATGGCGGCGGCCACGTCCTGGGGCCGGAGCCCGTTGGCCTGGACCAGGGCGTCCAGGAGCTCGCGGGTGGCCTCCTCCACGGTCACCCCGTCCACGCCGATGGCCCCCCGCACGCCCCGGCAGGCGGTCGGGCCCTGCTCCATCCGTCACCTCCCCCGAAACGCGAGGAGGCGCGGGGCCTTCCGGCTCCGCGCCTCCTGGGTTCTCCTTCTTCCTGGTCCGGGCCTACCCCGGTGCGCCACCCAGTGACGGCGCGGAGCCGAGGCTCCCATAGAAGCCGAAGAAGAACCAGACGCTCGCGCCGTTCCGGGTGCTCATGTGCACCGAATGGTGACGCACGTCGGCCAGATCGTCAAGCCCGACCTCGGCCCCGGGTAGCGTCGCCCGGACGGCAGCGCTGAAAGAAGTGACCGAGCTTCCGAGGTCCGGATGAGAGAGGCACGTAGGCTCGCTCCCGAACAGCACCGAACCGCCGGAAGGAGCCTACGTGCGCACCCTCACTGTAACGGTCGA
>DATLZQ010000014.1:0-19242 GCA_035573915.1 Actinomycetota bacterium | reverse complement strand
GGGCGTGGTGGAAGGAGGTGACCGCCTAGGAACAGATCCAGGTGGATGGCCCTCCTAAGGAGGGCAACTTTCGCGTCCCCGAGGACCGGGGAGGCGAAGAAGAAGGGAGCAGCCCTACTGCCTATTGCGGAACGCTACTCGCCTCCTGACTCCTCGATGGCTCCGGGGGACTGGCCGCTGCCACCTCTCCAGGATCTGGTTGCGCCCGGACGAGACCCCGACCCGCCCGGGTGCCGGGCCCCCCTCTGTCCGATCTCGACCGGAGGGGCCGCGTTGACAACGGTGGGGACCGGGGCTAGCATCCGGTTTCGCAAAACTGTGTCGAGACTGCACATTTGTCCACCCCTGGGGTCGGGTAGGCGGACAGGAGACACGGGCGGGAAGGAGGTCCGGATGGGGGGCCCGTCCTTGCGGCGCATGTGGGCGGTGCTGGCCGTGCTGACGCTGCTGGCGGCGGCCTGCGGGGGAGGCGAGGAGGCCGGGCCGGGGGAAGGCGAGGTCCGGGTGGCCTACGTGGCGCCCAACCCGATCGGGCAGAACCAGTTCCTCACCCTCGGCCAACAGGGCATGGACCGCATCGCGGAGACCTACGGGGTGGAGACCCGCACGGTGGAGAGCACCAACCCTACCGAGCGCGAGGAGAACGTCCGGGCCCTGGCGCGGGACGGCTGGGACATCATCGTGGTCCTGGGGTTCGACTTCATGGACATCATCAACCAGGCAGCCGACGAGTTCCCCGACACGAAGTTCGTGGCGGTCGACTTCTGCCTCGAGCAGCCCAAGCCGAACGTGCACTGCGCGGTGTTCCGTGAGCACGAGGCGGCCTTCCTGGTGGGAGCGGTGGCGGGGCTGCTCACCGAGACCAACGTGGTGGGGACGGTGACCGCCATCGACACCCCGTTCATCCGACGCTGGCCGGAGGGCTTCGCCCAGGGGGCGCGGTACGTGAATCCGGACGTGGAGACCAAGACGCTCTTCGTGGGGAGCTTCACCGACCCCGCCAAGGCCAAGGAGCTGGCCCTGGCCATGCACGCCGAGGGCGCGGACCACATCTTCGCCGCAGCGGCGGCCGGCAACCCCGGAGTCTTCGAGGCCGCCCGGGAGCAGGGGTTCTTCACCTACGGGGTGGACATCAACGAATGCCCCAAGGATCCCGAGCACGTCATGGAGAACCTCATCAAGCGGGTGGATGTGGCGGTGTTCGAGTCGGTCAGCGGCATCATCGAGGGCACGGCCACCGAGAACGTCCGGACCTATGGCCTGGCCGAGGACGGGGTGGGGCTCACGGTCCTCACGTTCGACGACCCTGAGGGGACCCAGTGTGCCATCCTTGAGCACCCGGACGTGATCGATCGGGTCCGGGAGCTGGAGCAGCAGATCATCGACGGTCAGATCGAGGTGGCGGACCCCCTCACCGCCGGCTAGGAGGCCGCGGGGGCCCGGCGGGCGCGGACGGCAAGGCCCATGGCGCCGGTCGTTGAGCTCTCAGGGATCGTGAAGCGCTTCCCGGAGGTGGTGGCCAACGACCACGTGGACCTGGCGGTGGAGGAAGGCGAGGTCCGGGCCCTGGTCGGGGAGAACGGAGCCGGCAAGACCACCCTCATGAACGTCCTCTACGGCCTCTTCCCTCCTGACGAGGGCCGCATCTTCCTCAAAGGCCGGGAGGTCCGGTTCCGGTCGCCGCTGGACGCCATCCGGGCCGGCATCGGCATGGTCCACCAGCACTTCATGCTGTTCCCCTCCCTCACCGTCACGGAGAACGTCGTGTACGGCGCGGAACGGACCCGCCGGGGCTTCCTGGACTACCGGGCCGCCCGGTCCCGGGTGCTGGAGCTGGCCGAGCGCCACGGCCTCCCCGTGGACCCCGACCGGCGGGTGGGGGACCTGCCCGTCGGGGTCCAGCAGCGGGTGGAGGTCCTCAAGGCCCTGGACCGGCAGGCCCAGGTCCTCATCCTGGACGAGCCCACGGCCGTCCTCACCCCCCAGGAGAAGGACAGCCTGTTCGCCTTCGTCCGGGACCTGGCCCGAGGGGGGCGGACGGTGATCTTCATCACTCACAAGCTGCAGGAGGTCATGGAGATCTCCGACCGCGCCACCGTGATGCGCAACGGGCGGGTCACGGCTACCCTGCGGACCAGCCAGACCACCCCGCAGGAGATCTGCCGCTTCATGGTGGGCCGAGAGGTCCTGGAGACCGTGGAGCGCCGCCCCGCCCGCCCCGGCCCCCCGGTCCTGGAGGTGGAGGGACTCAGCCTCCGGGACGAACGGGGGGTGCGGGTCCTGGACGGGGTCTCGTTTCACGTGCGGCAGGGGGAGGTCGTGGGGATCGCGGGGGTGGCCGGGAACGGGCAGTCCGAGCTGGTCGAGGTCGTCTGCGGGCTCCGGATCCCGAACGAGGGCTCCGTCCGGCTCCGGGGCCGGGACCTGACAACGGCTTCGGTCAAGGACCGGCGGCGGGCCGGCATCAGCTACATCCCGGAGGACCGGGCTGCGGTGGGGCTGGCCCTGGCCGCCTCGGTTACGGACAACCTCACCATGGGCTTCCAGCGGCGGCCGGCACTCTCCCGGGGCCGGTGGCTGCTCCGGCCGGAGGCGGTGACGGCCCGGGCCGCCCGCCTGGTGGATCGCTTCGCCGTCAAGGTGGGAAGCCTGCGGGACCCGGCCCGAACCCTCTCAGGGGGGAACCTCCAGCGGCTCGTCCTGGCCAGGGAGTTCGACCACGGAGGCTCGCTGCTCGTGGCCGAGCAGCCCACCCGGGGCCTGGACGTGGGGGCTGCGGAGTTCGTCCACCGCAGCCTCGTGGAGTACCGGGACCAGGGCCGGGCCGTGCTCCTCGTCTCTGCCGACCTCTCCGAGGTCCTCGCCCTCTGCGACCGGATCTACGTCATGTACGAGGGGCGGGTGGTGGGGGAGGTCCCGGGCGAGGAGGCGGACGAGTACCGCCTGGGGCCCTCATGGCGGGGGTGGGGGAGCGCGTGCCGTGAGGCGGGCAGCGGTCCTCCCCGGGCGTCTTCGGGGCCTTCCCGTCCTCCACGACCTGTGGGGTCTTGCCCGCTCCCTGCGAGCCCCCGTGGTTGCGGTGGGGGTGGCTGTAGCGCTGGGGGCAGCCATGGTGGCCACAGCCGGGGAGAGCCCGCTGGCCGTGTACCGCGCGCTGACGGAGGGTGCCTTCGACCGCCACGGGCTCCCCTCCACCCTGAGCCGGGCCGTCCCCATCGTGGGGGCCGGCCTCGCTGCGGCCGTGGCCTTCCGGGCAGGGTTCTTCACCCTGGGCGTGGAAGGGCAGATGGTCCTGGGCGGCCTGGTGTCGGCCCTCACCGCCATCGCGCTGGCGGGCCTTGGCGCCGGGGCCATCACGGTATCGGTCCTGGCGGCCGTGGGGGCGGGGGCGGCCTATGCGGGGCTGGCCACGTGGTTCGAGTTCCGGTTCGGCGTCCCCATCCTCATCAGCACCCTGCTCATGAACTACCCGGCGGTCTTCGCCGCCTCCTACCTCGTGAGCGGGCCGGCCGGGGAGGCCATCGGAGGGGTGTCTCAGACCGCCCTGCTCCCCGAGGCGGCCCGCCTGGGCGAGCTGGTCCCGGGCACCCGGCTCAACGTGGGGGCCTTCGTGGTCCTGGTCCTGGTGGGGCTGGCGGCGTTCGCCTTCCGGGGGACCTGGCTGGGCTACGAGGCCCGCATGACCGGGTTGAACCCCCGCTTCGCACGGTACGGCGGGGTGGCGGTGGAGAGGCTGGGGGCGAAGGTGATGCTCGCCTCGGGGGTCATCGCCGGGCTGGTGGGAGCCATCCAGGTCCTTGGCGTCCACTACCGGTTCATCGACGGCTCCCTGACCGGACCCCTCTATGCCTGGATCGGGCTCATGGCCGCCCTCCTTGCCAACTCCAACCCCGTGGGGGTCGTGGTGGCGGGGCTCTTCTTCTCCGCTCTCCACACGGGGGGCCTGGAGGTCGAGCGGAGCACGGACCTGGCCCGGGAGCTGGCCCTCGTCCTGCAGGCCCTCATCATCATGCTGGTCGCCTGCCGGGGGGCGTTCCGGGCCCGGGACCGGGTGGGGCGGTCGGGGCGGGCTGTGGGCCGCGAGGTGGCCGGGCCCTCCGAGGCGGTCGGGGTAGAAGGGGTAGGCGGCGATGCCTGACGTCCTCGACGCCACCCTCCTCAACTCGACCTTCCGGATGATCGCCCCCATCCTGCTGGCCGCGCTGGGCGGGCTGCTCTGCGAGCGGGTGGGGGTGTTCAACATCGCCCTCGAGGGGCTCATGCTGGCGGGGGCCTTCGCGGCGGTGGCGGGGAGCTTCTTCTCGGAGAACGCCATCGTGGGGGTACTCACCGCCGTGGCGGCCGCGGCCGTACTCGCCGCCCTGTTCGGGGCGGCGGCCACCTTCCTGCAGGGCAACATGATCGTCCTGGGCATCGCGACGAACTTCCTGGCCCTCGGGGCCACGTCCTTCACCATGCCCCTGCTGTTCGGAGTGAAGGGCAACTTCAGCGACCCCCGCATCCACGGGCTGGGGAAGATCGCCATCCCCGGCATCGACGGGGTCCCGGTCCTCGGGCCCATGCTCTCCGGGCACTCGTGGCTGGTGTACGTCTCCTGGGCCCTGGTGGTGGCGGCCCAGGTCCTGCTGTTCCGTCATCCCCTGGGGCTGCGGGCGCGGGGGATCGGGGAGCGGCCCGATGCCGCCGAGACCCTGGGGGTCCGGGTGCGGCCGTTCCAGTTCTGGGTGGTGGTCCTCTCCGGCGCCCTGTGCGGGCTGGCCGGAGCCCAGCTGTCGCTGGGACAGGTCACGCTGTTCGTGGAGAACATGACGGCGGGCCGGGGGTGGATCGCGGTGGTGGCGGTGATGTTCGGGCGAGCCCACCCCCTGGGGGTCTTCGGGGCCAGCGTCCTCTTCGGCTTCTTCGATGCCCTGGGGTTCCGTCTGCAGGGGTCCCGCCTGCCCAACCAGTTCGCCCAGATGATCCCCTACGTGGCCACGCTGGTCGGCCTGTTCGTGTTCGAGGCGCAGCGGCGGACCCGGGCCCGCCGGCTCCGGGCGCCGACGGGGCCGTGAGGCGTGCTGGCAGGACGGGCGGTGCGGGCGAGCGGCGGGCGTGAGCGGGCGTCGGGGCGGGCCGTGAGGGGCCCGGAGCGGCGCGCGGCTCCCGGCCGGAGGCCGGGACCGGAGGCCGAGCGCGGTCCCCTGCTCTTCGGGCCGCTCCACGAGGTCGGGCTCCCGCGGTACGTCCTGCTCCCCGGCGACCCCGACCGGGTCGGCGTGTTGGCGGGCCTGTGGGACGAGGCCACGGACTACTCGCTGGCCCGAGGGTACCGGGCCGCGGTGGGCCGGTACCGGGGGGAGCCCCTGGCGGCCCTGTCCACGGGGATGGGCGGGCCGTCCCTGGAGTTCGCCCTGACCGAGGCGGCCCAGTTGGGGGCCGACACCTTCATCCGCGTGGGCACCACCGGGGCACTGCAGCCTGAGCTCCGCAACGGCGACCTCGTGGTGAACGAGGGCTGCGTGAGGATGGACGGCACCAGCCAGGCCTACGTCCGGGCCGAGTACCCTGCGGTGGCCTCCCTCGAGGTCACCCTGGCCCTGATGGAGGCCTGCCTGCGGCTCGGGATCACCCACCACGTGGGGGTGGGGGCCACCACGGCCTCCTTCTTCCCGGGCCAGGGGCGGGCCAACCCGGCGGGCTACGAGGCCCCCGAGGGGCGGGGGGTGGTGGAGGAGATGCGGCGGGCCCGGGTCCTGAACTTCGAGATGGAGGGGGCCACCCTACTCACCGTGGCCCGGCTCCTCGGCCTGCGGGCGGGGCAAGTGTGCTCGGTCATCGCCCACCGTCTGACCGGCGAGTGGGCGGACGCGGGGGGTGTGGAGCGGGCCTGTCGGGTGGCGACGGAGGCGGTGGCGGTGCTCGCCAGCTGGGACCGGGCCGTGGCCCGCCGGGCCGCGGCGGCCTGGGCCCCGTCGCTGGGCCAGGAGGAGACCGAGACCGGAGAAGGGGAGGAACGACGTGGGTGAGGACCGACTGCCGATCACGAGGATCCCCCGCAGGGGGATGCCCGAACGGGCCATCGTGGTCGGGGACCCGGCCCGGGCGGGCCGGGTGGCGGAGCTCCTGGAGGGGGCCGAACAGGTGGCCAGCAACCGGGAGTACGTCACCTACCGGGGGAGGTGGGAGGGGACCGAGCTCCTCGTAGCCTCCCACGGGGTGGGGGCCCCCGGGGCCATGTGCATGTTCGTGGAGCTGGCCCTGGCCGGGGTGCGGACGTTCGTCCGGGCAGGGACCTGCGGGGCCCTGGTGGACGAGATCGACGACGGCCACCTGGTCATCGCCCTGGGGGCCATCCGCGACGACGGGGTCACCCACCTCATGGTGCCGGCCGGGTACCCGGCGGTGGCCAGCCCGGAGGTGGTGGCGGCCCTGCAGCGGGCGGCGGGGGAGGTGGGGCACCCTTGGCACCGGGGGCTCGTGTGGACCAAGTCGATGTTCTTCCCGGGGGTGCTGGACGTGCCGTGGGACGCCTACGTGCGGGCCGGGGCCATCGCCGTGGAGATGGAGCTGGCCGCGCTCCTGGTCCTGGCCTCCATGCGGGGGCTGCGGGCCGGGGGGATCCTGACCTCGGACGGCAACCCCACCCAGCGCCGGGCCGAGGAGTACGACCCGCACCGGCCCGTGGTGGCCGAGGGCGTGAGGGCCTCCATCCGGGTGGCGCTGCGGGCCCTGCAGCTCCTGGCGGAGGGGATGGGTGCGCCGCCCTCCGAGCCCCGCCCCTTCGTGTTCCGCTGAGGGAGGCTCCTTCAGGGGCCCTCGAACCGGTCCGCGCTCCCGATCCCGCCCAGGTGGGCCCGGCGGTCCAGCCGGTTGAGGCGGTCGAGCAGGCTCCCGGGCCGCCCCGCGGTCCCCTCGCGGCCCGCTCCCGGGCCGTCGGGCGGCCGACCGGAACAGGGCCGCGTGAACCACGCCCGTCTCCCACACCAGCCAGGGCGCTCCCGACCAGGGCCGCCGTGGTGAGCACCACGTCGGCCCCCGTCCCACCCCGGGGTGGGGGGTGGCCTCCGCCCGAGCGGCCTCGGCCAGGAGCGCGCGCGCCGCCTGGGACGGGGCGGCCTCGGGGCCCTCGGGGCGGGCGCGCATCGCCTCGGGGCGCGCCTCCATGGCGTCGGGGCGCGCGCCCATGGCGTCCAGGACGTAGCCGGAGAGCAGCCGCGACCACGCGGCGGCCAGGGGTCGGGCCGGTCGAAGAGGTCCACCGCCGCCACCGGCCCGCCAAGGCAGGCCGCCAGCCCCGTCTGGCCGGCTTGGGGCTCCGGGAGGGCCCGGAGGACCTCGGCCACGCCGGGCCAGGCCCGCCGGTAGGCGTCGCCCATGGCCCCGGCAGGGGACCGGACCCCCACCTTGCGGTGCTTGCGGCCCGCGTCCTCCACCCCGGCCTGGTCCGCCACCCTGGCCCCCCGTCCGGGGAGAGGGAGGCGGTGGAAAGGGTCCGGGCCCGGAGGCGGGGCTAGGCCACGCCCGCCGAGGGCTCGAAGTCCGGCCGTTCCCGGTAGCCCCACCGGCCCCGCTCCACGCAGGCCACGGGGAGGCGGGTCCGGGCCCCTGGGGCGAGGAGGACGGCGGTGGTGACGATGCGGTAGGGCCCCGCGGGAAGGGCCCCGAACAGGGGGACCAGCGTGAGGGGGCCGTTCGACCTCGGCTCCCCCACCGTGACGACCTGCTCCAGGAGTGACCTCACCCGCTCCACGGCGTCCGCTGCGGTTCCCATGGCGGCTCCTTTCGTCGGCCCGGTCGGAGGGCGTCTGCCGGCCCCTCGCTCGCGGCGCGGACCGGTCGGGGCCGGGCTGGGCTGGCCGACGGTCGGCCCCTGAGCGGGCGAGGGCCTTCTGGGCGTTTCGCCGGCATTCGCTCGAGCGGCGGGCTCATGGCCGTCCACCAGGCCAGGGGGCGGGAGTTCCCCGGTGGTGTTCGTGCCCAGCCTCGTGGAGGGGAGCTTCCCCTTGGCCCTCACCGGGCGCCGTCAGCGCTGGTACGTCCCCCCGGAGCTCTTCGATCGTGACCGGTAGGAGGGCCGGGAGGGCGACGAGGCCTGTCTCTTGTACGTGGCCCTCAACCGGGCCCGGGCGCTGCTCGTGGCCAGCTACGCCGAGTGCGGCTGCTGGTACTGGCTGCATCACGTGTGCGGGTTCCAGCCTCCGCTCGCCCCGGAGCTGGGGTTCGGCCGGTTCCTCCACCACGTCGTGGCTGAGCTCGCCCGCCGGGCGATGGCCGGCCTGGTCCGGAGGGAGGAAGGTCGAATCCCTGGTCGCCCGGGACTTCTACCTCCCCATGGCCGGCCGGTGCCCGCGGAGAACCTCCGTCGGTCGGCCGTGCGCCGCCTCCGGGCCTACGTGCGACGCTTCGGCGAGGAGCTCCGGAGAGCGATCCGCCCCGAGGCTCGCTTCGAGGTGCCCCTGGAGGTAGCCAGGATCGCGGGCTGGATCGACCTCCTGCTCCGGGCGAGCCCGGAGGAGGGAGGCGGCGGGCCGGAGGCCGACCGGCGGGTGGAGCTCATCGACTTCGAGACGTCGGCCAACCGGGCCCCCCCTCCGACCTGCACCGAAACCAGCTCCGGCTGGGACGCCTCCGCGGCGGAGCGGCCGGGGCTTGAGCCGGTGGCACTGGCCATCCACGACGTGGACGCCGACGACGGCGGAAGGGTCGAGGTCCCCCGCGACGAACGGGAGCGGGAGCGGTTCCGCGAGTGGCTGCAAGGGTGGGAGGAGGGGATCCGGGCCCAGGTCTTCGAGCCTCCCAGGGACCTCGCCGTCTGTGCCGCCTGCGACTTCCGCCGCTTCTGTCGGTACGCTCCCGCCTCCGTCCGGGCGATGCGATAGGGCGCGACCCCGGCATCGCAGGGAGGCGCCTCGCCGATTTGACGCCGGCCCGAGCCGTTCTTAGCCTCCGGCCAGGGTCGGTGGATCGTCGCCCGAGGCTTTCCACGTGCAGCCACCGCGCGACCCCATCTCGTCCACGCACGCGGGCCCCCGGGGCCCAGGCGGGCCGTGGTCTGCATGTTCTCCGGGTGGCCCGGTCCGCCTACCGGAACGTCGGCCCCGACGACCTCTTCCACTTCCCGGGGTTTTCGCGTGGACGCCGTGGAGTGGCTCCTCGAACACCGCGACATCACCGGGATCGGGGTGGACACGTTGAGCCTGGACTTCGGCCCGTCCCTGACCTTCGACGTCCACCACCTGCTCCTGGGAGCGGACCGATACGGGCTGGAGAACCTGGCGAACCTGAGCGCCATCCCCGGGCGGGGGGGCCACGGTCTTCGTGGGCCTGATCCCCCGGGAGGAGGGGTCGGGTGGTCCCTGCCGGGTGATCGCCCTCTGGTAGCTCGGCAGACACCTGGAGGACTGGCCGTTCGGATCGAGAGGAGGGGCTCATGTGGAGACGCGCCGTCCCCTTGACCACGGTGGCGTTCGCGTTCGTCCTGCTCTCGGCCACCGCCGCCCTGGCCCCACCCGAGAATCAAGACGAGCTGCTCAAGGGGGAGCGCCACCGCCTGGAGCAGTCGAGGACCCTGTTCCGCGGTGGTCAGAAGGGAGGCGAGGCCCGAGGCATCGAGGTCGTCGGGCACCATGACATCGGGGGCCGGGGGTTCAACGCCGACGTCTGGGCGCACGAGGGCTTCGCGTACGTGGGCCACTGGGGGTTCACGGACTGGGCCCAAGGGTCGAAGCAGCGGTTCTGCCCGGAGGAGCCCGACAACGGCGTGGCGGTCATCCACTACGGCACCGACCCGGCGCACCCGGTGCTGGTCTCGAGGCTCCAGAACCCTCCCGGCACCTCGGCCGAGGACGTGGTGGTGTTCACCGCCCGGTTCGGCCCCATGGCCGGCCGCGACATCGCGGCCGTGGGGATCCAGGTGTGCGGGGGCTCCCGGCTCGACCCGAGGTTCCCCCGGGGCCTCATGCTCTTCGACGTCACGGACCCTGCGCACCCCATTGAGCTCGGGTTCCTCGACACCGGCTGCTGCACCCGAGGGGTGCACGAGTTCGAGGTCCAGCACCGGTCCGACCTCGGCCGGATCTTCGCCTACGCCACCGTGCCAGCCAGCGAGTACCCCGAGCCCACCTCCCCTTCAGGCTTTCGGGACGGGGCCGGCCGGGGGGACTTCCGCTTGATCGACATCACGGACCCCACGAACCCGTTCGAGGTCTCGGACTGGGGCGTGGTGCACGACGCGGGCGGGCCGCTCAACCCCGGGCAGGGGTGCGACCCTGATCCCATCTTCGGGCACGGCGCCGAGCCCTCGGCGGACGGTACCGAGGTCTTCGTGGCCTACTGGGACAGCGGCTTCGTGGCCCTCGACCTCACCGACCCCACGACCCCGGTCCTGCAGGGGCATACCGTGTACGAGCCGGACGAGGAGGGAAACGGCCATTCCTCCAACTTCGACGACGTCCGGGAGCTGCTGTTCGCGGCGGACGAGGACTTCTGCCCCCTGGCGGGGCCGGACATCGAGCGGGGTCTCGGGTACCTCCGGATCTTCGACTACTCGGACCGGGCCAACCCGGTGCAGGTCGGGGAGTTCCGGACCCCCGACTCGGTCATGATGGGCACCCCGGCCTCGGGGGACTACACCATCCACAACCCGCTCCTGGTGGGGACCAAGGTCTACGCCTCGTGGTACTCGGACGGTGTCCGGGTGATCGACGTCCGCGACCCGAGGAACCCGGTAGAGACGGCCTTCTTCGTCCCGCCCGCTGGTCAGAACCCCGTGAAGCCGAGCCAGCGGTTCGTCCTCTCCCAGACCCCGCAGGTGTGGGGCGTGGTCTACGACGAGGAGCGGGACCTGATCCTGGCGAGCGACATGAACAGCGGCCTGTGGATCCTCCGGGAGACGGGATAGGGAGGGCCGCCGTTCGAAGGCCCGCGGACCGGGCGATACATGGGGTGGTGAAGTCGAGTTCGCCCGGGGCGGCGGTCTGGGCCCCCCGGCACGGCTCGACCATAAGTGGTCCCCTTGACGGGCAGACGTGAGCCTCGCGCCTTCCATCATGCGGCTGGACCGGGCCTCCTTCCGGGCCCGCCGCGACGAGCTGGTCTCGGTCTACGCCCGGGCCTACCGGGGGCTGGAGCGCTACGCGTACCGCCACCGGCCCGAGCAAGTGGGCTACCTCGAGTGGCTGTACCGGGGCGACCCGGAGGGGTTCCTGGTGGCGGAGGTCGACCGGCGGGCGGTGGGGTTCGCTTCGTGCCACGGGGACTGGCTCGGGTGGCCGGACCGCGTGGTGGCCGAGCTCCACGAGATCGTGGTGGAGCCCGAGGCCCAGGGCCAGGGGGTGGGCAGGCTCCTCCTCCAGGCCGTCTTCGACTACGCACGGGCCCGCGGCCGCGACGTCCTCGGCCTGTGGGTGGGGGAGGGGAACCGCCGGGCCCGCCACTGGTACCGCCGGGTGGGCTTCGAGGAGGAGGGGAAGGTGGGGAAGTGGGTCAGGATGACGGCCCGCGTCCCGGCCACCGCTCCGGCGGGCCCGGGGCGGCCCGGACGCTCCCGGCCTCCCGGGCGGGATGCCACCCCTGGATGAGGAGGGCGAGGACCCGGGCCAGGGTCCGAAGGTCCGCCTCCGCCACCCACTCGAGGTCCGAGTGGGCGCTCGAGAGGTGGCCCGCCCCGAACACCACCCACGGGTAGCCCCGGGCCCCGAGGTAGGCCCCGTCCGACCAGGAGGCGAACACCCCCCGCCGGGGCGCGAGGCCCGCGGCCCGGAGGGCCAGCCTGAGGGCCGGGAGCATGCGCCCCCCGGTGGAGGTGGTGGGGGGCTCGGCGTCGTCCACCCGCACCCGGACCCCTGGACCGGCCGCCCTGGCCACCCTCCTTGCCTCCTTCAGCGAGGTCCCCGGGGGGAGCGTCAGGTGGACCAGGGCCCGGGCCCGCCCGGAGGCCCGCCAGAAGTCCTCCCCGCCCTGGACGAGGCAGGGCCGCACGGCCCATCGCCGGGAGGCCCGCGACAGCCGGCCCAGCTCCCCCAGGAGCCGCTCGACCGCCCCCCGGACGTCCCGGGCGTCCACGTGGCCGCCGGGGCCGTCGACGGAGAGCTCCAGGTCCAGGTACCCGCACTGGGCGGGGCAGACCTCGAACCCGGTGGGCTCCAGGACGAGCACGCCGTCCCGCCGGGCGGAGGCCGGCAGCCGGACCCGGCGGGAGCCCAGGGCGTCCCCCTCCTCGTCGGCCAGGGCGACCACCGTCACGGGTCGGTCCGTCCCCAGGGCGGCGGCGAGCACGGCGGCCAGCTGGCCCTTGGCGTCCACCGCCCCCCGGCCCACGAGCCGGCCCCCCAGCCGGCGGATCCGGAAGGGGTCGGGGTGGGAGAAGGGACGGACGGTGTCGGCGTGAGTGCAGAGGACCGGCCCTCCCTCCCCTCGCCTGGCCACAAGGTTGACCCGGCCCGGGGCCACCTCCTGGAGGGTGACCCGGAACCCCGCGCCCTCGAGCAGGCGGGACAGGAAGCGTTGGAGCCGGGCCTCGCTCGTGTGGGAAGGGATGGCCACCAGCCGCTCGAGGAGGGAGACCGGGTCGTGGGCGGGCCCGGCCCTCCCCCGGTTCGGCTTCGTTCCCCTCGCGGCGGCCGCCACGTCCGCTCCTTCCCCCCGAGTACCCTACCGGTCGGGTCAGGTGGAGGGGCCGTGGCCTGCTCACCTGCGTCCTGACCCGGGCCTGGGCCCGCCGCTCGAGCGGCCCTGTCCGTGGGCCCCACCGGTCTCCGAGAGGGCCTCGGCCGGTAGGCTGGACCGCGGCCCGCGGGGGCCGAAAGGAGGGTCCGGGTGATCGTCTGCGTGGCGGGGAACCCCTCCATCGACAAGCTCTTTACGGTGGAGCGGCTGGAGTTCGGAGCCATCCACCGCCCCGTGGCCTTCCTCCAGGTGCCAGGGGGGAAGGGACTCAACGTGGCCCGGGCCGCCCACGCCCTGGGAGCCGAGGTCGTCCCGGCCTGCATCCTGGGCGGGCACACGGGGCGGTGGGTGGAGGAGGCCCTGGAGGCCGAGGGGCTGCGAGGCCGATTCGTCCGCGCCCGGGGGGAGACCCGCTCCTCGGTCTCGGTGGCGGACCGGGAGACCTGGTCGCTCACGGAGTTCTACGAGGACGGGACGCCCCTGGAGCCGGGCGACTGGGAGGCCCTGGAGGCCTGCGTGGTGGAGCTCCTCCCCGGAGCCCGGTGGGTCACGCTCTCGGGCTCGCTCCCGCCGGGGGCCCCGGTGGACGGCTACGCGCGGCTGGTCCTGGCGGCCCCGGCGGCCGGCGTGGCCTGCGCCCTGGACGCCCGGGGCCCGGCCCTGGCGGAGGGCCTTCGGGCCGGGCCCGACCTGGTAAAGGTCAACGCCGCCGAGGCGGGCGAGGTCCTCGGGACCACCGTGGCCACTGAGGCCGATGCCCTGGCCGCGGCCCGGGAGCTCCGGGCCCTGGCCGGGGGGAGGGGAGCGGCCGTGGTGACCAGGGGGGAGGAGGGGGCCGTCCTCGTGGCCCCCGACGGCTCCGCCTGGCGGGGGCGGCTATACGTCCGGGGCCCCTACCCGGTGGGGAGCGGGGACGCCTTCCTCGCCGGCATGGTGGCAGCCCTGGAGCGGGGGGAGGACTGGCCGGCGGCCCTGCGGCTCGGCCTGGGGGCGGCGGCGGCCAACGCCGAGGTCCCGGGGGCCGGGCGGCTGGAGCGGGCCCGGGCCGAGGAGCTCGCCGCCCGGGCGGAGGTCGGCCCGGTGGCCTCCGGTTGAGCGGGCACCGGTGGCCTGGCGACGTCTCGGCCCTGGGGGGTCGGAGGCCCTGGGGAGCTGTGGCTGGTGGCCCTGGCCGTCCGTCCCGAGTCCCCCCAGCGCGCTCAGCCAGCGACCGCGTCCACCACGAGCTTGGCGGCCGAGCCCAGGAGCACGAGGAGCACCACCGCGTCGAAGACCCTGGGCGGGACCCGGCTGGCCACCCGGGCCCCCAGGGGGAGCGCGGCCATGGTGGGCACCAGGGCGAGCAGGCTCAGGGCGAGGCGCCGGGCCGTGTAGAGCCCCAGGGCCGCCAGGCTCGCCACCTGGGTCAGGGCGAAGACCTGGAACACGGTGGTGATGGAGAGGACGTAGGCCCCGGGGGGCAGCCGGAAGGCGTGGAGGTAGGTGGCGAGGAGGGGGCCCGAGATCCCCGTGGCCCCCTGGAGGGTCCCCGCCGCCAAGCCTACGGGAGGCGAAGCCACCCGAGTCACCGCCGGCGAGAGACGGAAGTGGGGGTTGACGAACAGGGTGACCGCGTAGGCCACGATGACCCCGGCCAAGGCCAGGGACAGGACCCGGTTGTCGACGCTCCTGAGGAGCCAGCTCCCCACGGCCACGCCCACCACCCCCGTGACGAGGAGGGCGGGGAGGTCCCTGGTGGCGGAGCGGAACTTCCGGTGCCGCCAGATGAGCCAGGTGTTGGTCACCACCCCGGGGATGGTCATGATGACCACCGCCTCCTCCACCCCGACGAAGCTCGCCATGACCGGGATGGCGATCACGGGGAGCCCGGAGCCGGTCACCCCCTTGAGGAAGGCCCCCACGAACATGGCCAGGATCACGATCAGGACTCGCATGGCCTACAGGGTAGGATGCCCGTCCGTGGTCGCTCCGCTGGAGACGGGCGCGCCCCAGCCGACGGGCTCCCCCCGGGCGATGGAGCCCCATCCTCGCTTCTCCGACGCCGAGTTCGACCGGCGCCGCCGGGCGGTCCTGGAGGCCATGGCGGAGGAGGGCGTCCAGCACGCCGTGGTCTACGGGGCCAACCGGTTCGGACCCGCCGTCACCTGGCTCACCGGGTGGCCGGTGACCCGGGAGGCCGCCCTCCTGCTCTCCGAAGCCGACCCGGACCTCCTCCTCGTCCAGTTCCACAACCACGTGCCCAACGCGAGGGAGCTGGCCCGCTGCGAGGTCCGGTGGGCCGGGCCCTCCACGACCGAGACCGTGGTGAAGGAGCTCGCCCGGCGGGGAGCCCGGGGCCCGGTGGGGACGCTTGGCCCCGTGAGCGTCGAGCTCCACGCCGCCCTGGGGGCCAGGTTCGGGCGGGTGGTCCCTTTGGACCGCCGCTACACCGAGCTCCGGCTGGTCAAGTCCGCCGAGGAGCTGGCCTGGACCCGGGTGGGGGCCGAGCTCTCGGACCGGGCGGTGGAGGCGATCCTCCGGGAGGGGCGAGTGGGGATGAGCGAACGGGACCTGGCCGACCTCGTGGAGCGGGCCTACACCCCGGCCGGCGGGACCACCTACATCCACTACTTCGGGGCCACCTCCATGGCCCGGCCGGACCGCTGCGTCCCCGCCCAGTTCGCCTCCGCCCGCCGGCTCCAGCCCGGAGACGTCCTGGTCACGGAGATCAGCGCGGCCTTCTGGGACTATCCGGGTCAGGTCCTCCGGACCTTCACGGTGGCGTCGGACCCCACGCCCCTCTACCGGGATCTCCACGAGGTGGCCCAGGCCGCCTTCGAGGCCATCGTGGCCAGGGTCCGGGACGGGGCCCACCCGGAAGAACTGGTGGAGGCCGCCGCCGTCATCGAGGAGGCCGGGTTCACCACCTACGACGACCTGGTGCACGGGTTCGTGGGCGGCTACCTCCCGCCGGTGGTGGGGAGCCGCAGCCGGACCCTGTGGCCCGTCCCCGACCTCCCGCTGCGGGCCGGCATGTGCCTGGTGGTCCAGCCCAACGTCATCACGAGGGACGAGCGGGCCGGGGTGCAGACCGGGGAGCTCGTCGTGGTGACGAAGGAGGGGGCGGAGCGGATCCACCGGGCGCCGCCCGGGCTGCACCGCATCGGCGGCTGAGGCGTGGGCCGGGCGGCGATGGCTGGGGCCGAGTAGAGCGCGACGACGAGCTGGCGGGCGAGGATGGAGGAGGCTCAGTCGGCATGAGGGCGGAGGAGCGGGTGAAGGCGGGCTACATCGGGCAGAGGGTGCCGCGGGTGGAGGATCGGGAGCTCGTGACCGGCGGGGCCCGCTACGTGGCGGACCTCTCGATCCCTGGGTGTGTGGAGGCCACCCTCGTCCGCTCTCAGGTGGCCCACGGCGTGCTGCGCCGCGTGGAGCTCGATGAGGCCAGGCGGCTGCCCGGGGTGGTGGGGGCCTACGCCGCGGCCGACCTCCCCGGGCTGCCCCCCACCCCGGCGCCTCCCGCCCCGCCCAGCCCTCCCGAGATGCAGCGGCCCGCCCTGGCCAGGGACCGGGTCCGCTACGTGGGGGAGCCGGTGGCCGTGGTGGTGGCCGAGGACCGGGCCCGGGGCGAGGACGCCGCCGAGGCGGTCCTCGTCGAGGTCGAGCCCCTGCCCGCCGTCCTCGACCCCACCGAGGCCGCCCGGGACTCGGTGCGGCTGTTCGAAGGGATGAGCAACGTGGCCGCGGTCTCGGTCACCGGGGAGCCGGTGGACGACGTCCTGGCCCGGGCCCCCGTGGTGGTGGAGCTGGCCCACCGGATCGGGCGGGTGGCCCCGGTCTCGGTGGAGCCTCGGGCCATCGCCGTGGTCCCCCGGGAGGGGGGCCTGGAGGTGTGGTGCTCCCACCAGGCCCCGCACCGGCTCCGGGACGCCCTGGCCCGAGCCTTCGGCCTGGACCGGGCGGCGGTCCGGGTCCGGGTACCCAGCGTGGGTGGGGCCTTCGGGGCCAAGAGCCAGACGTACCCCGAGTACGTGGTGGTGGCCCACCTGGCCCGGCAGCTGGGGCGGCCCGTCCGGTGGGTGGAGGGACGGAGCGAGGCCTTCACGGCCGTCCACGGCCGGGGCCAGAACCAATGGGTGCGCCTGGCGGCGGACGAGGAGGGGCGGGCCCTGGCCCTGGAGGTGCGGATCGACGCCGACCTCGGGGCCTATCCCCAGACCGGGCTCCTGGTCCCCACGGTGACGGCGTGGGTCCTGCCCGGCCCGTACCGGATCCCCCGCCTCTCGGTCATCGTGCGGGGCGTGGTGACGAACCTCCCCCCGACCGCCTCCTACCGGGGGGCGGGGCGGCCTGAGGCCGCCTTCGCCCTGGAGCGGGCCATGGACGAAGTGGCCCGGCGGCTGGGGCTGGACCCCGCCGAGGTCCGGAGGCGGAACTTCGTCCCCCCCGACGCCTTCCCGTACCGGTCGCCCACGGGGGCGGTCTACGACAGCGGCCGGTACTCCGAGGCGCTGGACCTGGCCCTGGAGCTCGCCCGGTACCGGGAGCTCCGGGAGGAGCAGCGGAGGCGGCGGGCCAGCGGGACCGGCCCCCTCCTCGGGATCGGCATCGCGAGTTTCCTGGAGCGCTCCGGGGGCCAGACGGGGAACACCGAGTACGGGGCCGTGGCCGTGACCGAGGACGGGACGGTCGAGGTCCGTACCGGCTCCACCTCCCAGGGGCAGGGTCACCGGACCTCCTTCGCCCAGGTCGCGGCCAGCGTCCTGGACGTGGAGCTCGAGCGGGTCCGGGTGGTCCAGGGCGACACCGCCCAGATCCCGGAAGGGACCGGGACGTTCGGCAGCCGCTCCGTCCAGGTGGGGG
Organism: Actinomycetota bacterium; assembly: GCA_035573915.1. GTDB lineage: Bacteria > Actinomycetota > UBA4738 > UBA4738 > UBA4738 > DATLZQ01. Next base: position 1,752 of record DATLZQ010000014.1, on the reverse strand, counting down.
GCTCGGCCGTGTTCGTCTGCGCCCGTCGGGTCCTGGAGGAGGCCCGGGCCCGGGCCTCCGAGCTCCTCGAGGTGGCGCGGGAGGACCTCCGCTACGGGGCCGGCCGGTTCTCCGTGGCCGGGTCTCCGGACCGGTCGCTGTCGCTGGGCGAGATCGTGGCCCGTACCGGGCCCCTCGCCGCGGAGGAGCTCTACGAGTCCCCCCAGGCCTTCCCCTTCGGCTCCTACGTGGCGGTCGTGGAGGTGGACCGGGAGACCGGGGTCCCGCACCTTCGACGTCTGGTGGCCGTGGACGACTGCGGGGTGGTGGTCAATCCCCTCATCGTGGAGGGCCAGTCCTACGGCTCGCTGCTCCAGGGCGTGGGGCAGGCCCTCTACGAGGGGATGGTCTACGACGAACAGGGCCAGCCCCTCACGGCGTCCCTGGTCACCTACGGGGTCCCCATGCCCACGGAGCTCCCGGAGATCGTCCTGGGGGAGACCGTGACCCCCAACCCCAACTCGCCCCTGGGGGCCAAGGGGGCGGGCGAGCCTGGCTGCATCGGGGCCCCGCCGGCCGTGGTGAACGCCGTGCTCGACGCCCTGGAGGGCTACGACGTGAGCGGGCTGGACATGCCCATCACGGCGGAGAAGGTCTGGCGGGCCCTCCAACGTCCGCTGCCCCGGAGGGAGGACGGGCCCTGACGGGAGGAGCCGGGCCCCGGGGCGCGCTCGCGCCGGGCCCGGGGCCCGGACCGTCGGCGACGTCCGGGTCGGCCGCGTGGGGGCGGGCGTTCAGGCGAGCGAGTAGCCACCGTCGGCCACGAGGAGCTGGCCGGTGACCCACCCGGCGTCCTCCGAGCAGAGAAACCGGATGAGCCGGGCGGCGTCATCGGGCCGTCCCAGCCTGCCCATGGGCGTGCGGGCGGCCAGGGCCTCCCGGAGCCGCTGCGGGTCGGGCCCGGCCATGGCGTCGAAGGCCTCGGTGGCGGTGGGGCCCGGGGCCACGCAGTTCACCGTGATCCCCCGCGGGGCCAGGGCCACGGCCAGGTAGCGGCCCAGGGCCTCCACGGCCCCTTTGGCTGCGGCCAGGGCCGCGTAGCGAGGGTTGCGGGGGAGGTGAGCACCGGTGGCGGACAGGCCCACGATCCGGCCCCACCCCTGCATCCGGGCGGCGGCCAGCTGCGCGCCCAGGAGGAAGGCCCGGGCGTTCACGGCCATGGACCGTTCCCAGTCCTCCGGCGTGAGTTCGAGGACGGGGCGGGCCACCGGGGTCACCGCGCAGTGGACGAAGATGTCCAGCCTCCCCAGACGTTCGGCCGCCTCCGCGACGACGGCCTCGAGGGCGTCGGGGTCGCCAACATCCCCCGGCACGAGGACGGCCTGGCTCCCCAGCCGCTCCACCTCGCCCGCCACCCGGGCGGCCTCGTCCTCTCGGCGGAGGTAGTTGATGGCCACCCGGACCCCGTCGGCGGCCAGGGCGCGGGCGGTGGCCGCCCCGATTCCTCGGGACCCCCCGGTGACGAGGGCAGCTCGGTCCGTGGCCATGTGCTGTGACGCGGCGGCGAGGCCGTGCGGTCTCGGCGGGACCGTAGGGCGCGAGCGGGCAGCGGTCAAGGGCCGTGGGGGTCTAGGGTAGCGTCGCCCGGACGGCAGCGCTGAAAGAAGTGACCGAGCTTCCGAGGTCCGGATGAGAGAGGCACGTAGGCTCGCTCCCGAACAGCACCGAACCGCCGGAAGGAGCCTACGTGCGCACCCTCACTGTAACGGTCGA
>DATLZQ010000013.1:0-51564 GCA_035573915.1 Actinomycetota bacterium | reverse complement strand
CCCGGGCCGGGCCCGCCCCTGAGCCGCTGGGCCGGGCCCCCGGCGGGGCGGCCTCGGCCCGCCTTGCGCCGACCGGCCTGCGCCGGCCGGCCTACGCGGGCAGGAGCCCCAGGCCCCGGGCCCAGGACGTGACGTAGCCCTCCACCTCCACCTCGGCCAGGGCCTCGTCCCGCTGGAAGGGGCGCTCGGCCTCCACCATCACCGCGTACTCGTCGGCGAACTCCTTGGTCCTGGAGGCCTCGATGGCCTGGGCCTGGGGCCCGTGGTGGAGGCCCTGGGGGTGGTGGGTGATGAACCCCTCCCCGATGCCGGCCCGGGAGAAGAACTGCCCGTGGTGGTAGAAGAGGACCTCGTCCCGGTCGATGTTCGAGTGGAAGAACGGCACCCGGAGGGCCGTGGGGTCGCCGGTCTCGGTGGGCCGGGGGGCGAACAGCCCCACCTCGAACCCCTCCGACTTCCACACCACGTGGACCGAGGGGGGCAGGTGGTAGCGGGGGCTCACCACCGGGCGGAAGTCCTCCTTGTTGAGACGGACCGGGCAGAGGTCGCCCTGCCAGCCCACCACGTCCAGCGGGTGGAAGGGGTAGACGAGCGTGGTGTACTGGCCGTCCCGCTTGACCCGGACCTCGAACTCCCCCGGCTCGTCGTGGGGCTGGGGCTCGGGGGTCTCGAGGACCCCGGGGTCGAAGAGGGCGTGGCGGCCGAGCAGGCCCCGGTCGGGGAGGCGGAACTCCCCCCGCCCCTCGACCACGTAGAGGAAGGTCTCCCCGGGGTCGGGCACCACCCGGTGAGTGGTGCCCTTGGGGACCACCAGGAAGTCCCCCTCCCGGTACCGGAGGGGCCCATAGTCGGTCTCCAGGAGCCCCGTCCCCCGGTGGACGAAGTAGCAGACGTCCCCGTCGGCGTCCCGGAGGAAGTACGGCATGGGCTCGGTCCGTTTGGACACGTAGATGGCCACGTCCTCGTTGTGGAGGATCCGCAGCCACTCCCCGGCCGGGTCGGCCTGGTCCGGAGTCTTGAGGCCGTTCAGGTCGTAGGCCCGGGGCTGGAGCGGCCCCTCGATGCGGACCCAGGCCGTCGGGGGGTGGGTCCGGTACAGGTGGGAGGCCCTCCCCTCGAAGGCCTCCCGGCCGTGCTCCTCCTCGAAGGTGCCCTCGGGCAGCCCGACGTGGGCCTGCCGGGCCACCCGCCCCTTGGACAACGGGAACATGGCGCCCCCTCCTCTCGGGTCTTCGGCCCGGGTCCGGCCCGCCGGCGCCTCCTAGCGCCGGGCGGCCCTGCGGGCCTCGAACCGCTCCCGGGCCTTGCGCTTCTCGCGTTCCTTCTTCTTCCGGCGGCGGTCGTGCGCCCACCGGACCTTGTGGCGGTCCCCTCGCCCCACGTCAGTCCCTCTCCTCGGGGTCGTGTCCCAGGGCCAGCTCGGCGCTCCGCCGACAGGCCGCGTCGATGGCGTTGAGGAAGGCGGCCCGCACCCCGGCCTGCTCGAGGTGGCGGATGGCCACGATGGTGGTCCCCCCCGGGGAGGTCACCATCTCCCGCAGCTCCACGGGGTGGCGCCCCGTGTCCCGGAGCATCTTGGCCGAGCCCAGCATGGTCTGGACGATGAGCTCGGTGGCCACGTCCCGGGACAGGCCGAGCAGGATGCAGGCCTCGATCATGGCCTCGGCCAGGAGGAAGAAGTAGGCGGGGCCGGACCCGCTGGTGGCGGTGATGGCGTCCTGGTGCTTCTCCGGCAGGCGGATGACCCGCCCCACGGAGGAGAGGAGCTCCTCCGCCACCGCCAGGTGCTTGTCCCCGGCGTGGGCCCCCGGGCTGATCACGGACATGGCCTCGTCCACCAGGACGGCCACGTTCGACATGACCCGCACCACCGGCGTCCCAGGGGGGAGGAACCGCTCGATGAAGGAGGTCCGGATGCCGGCGGCGAAGGAGATCACCTCGTGCTCGGGGGTGACGTGCGGCCCCACCTCCCGCAGGAGGGCCTCCATGTCCTGGGGCTTCACGGTGAGGACCAGGGTCCGGGCCCAGGCCACGGCCTCCGGGTTGGAGAGCGTGACCGTCACCCCCAGCCGGTCGGCAAGCTCCCGGGCCCGCTCCTCCCTTCGGCAGGTGACGACGACCTCCTCCCTCGTCCGGCCCCCGGAGCGGAGGAGGCCGGAGACCAGGGCCTCGCCCATGCGCCCCCCGCCCAGGAACGCCACCCTCCGCTCGTTCGGCACGCTCGACACGCTCGCTCCCGCCGGTCGGTCCGCTCGGCCGGTCCGTTCGCTCGGGCAGCGGCCCTCCCGAGCCGCCCTCCCGGTCCGGGGGCGAGTATAGGCGGGGGTGCGCGGGGGGTGCCCCGCTCAGGCCGTCCTCCCCAGGACCTCCCGGTACACCGAGCGGACCTCCTCGGCGGTGGCGTCCCAGCTGAACCGGGCCGCCTCGCGGGCCGCCCGGGCCGAGAGCTGGCGGGCCAGCCCCGGGTGGTCGAACAGGGCCAGGACGCGGGCGGCGAAGGCCCTGGGGTCGTGGCCGTCCACGAGGAACCCTGTGTCCCCGCTCCGGACCACGTGGGACAGCCCGCCCACGGCGCTCCCCACCACTGGCGTGCCGCAGGCCTGGGCCTCCAGCGCCACCAGGCCGAACGACTCCGAGCGGGAGGGGACGAGCACGACGTCGGCGGCCGAGTAGTAGGCCGCCAGCCGCTCGTGGGGCTGGGGGGGCAGGAACCGCACGGCGTCGTCCACGTCCAGGGAGGCGGCCAGCGACCGCAGGGCCGCCACCTCCCCCTCCCCGCGCGGGGAGGAGGGGCCCCCCACCACCCAGAGCTGGGCCTCGCCCCGGAGGGCGGGGCGGCGGGCCAGGACCTCCGCCAGGACCCGGACGGCCACGTCCGGGCCCTTGAGAGGCTGGAGCCGGCCCACGAAGAGGAGGAGCCAGGACCCCGAGAACCCCACCGCCCGCCTGGCCTCCTCCCGGGGCCGGGGGGCGAACAGGCGTCGGTCCACCCCCGGGACCACCACCCGGACGCGGCCGGGGTCGGCCCCGTACAGGTCGACCAGGTGGGCGGCCTCGGTGGGGGTGGGGGCCAGGATCCGGTCCGCCCTCCGCACCACCCGCCGCTCGCCGGCCAGCCGCACCCGGGGCTCGGGCGGCTGGCCGGCCGGGCGCAGGGCGTCCTTCACCAGGGCGAGGGTGTGGAAGGAGGCCACGTGGGGCACCCCCCACACTTCCTTGGCCCGGCTCCCCACCCACCCGGAGAGCCAGTAGTGGCTGTGGACCAAGTCGTAGGGAGGGTGGCCGTTTCGCCCCCGCTCCCGGGCCGCCCGGTCCAGGACGCCCCCCAAGAAGGCCGGCAGGAGGTGGGGGAGCTCCTCCTTGGGCACCGGGGCGCAGGGCCCGGCCTGGACCTGGATGACCCGGCTCCCCGGGGCCACCTCCTCAACCTCCGGGGCCCCGCTCCCCCGGCAGCGGGTGAAGATGTCCACCCGCACGCCCTGGGCGGCCAGGCGGCGGGCCACGGAGAGGATGTAGACGTTCATCCCTCCCGAGTCCCCCATGCCGGGCTGGTCTCGGGGGGAGGTGTGGAGGCTGATCATGGCCACGCGGGAGGGCTCCTGGGCCTCCTGGCGGAGGGATCGGCGGAGGCCGAGGCCGTCCCCCACCTTCGCCCCGGGGCCCCCCGGGGAAGGGCTGCCCCCTGCGGTCATGACCGAACCATGGTAGCCGTCCCTTGCTCGTGCAACGCAGGAGAGCGAGGGGCCATTCCGCGGCCTGGAGCCCCGGCCGAGCCCCGGCCGTCAGGCCTCGGGCGACGCCACCTGGACGTTCGCCAGCGTCCGCAGCGGGACCTCCTTGAGGAGGAAGGCCATCACCAGGGCCAGCGCCATGGCCACCGTGGCCAGGACGAACACGGTGTGGAGGGCCCCGGCCAGGGCGGCCCGGGCCTGCTCGGTCACGGCGGCCGGGACGGAGCTCCCGCCCTCCAGCAGGTCGCTGGAGCCGACCCCCGCCGCCAGGGGCCCCAGCCGCCCGGCCAGCTCCTCCGCCAAGCGCCGGTTGAGGACCGTGCCGAAGGCGGCCACCCCGAAGGTGCCCCCCACGGACCGGAAGAACTGCTGGACGGAGGTGGCCGCCCCGAGCACCGACCGTTCCACGGCGTTCTGCATGGCGATCAGGTAGACCTGGAACATCTGGCCCATACCGAGGCCGATGACCACCATGGCCCGGACGGGCTCCAGGGTGCTGCTGCCGAGGTGGAGGCGGGTGAGGAGCCAGAACCCGGTGAGCACGCACACCGTCCCCGTGATGGGCCAGACCCGGTAGCGTCCGGTGCGGGTGACGACCTGCCCGGTCACGATGGAGGACACGACCCAGCTCATCATGAGCGGGATGAGGACCACCCCGGAGTTGGTGGCCGAGGCCCCCAGGACGCCCTGGACGAAGACCGGGATGTAGATGGTGGCCCCGAACAGCCCCACCCCCACCAGGAAGGTGGCCGCGGTGGAGACGCTGAAGATCGAGTTCCGGAAGAGCCCCAGGGGGATGAGCGGCTCCGGGGCCCGCCGCTCCCACAGCAGGAAGGCCGCCCCCAGCGCTACGCCGGCCACGGCCAGCCCCTCGATGGTGGGGGAGGACCAGGGGTAGGTCGTCCCGCCCCACACGGCCACCAGGAGCAGGCTCACCACGGACGAGGTGAGGAGGGCGGCCCCCACGTAGTCGACCCGGTGTTCCCGGCGCCGGAAGGGCAGGTGCATGGTGGTGAGGACCACCGCCAGGGCCAGGGCCCCAAGGGGCAGGTTGATGTAGAAGATCCACCGCCACGACACCTCGTCGGTGAGGTACCCCCCGAGCAGGGGCCCGACGATGGAGGCGGAGCCGAAGACCGCTCCCGTGTAGCCCGCGTACCGTCCCCGCTCCCGCGGAGAGAACAGGTCCCCGATCACGGCCTGGGCCAGGGGGATGAGCCCTCCCGCCCCCAGGCCCTGCAGGCCCCGGAACAGCACCAGCTGGTTCATGGTGCGGGCTAGGCCGCACAGGGCCGACCCTCCCACGAACACCACGATGGCCAGGGCGAACAGGAGGCGGCGGCCGTAGAGGTCGGACAGCTTCCCGTAGAGGGGGACCGTCACCGTGGAGGCTACGAGGTAGGCCGTCACCACCCAGGAGAGGTGCTCGAACCCGCCCAGGTCGGCCACGATCCGGGGCAGGGCCGTGGACACGATGGTCTGGTCCAGGGCCGCCAGGAGCATCCCCAGCATGACCCCGCCGAAGGCCAGCATCACCTGGCGCCTGGTCACCGCCCTCCTCCCGCTGCGTGCCGGGCCGGGCGCGGCTCCCCCGCCCGGCCCTGGGCCGGGCGCCGCCCACCCGCCCCCTCGGCCCCGGCGGACCGCCGCCGCCGCAGCTCCGCTCCCACCCTCCCCAGGAGGCGGACCAGCTCCACCCGCTCCTCGGGCTGGAGGGCACCCAGGAGGTCCGCCAGGTAGGCCCGCCGGTGGGCCTCCGCCCGGCGGACCAGCCGGCGGCCGGCCGGCGTGAGCCCGGCCACCACCAGGCGCCGGTCGGCGGGGTCCGTCCGCCGGTGGACGAGCCCCGCCTCCTCCAGCCGGTCCACGAGCCGGGTGACGGTGCTCTCGGCCAGCCCGAGCTCCGCGGCGAGCTGGCTCATCCGCCGGTCCCCTCGGGCCAGAACCGCGAGCGCGTGGATCTGGGTGAGGTCGTTGACGGCGCCCCCGTAGAGGCCACACTGGAGGCGGCGGTTCAGCACGAACCGCCCGATCTCCTCCCAGGCCTCCGCCAGCTCGGCCACCAGCGCCTGGGGGTGGGAGCCCGGACGGGCCCGCCCCTCGAGCCGGGCTCGGGTTCGTTGCATCCCGCAAATGTTAGAGGACGCAACCGCCAGGTGACCCCCCGGCCCCGGCAGGAGTAGTGGCACCCGCGAGGTGGTGGCGGGAGGGGGCGGGTCGGGGTGAGGGGGGTGATGGCGACGCCGGTCCCCCTCCCGCCAGGAATGGCACGTCCGGTTCAGCCGCTGGACCGCCGGGAAGGCGCCGGCCGGGCCTGGGACCGCGAGGCCCCGCGGCCCGTCCCCGCCCCGGCCCGCCTGGCCGGGGGCCCGGACGGGGTCGACCGCCTGCCCGAGGCGGACGACCGCTTCCACCCGCCCTCGGCCCGCGCCTCCAGGAACGACTCGTAGACCTGGAGCAGGGCCCGCTTCTGCCGCTCGGTGATGGAGGGGTCGGCCAGGACGGCCGCCGTCACGTCGGGCACCGGCCGATCCTGGAGGAGGCCGGCCTTCACGTAGAGGGTCTCCGCGGAGATCCGGAGGGCTCGGGCTATGGCCTGCAGGATCTCCGCCGATGGCCGCCGCAGGCCCCGCTCGATCTGGGAGAGGTAGGGGACGGAGACCCCGGCCAGCCGGGAGATGGCCCGCAGCGACAGGCGGGCATCCCGACGCTGGCGCCGGATGAACTGCCCCAGGGCCCGGACGTTCACCAGCCCACGGTACCGGGATCCGTATAACAGTTGCAAACGAAACGGTAGCACCGCCGAACGACCCGTCAGGGCTGGGACAGGGTGAAGATGGCCTCGATCTGCCCCACCGGCCGGCCGCCCCCGAGGACCGGCGGGGCGACGAACGCCCCCAGCCGGGCGAGCTCCTCCTCGCCCGCCACCCCCAGCCCCCGGAGGGCGCGGAGGAGGGCGGGGCCCGTGGCCCGGGTCGCCCCGTCCCGGACCTTGACCGCCACTCCCAGCCCGGGGCCCAGCAGCGCCGCGCAGACCAGGCCCTCGGCCCCTCCCTTCACCACCGCCCCCGGGACGGCCTCCATGACCGCCGTGTCCAACCGCCGGCGGCCGGCCACGAGGTAGGGGTGGGCCCGCATGGCCTCCACCGCGCGCCGCACGGAGTCCTCCAACGGCCCCCAGGCCTCCGGGACCGCGAGGCGGGCGAACAGCCGGGCCAGGGCCCGAAGTGGCCCCCCATGGACCGGGACCCCGCACCCGTCCACCCCCAGGGCCACCTCCTCCAGCCCCGTCCCCTCCCGCACCGCCTCGAGGATTCGCCGCTGGAGGGGGTGATCGGGCTCCGGGTAGCGCTCTTCGTCCCAGCCCTGGGCCCGGCAGGCAGCGAGCATGCCGGCGTGCTTGCCCGAGCAGTTGTGCAGGACGGGCGCCCGCTCGGCGGTGGCGGCCTCGGGGTCCAGGGGGCGGGAGGGCGGACAGCGCAGGGCGCCCTCGGCCACCCCCGCCCGGGCCAGCAGCGAGCGGACGGCCTCCACGTGCAGGGGCTCCCCGTTGTGGGACCCGCACATCACGGCCACCTCCCGGTCGGAGAACCCGAAGGGGGCCAGGGAGAGGGACACCGCCGCCTGGAGCGGCTTCATGGCGGAGCGGGCGAAGGCCGCCCGGTCCGGGTCCCCTGCCCAGGCCACGAGGCGCCCCTCGGCGTCGACCACGGCCACGTCGCCCAGGTGGACGGCCTCCTCCAGGCCCGACCGCACCACCCGTACCAGGGGGACGGCCTGGCCGGCCACCGTCGGGCTCAGGCGGGCCCGGGGATGAGCCCCGGGTCCTCCCGGTACCGGCGCCTGAGCTCCCCCTGGAGCCGGTCGTGGACCCGGATCACGGCCGCCCGCCGCTCGGAGACCGCCCGCTCCTCGCGCTCCAGGCTCTCCAGGACCCGCCCCAGGACCTCCCCCTCGAGCTCCTCCGGCCGGAGCCCCAGGGCCGGCCCCAGGACCCGGTCCACCCACCGTTCGGCCTCGTCGAGGTCCTCGGGGGGGAGGTTGACCCGGATGGCCTCGCCCCTGCCCCGCCCCCGGGGGCCGGCCACCAGCGCGGAGCGGACCCGCTCCACCACGTCCGGGGGAGGGGCCCCCGCAGCCCGCCGGTCGCGCTCGGCCCGGAGGAGGTCCTGGTGGACCTGGAGCAGCCGCCGCAGGTAGGAGAGGAACTCCCGCTCGGCCAGGGCGCGGTCCCGCCGGCGGCGGACCTCCTGCACGGGCAGGGCGTCCAGGCCCTCCACGAACGAGGGCTCGAGGACGGCCTCCGTGCGCGCGAATCCGGCGGTCATGGGACCCAAGGGTCGTGCACCCGAGGCATTATGGCGGACGCCCGGGCCGGGCGCCGCTCAGCCGCACACCGCCCGCAGCAGCGAGTAGGGGTTTACCGCCGCCCCCCCGCCCGGGTGGTACTCGAAGTGGAGGTGGTAGGGCCCGCCCTGGGCGTTGCCCGTGTTCCCCACCCGCCCGATCATGGTCCCGGCGGCCACGTGGGCCCCGCTGGGGACGCCGGCGTACGCCGACAGGTGGGCGTAGTAGGTGGTGTCACCGCCGTCCGAGCGGACGAACGCGCTGATCCCGCCCAGGGCGTTGTAGTCCTTGACGAACACCCCGGACTGGGCGGCGTAGACGGGGGTGCCCAGGGGGGCCAGGATGTCGATGCCCTGGTGGACCCGGCCCCCCGGCCGGGGCTGGCCGAAGTCGTTGCCGAAGGCCCGGGGCTGGCCCACCGGGCAGGCCTGGAGGGGCCCGCCTCCCACGGCCCGGGCCGCGGCCTCGGCCAGGGCCTGCCGGCGGGCCCGCTCCTCGGCCACGCGCCGTTCGAGCTCCGCTACGAGGCCCCGCAGGGCCTCGAGCCGCGCCGAGGCTTGCTCCCGCTGCCGGGCCAGCTCCCGCAGCGTGGCCTCCTGCTGGCCCAGGAGGTCCTGGACCTCCCGGCGGGCCCGGCGCAGCTCCTCCCGGGTCCGCCGCAACTCCGCCTGCAGGTCCGCATCCTCCGCGTTGATGCGGTCCACGAACTGCAGGCGGTCGGTGAACTCGGACACGCTTTCGGAGGCCAGAAGGAGCTGGGCCGTGGCCACCCCGCCCGCCTTGAACACCTCCACCACCCGGCCCTCCATGCGCTCCCCGATGGCCCGCAGCCTGGCCTCCAGGCGCCCGATGCGGGCCCGCAGGGCCTGGAGCCGGGACTCGAGCTCGGCCAGCCGCATCTGGGCGGCGGCGTAGCGGTTGGCGATGTCGGTGAGCTCCTGGCGGGCCCGCTCCAGCCTGGCCTCGGCGGCCTGGAGCTCGCCCTCGGTGCTCGCCCCCACCGGCGCCGCCAGCAACGCCCCGGCCAAGAGGGCCGCTCCGATGACGGTCCTGGCTCTGCGTGCGGTCAACCGTCCTCCCGCGGTCGCTCCGGTGGCCCCTCGCGAAGGTCGGCGGCCGGGCAAAGTCCGCAGGACCGTACCAAGCCCGCTCCGGGCGAGTCAAACCCCGGAATAGTCCGTCCGGACTAGCCCGGAGCCAGCTCGTGCGCGCCGTGGGGCCGGGCCTCCCCGGCGAGGCCGGGTCTTGTGCCCCGTGCTCCCGAGGTGTAGAACCGGGGCCAGGGCAGTCGAGGACCGCCCGCGGTCGAGGGCCCGGGCCAGGGCGGGTGGAGGACCGGCCCGCGGTGGAAGGCGGTCGCGGCCCCGAGCGAGGCGGGAGCGGAGGTCGGGATGGGGAAGCCCGAGGCGGAGGTCGAGAGGGGACGGAGGGCCCCGGCCGAGCGCCGCCGACGGCGCCTGCCGGTGCTGCCCACGCTGGTGGTGCTGGCCATCCTGGGGAGCCTGGGGGCCCTCCTCTTCCTCCGGTCCCGCCCCGAGCAGCAGGTCCTCCGGCTGGTGGACGCCCAGGTCAAGCTGGCCAAGGCCGTCCAGGCCGCCACGTCTCGGGAGGAGCAGCAGTTCGCCTTCGACCGCCTGTACGCCACCCTCGGGCCCCGGGCCAAGCGGGCCTGCGACCGGGACGGGTTGTTCGGCGCCCTGCTCGGGCTGCCCCCGGGGTTCTGGGAGCTCGTCGAGTACCGGGACGTCCGGGTCAGAGTCCATGAGGACCGGGCCTTCGCCACCTACGTCATCACCTACAACGAGACCCCCGTGGAGGAGGCCACCCCGGAGGACCCGGACCTCTACGTCCGGGCCCCGGAGACCGTGCTCGGACCCGTGCAGAGCGTGGAGGAGCGGCTGGCCACCCTGGAGCGGGCCTTCCGCAACGAGGCCATCTCCCCCGAGGACTACGAGAAGGAGCGAGCCCGGATCGTCCGGGAGGGCCCCAAGCGCTCGGTCCTCTTCCAGCGTGGGCAGTGGTACGACGAGCTCGACTCCCACATGCGGTGCTGACCCCCGCCGCCGCGGCGCTGACCCCGGCCGGGGGCCGGTGAGGCCGGCTCCGCCCCCGGCGCGCTACCTGGCCCCCGCGTGGACCTGGAGACGTTCCGCTCGCTGTTCCCCGCCCTGGAGCGGTCGGTGTGGCTCGACACGCCCACGGTGTGCCCCGGGGCCCGCCCGGTCCTCGACGCGGTGGCCCACTGCCTTCGGGAGTGGGAGGAGGGAACGTTCTCCTGGCGGCGGTGGAGGCCGAGGGCCAGGCCACCCGGGGGCTGTTCGCCTCGCTGGTCGGGGTGGAACCCTCCTTCGTGGCCATCGTCCCCTCCCTGCAATTGTCAACGCAATGATGCTGCTCGATGGGCAGCGTGACGCGGATCTCGACCTCTGGCGGCCGCCAGCGCTCGCGCCGGGTCACGATCGCCGTCAGCCCGAGCGCCCGCAGCGCGTCGCGCTGCTTCTGATAGGGCAACGACGCGAACCGCTTGGCGAGATCCTCCGCTTGCCCGATGAACTGGCGCAGGGCGGAACGCCGGCGCTCGTGCTGCGTGGCGAGCGCTCGCACCTGGTCGTACTCGCGCTGCAGCGCAGCCAGGCGATCGCTCACCTGCTGCACCTGGCTGAGGAGCATCCGGCGCACGTCCTCGTTGTCCGTGTCAGCGAGCGCAGCGACGAGGTTGCCTCGTTGGCGCTCGAACTGCTGGAGCTGCCGCTCGATGAGCTGGAGCTCGTTCGCGAGCGGCGCGTCGTCCAGCGCGGCGATGGCGTGCTCGATGACCTCGCGCCGGCTCAGCGTCTCCGTGATCCAGTCGCGCACTATCTGGTCGAGCTTGTCGACCGCGATCGTCGCGCTGGATGGGCAGTCGCTCCTGCCGTAACACCGGTATTCGGCGATACCACGCTTCGGGATACGGCTGACGATCAGCGTGCGACCGCACGCGCCGCACCTGGCGAACCCGCCACGCAAGAGCCCGACCTCAGGCGCTGGGTTGTGCCGTGGACTGTCCCAGCGGTTGGCGACCAGCCGTTGATGGGCCGCTTGCCACAGCTCCTCGCTCACGAGGGCGGGAGCGACGCCGGGGAGCTCGACCCACTCGCTCGGGTCGCGTTGCCGCAGCACTTTCTTGCCGTTGACGCGGACGGTGACGGTGCGGAGTCCGACCATCCGCCCGGTGTAGACCGGGTTACAGACGATCTTGTAGACGCTCGCCGGCGCCCACACCGGGTTGCCGCGCGGCGTCGGGATGCCATCGTCGGTCAGCTGCCGGGCGATGGCCCGCAGCGACGACCCTTCGGCGAGCGCGCGAAAGATGCGGACGACGATGGGCGCTGTCGCTGGATCAGGGTCGAGGCGCGACTTGTCGGCGTTCGCCCAGCGGTAGCCGTAGGGCGGCGCGCAGGAGGGCTTCGGCTTGCCCGAGCGAATGCGGGCGTGCGTGCCACGCGTGGTGCGCTCGATGATTTTCTCCCGCTCGATCTCGGCCGCGAAGGTCTTGGCCGCCAGGATGAAGCGACCGACCGCCGTGTCCTCGAAGCGCTCGGTGACGAACTCCAACCGGCAGCCGTGGTCGGCGAACTCCTCCACCAGGATGTAGAGGTGCGCCTGGTTGCGGCTGAGGCGGTCGACCGCGTAGCAGACCACGACGTCGAGCGCGCGCTGGCGCACCAGCGCGCGGAGCTGGGACAGTCCCGGCCGCTCGCGGTACTGGCTGCCGGTATGGACGTCGCTGAAGACGCCGACCACCTGGTAGCCGTGCTCGGCGCAGTACTGCCGGCAGGCGGCCTCTTGGGTCGGTAGAGAGTAATTCTCTTCCTGCTGGTCGCTGGAGACGCGACAGTAGATCGCAGCGCGTGGTAGACTCGTCATAGCTTCTTCCTTTCTAATCCTCTCCGAGCGCCTCGCGTCGGGTCCCTCTCGCGCGAGGCGTTTCCCATACCTACTCGTCGTCGCGCTCGTGTGCGGGTTCGTCGGGCGCCAATGCCTCGGGCGGCACTCCGAGCGCCTCCGCCAGCCGGCGCAGCGTCCGCAACCGCGGAGCGACCTTGCCAGTTTCGATCCGATGAACCGTGGTAAAAGCAACTCCGGACCGTTCCGCCAGTTCGCGGAGTGTGAGTAGCCGCTGCTGCCGGAGTCTCCGAAGGCGTTGTCCGACGCTGACCATCGTCCACCTCGCTCGTACTGATGGTAACACCGTGCGTAGCCATTGACAACGGCTCGGCTACAGCCGTAGAATCCGGCCTGGACGACGATGAACGAACGGAAAGGGAGGAATGCCCATGGATCGGCGCACCGTCGGCGACCGCCAGCGACCAAGCGCAGCCGTTGCCCAGCGGCTCGCCCGGCTGCTGGGAATCGTCCAAGCGCTCAGTGAGTGCCCACACCGCCGCCGGGAACTGGCCCGACGTTTCAGCGTGTCCGAGCGCCAGGTCACCGACGATTTGGGCGTCTTGAACTTGGCCGGGATCGCCGTACGCCGCACCGAGCACGGCTACGTGCTCGACCGGGCGGCGTTGGCCGTCCCCGGCCCGGTCGCGCCTGGCGAGGCGGTGAGCGTCCAGGGCGGGTCCGTGCGCCTGGTCAGGGTCGTTCCCAAAGGGACGGTGACCTGGGTCGAACAACCGATCGAGCCGCAGCCGCCGGCGCACCTGTTGCGTTCGCTCGTCCCGGACCGTGCGGCCCGCGGCCTCTATCCGCTGCCGCCGGCGGCTCGGCGCTGGCTCTTGGCGCGGGACGGCTCAAGAGGAGCGGGAGACCATCGAGCGTGAAGAGGCTCACCGCTCGACGTCAACAGGGGTGGAGCCTGCGGCGGACTGTAGAGCGGCTGAGCGTGACAGAGTACGGCACCGAGGCGGACGGGTCAACTCTCCACCTGGTGATGATCTCCCACTCGTGCAGATAACCGCAGCTCTCTCGCGAGGACGCTTGTCTTTGGACGGAACGCCCCAGCTGTCGGCTGATGTCCTACCGCCTCGGTCCAGGCGAGAAACCCATCCACCTCACGCCGCGCCTCGACGAGCCCGCTCCTGCACCGGGGATAGCGCTAGACGTCACGCCCCTGAGTCGTCGGCAGCGGCGCGGTGGCCGGTGCGGCAGCAATGGCCGAATGGAACACCACCCACCCCAAGTGGGCGTACCGCGTTCAGTATCTCCTGGGAGACACGCTTGCGATCCTGCTTGTTCGGTACCGGCTTGGCCACGAGGTCATCCAGCATCCGAACCCAGATGAGGAAGTGTTCGCGCAAGGATCGGAGCAAAACATCGAGCAGAGCCTGGCTCGCATCCCAGCGCTCGCTTATCTCCCTGGGGGCCGCGGCGCATCGAGACCACGACGATGAGCAAGACCGTGGAGCTTGGCGGCAAGCTCGAACCAGGCGCGCGCCTCACGGGCATCCTCGGCGCTCTCCAACGAGCGGCGGAGCGTGGGATTTCCTTTTTGGGGACGCCGCCCCCCAAAGCCCGCAGCACCGTTTTGCGCCACGGGCCCGAAGACCTGACAGAGCGCGCTTTCAATCTCCCGAAGGAGGTGCGCCACCGGGTGCGCCGTGCGCGCGAGCTGATTGGGATTGGCCATCAGCCGGCAGGCATCGCGGAAGAAAGATGCAGGTCCTGGTCCCACGACCTCATTTCGTTCCTCGTAAATCCGTTGCCGCCGAGGATCAGAAAATTTGAAGACGAAGGGTCTCGATTCTTTTGGCTCCATCTCACAACTCCCCCTGGAAAGCTTTGTCCAAGATGGAGCGTTCCAGGTCCTTGAGGCGGGCTTCGGTCTCTTCCTGGGCCTTCTTCAACGCCTGGACATGTCCCCGCACTTCCTCCAAGTGCGCCACGATGCGCCGCTGTTCGGAAACGGGTGGGAGGGGGATAGAAAGGCTTTCCAAGTATTCACGGCGCAAACTTGGTAAGGTTGGCGAGGTGCCTTCCGGAGAAGGTTTAAACCAGCGCAGCCAATGATAGACCCACTGTGGACAGACCTCGCACTTCCACTCTAAATAGAACGTCGTATCTGATGGCCAACAAGGCTCCTCCATCAACATAACCTCTCCCGCGCTTCCCTTGCGGCCCACTATCACGGTGAGATGGGAGACCAGAGGAGCTTCTGTGTGGTCGTAAATACCACCGGATCCGATCACCGGAACAAGCCCTGGCTTCTTTGGGTTGGCTTTACCATAGCGAATAGCCGCCACCTCCCCCAGCTTCACCCAGCGCCAGCCTTCGGGAAGATCCGCGCCGGGGCGGGGGAAGGTCTCGGCAAGGACGGACTGCCACAGGCGCTCGGCGTCTTCCCGCGCTTGTTGGCGCAGGCGCCGAGCTTCCCGCACCCGCGCCATGAGCTCCTCGATCCGCGCCACGATGCGCCGTTGTTCGGAGAGGGGTGGGAGGGGGATGAACAACTGTTGGATATGCTTTGCATTTATATTCCTTTGCGCTGCACCACGCGGAACAAGCTGAGATTGGCACAGTGGAGCTTTAAGGAGCAACCCCATGTATTCTGGAAGAACCTCTTTACTCAAACGGACTCTTATTAAATATGAGGCGAAGACTGCGGACTCTGGTGGAGTGTCCTTAATGACCATCGTCGCCCCAATGCTACCCGACCTAGCAAACAGGATATCGCCAGCATTTAAGGCATACTTCGCCAGGACTTTTTCGTCAGCTTCACAATAAGGAACTTTCCTCCAATCCACCTCACCTGTGGTAATGTCGGTGATGCGCAGAAATTTTGGCCCCTTTGGCTCTGTAGTTGCTGAGGCTGTGTAGCCATATTGTGGCTTGGATGCCACCTCCCCCAACCGCACCCAGCGCCAGCCTTGGGGAAGTTTGTAGAGACCTTCAGCCATTGCCTCGTACTCCTAAGGAAATTCCTTGTAACCCCAACCATCATGATTGGGATGCTTCCAAAGCCTTGGCAAGATGAAGCTCCAGCCAGGGTAGTCTTGATTTTTGCCAGACTTCCACCATGAGTAGGTGTGCCGCGCAACGAAGTCCGCCATCTGAAGGCCAAGGGAATACCTGCTGTCGCTAAAATGGATTTCAATTATGTTTTCCATTTTGAGATGCCATTCATAAGGTATTCCGTGGAGTCTACTGATGGCGATACCCCAAGAGCCCTCATGAAGTAGTTGACCCAGGCGCTCACGCTGCTGCGCTTCCAATCGCTTGTTGGCGTCAACGATAACAAGGCCCTGCTTTGACTGTTCCTTAAGAAAGCCTTCGATCCGCTCAAGCAGAAACTGCAACCCGAGGTTCGCCGGGTCTTCGGGGTCTACGTATTTCTTGGAGTGACGAGCTTTGTCGATACAAACGACGAGGTAAGTGGCCGCTGACTGATCCAGGAAGATCCGACGAACCTTATCCCGCAATTCTTGATTCTTGCCCCAAGAACCTTCTCCCCTATCTACATCTTTTGCTTTAATCTCCTGCCCTTTCCCTAGAGCGTTTGCGTCGGTCTCTGGTAGCCCGAGCCGAGATATGCAGTCCCGGATCCCTTCATAAACCGAGTGCACATTCTCGGAGGGTATGGCGACAGCGGATACCACGTACACCGGCTGCTCTTTAATCGCGTTTTCTTCTTTCCAGTTCGGACGGTAGCCACACTCATCTATGAATATGACGTACATTGGTGTTAGACCTCCTGGTCGTTGCCCAATAGCTCGTCCAGTTCCTCGACAATGCTCAGGATCTCCCGCTCGCGCTCCATGAGTCCGGCGACGATCTCCATCGGCGGGGGCAGCTCCTCGGCCTCCTTTCGGTTTGGATTACGGGCCGTCAGGTCGTAGCCCCGCGCCTTGATCTCCTCTATCGTCACGATCCAAGAATGCTCGGAGAGGCAGGCTTCGCGGGGGCTCTGGCCCTTGCGGTAGGCATCCCAGGCCTTCCAGAGCTTCCGCGCCTCCGCGAAGTGCTCGTCCTGGATGGGGCTTCCCTTGCTGAATTTCTTGAGCCCCTCGGGCAACGGCAATTCGTAGTACCAGATCTCCTTCGTCGGACCGGGGCGCTCGAAGAAGAGGAGCGCGGTCTTCACGTCGGAGTAGGGTGCAAAGGTGCCAGGGGGAAGGCTCACCACGGTGTGAAGGGTGAACTGCTCGAGCAGATCCTGCTTGACCGTCGCAAACGCCCCACCGCGGAAAAGCGTTCCTTCCGGCACGACCATGCCGCAGCGGGCGCCGTCCTTGAGCTTGAGCTTCTTCATGATGTGTTGGAGAAAGAGGAGTTCCGTTGCCGTGGCCTGGACCGGGAAGTTGGCCTGGATGTGGCGGCCTTCCGTCCCGCCAAACGGGGGATTGGTGAGCACCACATCAAAGCGCTCCGAAACCTGGCGAATGTTCTCCTCCAGCGTGTTGCGCCTGCGGATCTGCGGGGCAGTGACGCCGTGGAGAACCATGTTCATGAGGCCCAAGAGGGCCGGCAGGGGCTTTTTCTCCTGGCCGAAGAAGGTGCGCTCCTGGAGGGTCTTGTGATCCTCGATGGTCTTCTCGCCCTTCTTCATGTGCAGGTACGCCTGAGCGAGAAAGCCGCAGGAGCCACAGGCGGGGTCGTAGACCGTCTCGCCGATCTGCGGATCCACCAGCTCTACCATGAACCGCACCACCGGCCGCGGGGTATAGAACTCGCCCGCCATGCGGTTCTCACTGCCCAGCCGGCGGAGCAACTCCTCGTACACCTGAGAGACGGTGAAGATGTCGTCCTGGCTGTGGAAGTCGATCCCATTGAGGATTTGGAGGACCTCCTTGAGGTTGTAACCGGAGGCGCAGACGATGACGTTTCGCTCCGCGAACACGCTGCGAACGGTGTCGCGGAGTGGGTCGCCGCCGAGGTTCTGCAAGAAGGGGATGAGGCGGCCGTGGACGAACGCGAGCAGCCGATCCGCAGGCCAGTCTTTCGTCGCCCAAGCGTTCCACCGAAGGTCGCCATCCAGGATGCGGGTGTACGTTCGCCCGGCGAGTTTCGCCTGCGTCTCCCATTCGTCCTCCTGGGCATCCAGGAAGCGCAGAAACAAAAGCCAGGACAAATGCTCGACGTACTCCATGATGCCGCCGCAGTTGTTGTCGCGACGCAGGATGTCGCAGGCGCGCCAGATCTCGTTCGCCAGTGTTTCCCGGGTCTGCGGTCCGTTCATGCGGCCTCCTCTGCGTAGATGCGTTGTCTCATTTCACGAAGCGCCCGGCCGAGGGCATCCAACCCACCGAAAGCGTGGCTGATCTTCACCGCACCGCCCCACTCGCGGAAGGGCGAAACGCCAAAGACTTCGGGCTCAAGCTGCTCGATGCCGCCCACGCGGTACTTGTCCAAAAGCTCCAGAATAACCTTGCGGGCCTCTTCGGCATGGCGGCGGATGAAGGCTTGTTCTCGGTTGGCGAAGGCCTCCGCCCGCTCGGTTCGTGTCCGCAGAGGGGCGCCGAACGCGAGGTGGCAGAGGAGGTCGAAGGTGTCGGCCTCGGGCCGGCCCAAGATCTCCGCCAAGACCTGAGGGTGGACGCTGGAGCAGGCGAGATCATCGAGGAAGGCCTTGCGGCGGTCGCTGTCCACCCAGATCTCCAAGAGATCGGCCCGGCTCCGCGCCTTCGCGACGATCCGGGCGCGCGTGTAGTCGCGGTACTGCTCGAGGGTAAGCTGTTCCCCGGTCGCCTCGATGAGGAACACCGCCTCGTCGGCGATGGTTACCTCGAGTCCTTCGACGCGGATCTTCCCGCCCTTCTTCCCAGCGGGTTTGAGGGGCACCTCGACCTGCGTGGTCTGGTCCACGAGGGTCTCCACGCCGACGGTCCGGCCGGCGAAGCCGCTGGCGGCCACGATGAGTTGAAGTCCACCGGCAGGGAGCCGATCGAAGCGGAAGCGGCCGGCGTCGTCCGTAACGATCGGTCCTCGCTGGCTGTTCGGACCTGTGCGTACACTTACCCGGGCCCCCACGATGGGCTGTTGGGTGTCGGCATGGTACACGACCCCTTCGAGGACGGAGGTCTGGGGACCCTCCGGCGGAGGGGGCGGGGGGACAGGCGGGCGGTCCCACTCGTCGAAGAGCCGCGTGGCCCCCGTAAAGTCGATGATGCGGAACCAGTACTTGTCGGTCGCGGGGTCGAGGCGGCTGCCGCGGCCGATGATCTGCTTGAACAGGATGGGCGAAGCGATGGTCTTCATGAAGACGATGTTGCGGCAGGCAGGCACATCCACGCCGGTGGAAAGCAGCTCCGCGGTTGTTGCCACCACCGGCGCCGGTTTGTCGGAATCCGCGAAGGCCTCCAAGGCCCTACGCCCTTCCTCCCCTTCCTCCGAGATGATGGGCACGGCGTAATTGGACAGGCCGGTTTCCGGGCCGAACTCGTCCTGAAGCAGTCGGGCCACCAGGCGGGCGTGCTCCATGTCCACGCAGAAGACCATGGTCTTTTCCATCTTGCCGAAGCGGCGCAGGAGGCCCGCCAAGTGTTCGACCATCGCACGGGTACGGTCGGGGAGTGTGATCTCTCGCTCGAACTGGGGCGTCGTGTAGAACTCGCGCGGCTCGACGTCCTCGGGGACGAAGACCTCAGCGCCCTGCTCGATGGCATCCTCCAGGCGCAGACCGGTGGCATCGACCGTCGTCCGCACCCGGTGCACCTTGTAGGTAGCGAGGAAGCCGTCCTCTATGCCGCGGCCCAGGCTGTACTGGTAGGCGGGCGGTCGCCAGGTGCCGCGGTCCGCGCGCTGGGGGTCGATGGCGACCTCGGGCTCTTCCGCGCAGAAGTAAGCGTAGGTGTCGATGTTCTCGTCCTGCTTCGGCGTGGCGGTCATGCCGAGGTGGATCGCGGATCCGAAGTGATCGAGGATCTCGCGCCACGTGCCGAAACCCGAGCGGTGGCACTCGTCGATGATGACCAGGTCGAAGAAGTCCGACGGGAACTTTTCGAAGAGGCGTCGTCCCTCCTCGTCCGGGCTCCAAAGCGTCTGGTAGATGCCAAAGTACAGGTCCCGGGTCAGGTTCGCCGGGTGGCGCTCGATCTTGAAGCGGGGGTCGCTGGTCCCGTCGGCGAAGGGGGCGAAGGTGTTGTAGGCTTGGTCGCGAAGGACCACGCGGTCGGCGAGGAAAAGGACCCGGCCCGGGCGTTCCGGGTGGCGTCGCTGCAACCAGCCGGACTTGACCAGCTTCCAGACGACCTGGAACGCGACGAACGTCTTGCCGGTCCCCGTAGCCATGGTGAGCAGGACCCGCCTGCGGCCCAGCATGAGCCGCTTCACAACCTCGCGGATGGCGACCTCCTGGAAATAAAAGGGCTTCTTTCCGCATACGGCTTCGGGACAGTAGGGATGCAGCAGCGGGTTTTCCCCCTTCGCTGCGCCGTAATCGGCCCGGGTCTCAGCGACGCGGAGTGTATCGACTGGCCCCGCGTTCTGTCGCCATCGGTCCCACAAGTCTTGAGGGCTTGGAAATTGCTCGATCTTCCGGCTGATATTCGTGAAGAAGTCGAATTCGATGATGTCGTGTCCGTTGGTGGCATAGGCGAAGGCGAGGCCCAGATCCCTGGCGTAGCGCTTGGCCTGCTCGAGCCCGGCCTCCGCTGACTCCGACTCGGCCTTGGCCTCCACAACGGCGATCGGGAAGGCGTCAGAAATTCGGAGGAGATAATCCACCTTGCGGGCTTCCCCTCTCCGCACGCGGTCGCCGACCAGGATCACCCGGCCCCGCGTATACTGGTGGTCGCGCTGATAGTAGTGCTCCCGCGTGACCTGCGCATCGGTCCAGCCCGCAGCCTTCAGCTTCGGATCAATGAGGGCTGCTCTCGTGTCGGCCTCATTCCTCATGCAGCAGTCTCCATGGACGAGTGGCCGTCACCAACGCGGTCGGCGACGTCTTCGTCCCTCTGGAACCCGTCCTCCTCGAGGAGCCATAGCAGACGGTGAAACGTGTCCTTACGCCCGGACCGGGGGACCGCCACGCCGGACTCCCCACAGCTGCCCCACAGACCTCGACCTGCTCTCTCGCGTGGTACTGCGCCTTTAGGAACATGTCAGTGTATCGGATGTCTGCGTCAGCGTAAATCTCGGCGATGGGCAACTGGTGCAGATCGTAGCAGCGGCGGGCGAAGTCGAGCTGGTGCTCGATGGTGCCGGCCCGGGTCTGCTCGTCGGAACTGACGCGGGCATTGAGCGCCACCCGGTCGTGGTTCAGGTCCCGGACTCGAACGTGGTCGTACGGGATTCTGTCTGTGGTACGATGCCCATCGTGCGCCTCCTCTCAGCTGGACAGTTGCCCTCGTCTCTCCCCTCATCCAGCGCGTCGGCAGGTGGCGAGGAAGCTGGCGACCAGGGCCCAGGCCATTGCATCCTGGCCATCGCCCACTCTTACCAGAACATCCTTCTCGCCACGCTGCAGTACGAGAAAGCCCCCCTTGCTCCATTGCGGCGGGCTGTCGAGCTTGTCATACCAGATACTGATATTCCTTTCACCATCGAAATAAAGACGTTCCGTCGTCAGGTAAAGGGTTCCAGTATCAGCCGGATTCAACTCCCGCACCTGTACCGACTTTGCAGGGCTTCGGAAGAACCGGTGGAGATAGAGTCCGCGCATAAGGCGAGCAGACAAGCCCCATCCGCCCCCTCCTCCCTGGCGAATCGTTCGGCGCTTCCACTCGTAGCGCCGGCCCTTTCGCTTGCAGCCGATGACAATTTCTCCTTTCCTCGGGATCAGGGCTCCCCCCGGCTCCAAGTGAAGCCTCCGTAATGCGGCGCTGAGCTCTGAGACCTCCGTGTCACTAAGCTTGTCGATGGCGACCGCATAGCGGGCCGGCAACGACGGGAGTCGCGCCTTGATTTCATCCCGCTGCACTGCTGTCCTGCTTGGCTGGGGCACGGGCGGCAATCCTTGCGATGTAGATGTCGTGCCTGCCCGTATCCTCAGGAGAGAAGACATCCAGCCTAGGAAGCTTCGCACTATGCCACTCCCTAATCCGAACGATTGCCGCGTACCACAAAGTCACCGACCCTGGCCCTCATCCTGACCACATGCGCCCGTCGTGATGTTGTCAGCTTGCTTGCCCATCCAACGCAAAAGCCCGCCAGCCTGGTGGACTGGCGGGCCAGGGTGTGCTACACTCTGCCTCGCCAGGCCACTGCGACTGGCCTGGCCACGCTCCGGGCTGCCCGAACAGCGCCGGGGCCGTTTTTGTTGTCGCCCAAAAGTATACACCCTGCCGTCAAGAGACGGGCAGGCGATCCCCTGCCCCCCGGGCTAGCGCCCTTTGGGCCAGCCCAGGCGCTCCTGGAGCTACCCGGCGTCGTCCGGCCCTGGCTCCACCACCCACTGCCGGCTCAATCGCCGCTGGAGCACGGCGATCGGCCGCCCGGCGGACGTCTCGGTCGTGACCACGGTCGAGGTCGGTCTGGTCACGGTCTGTGTGCTCACCGACGGCGTGCAGCACTGCGCAGCCAGCGGGGTAGCGACGCGACGCGTGGTGCCACCGAAGACGGAAAGAACGCGGGCCGAGTACCGGTTTCGGCTCGACTGGCAGGGATGTTCCCGGTTGTCCGTCGCGGGAACCCCAGTCTTCCCGTCAACGGGCGAGCATAGGGAGCGAGGCATGACGAGGCCACACCCGGAAAGGAGAGGAGCGATGCGCCCGGTTCGCTTTGCCGTCATGCTCGCGCTCGTGCTGGGCCCACTGGCCAGCCTGCTCCTCCCGGCCGGCACTGCCCTTGCCGCCACCTGCGGCGACTTCCCTTCCCAGGCCGCCGCGCAGGCTGCCTACCGGGCCGACCCAATTGGGCTGCGCAACCTGGACCGCAATGGGGACGGCATCGCCTGTGAGACCAACCCGGCGCCCTATGACTTCACACCCGTCGGCCAGCCGGCGCCTCCTCCACCGCCACCAGCCCCAGCGCCAGCGCCGCAGCCGCAGTGCACCTTCTTCCCCGAGACGGGGCACAACCTCTGCGGCGGCTTCCGCTCCTACTGGGAGACCTTCGGCGGCCTGGCCATCTTCGACTACCCGCTGACCGAGGAATTTGTCGATCCGGCTACCGGCCGGGTGACCCAGTGGTTCGAGCGGGCCCGCTTCGAGTGGCACCCCGGCGCCTTCCCCGAGCGCTACGACGTGCTGCTGGGGCTCCTGGGCCGCGAGCTCGCCTAGGGGCGAGAGGAGGCCCCGCCCTTCCAGCCGGCCCAGCCGATCGCGGGCTGCACCTACTTCCCGGAGACGCAGCACAACCTGTGTGGGGGCTTCCGGGCCTACTGGGAGCGCTTCGGGGGCCTGGCCATCTACGGCTACCCGATCTCGGAGGAGTTCACCGAGGTCAACCCGGACACCGGCCAGACCTACCTGGTGCAGTACTTCGAGCGGCAGCGGTTCGAGTGGCACCCAGGGGAGTGGCCGGAGCGGTTCGACGTCCTGCTGGGGCGCCTGGGCGCGCAGCTCCTGGGCCAGCAGCCCGCTCCGCCCCCGGCGCCAGTGCCCACGCCGACGCCATCCCCCGCGCCGGCACCATCCCCAACGCCCGCGCCCGGGCCGGCGACCTCCTTCGGCGATGGGACCTTCCGCGTCGGCGTCGATATCGCGCCCGGCACCTATCGCAACAGCGACTCGTCCCAGGGCTGCTACTGGGCACGGCTAAGCGGCTTCGGCGGCACGCTCGATGAGATCATCGCCAACAACTTCACCTTCGCCCGCCAGGTCGTCACCATCAGCCCATCGGACGCCGGCTTCTCATCTGAGCGGTGTGGCCAATGGTCGCAGGATCTCTCGGCGATCACGCCCAGCCCCACCGCCCCCTTCAGCGACGGGATCTACATCGTTGGCGTGGACATCGCTCCCGGCCTGTGGCGGAACTCCGACTCCTCCGGCGGCTGCTACTGGGCACGGCTGAGCGGCTTCGGGGGCACGCTGGACGAGATCATCGCCAACGAGTTCAGCGAGAGTATCCAGACCGTGCGCATCGCGGCAACCGACCGTGGCTTCGAGACCGAGGGGTGCGGGGTCTGGACGCGGATCGGCGACTGAACGCCGGGCAGGTGATGCGGGGAGCATGGTGAGACCGCGCGGCTGATGCGGCGGGGCGCGAGCGTGCACGAGCAGGAGAGGCTGCTGACGGCAGCGCGGCTGGCTGGAGCTGGGGCCGGACGGCTCGACCGTGCCGGTGCACGGCCGCCGGCTCCAGCCGGGTGACGTCGACGGGATCACCAGCCGGTCGCTCCTGGCCCGGGTGATCCTGGCGCGCCACGGCTGGCTGGTCACACGGAAGGGAGGAACGCATGATGCAGCGTGAGTTGACGCTCGCCTTGCTGGAGTTGGCCGGACACTTCGCGCGGGTCGGCTACCCGGACGCAACGCTGTTCGCGCTGGCGGCAGCCGCCGTCCCGCACGATCCCGGTGGCCTCCTGGCCCGGGCGGCGCTGGAGGCCTTCGAGCGGGATCGCGCCTTCTCCGGCGAGGATGTCCACATCCTGTCACGGCTCGAGGCCTTGCTCGCCGACATCGCCGCGCTCATCGACAGCAATGGTGAGGAGGCCTAGCGCGGCAGATCCCGTCCCCTCCCTGTACCCCCGACCGGGCCGGCTTCCGAACCGGCCCGGTCGGTGTCGTTTCTCGTGTCCGCATTTTTCACCCTTAAAAAGGAAGCGGCGGCCTCATCGTCACCAGCGCACCCACCGCCGCCCCAGCCGGTCCTGGACCAGCCCGATCAGCCGGCCCACCTGGACGATGTCGTAGCACTCGCACCAGGTCCCGATCGCCCTCCCCCACTCGAGGGCGTCCTGGAGTTCCTCGCCGGGCGCGGGCGCCGCCAGGTCGTCGCCGTAGACCGGCTCTGCCGCCAGCCGGCGGGCCTGCTCCAACTCGAGGCCGAGCTCCTCGGCCAGGTCGTCTGGCGTCATCCCTACGAACTCCCCGAGTGTCGTCCGCTGTCGCTCCGTCATGTCGTCACCTCCATGCCGTGCCTCATCGCGGTGGTCATCGCTCACCGTCCGCTCACGTGCCGATGCGACGCCGGGTCATCCGTGCCGCAACAAGACCGTGACCGCCGACGCCTGCCGGGCGACCGCTCGAACCGGATGGTGAGGACGTCCTCCCGCGCGGCCGCATGGGTCGGCGTCGGCCCGATCCCGAGCAGGTCGAGGATCAAGCAGGCCGCCCGCCGCTGCACGCTGGGGTCGGGATGGTCGAGCAGGGCGACCAGCGTCCGCGCCGCCCGTTCGGCTGCGGCCACCAGCGCGCTCCACTCCCGCCAGCGCCACGGATGCTCTTATACGCCTGCAACCCATACGCGCCGTGCGCCCTCCCCGGCACGCAGCACGCTTACACCTCCTCGCGTTGAGCGTCGCACGCCTCCGTCCTGCGTCGCCGCTCCCACACCGCGAGCACTGCCTCAACCCAGTGGTTGCGGTTCTCGGTGACCGTCTCCGGCTCGCCACGCGACATCCGTTCGAGCTTGGCGGCCTCAACGATGAAGAGCAAGACGTCACGCGGGGAGAGCTCCTCAGGCCGCATCTCGCGGAGCCGCTTGAGCGCACGCTCCTGAAGCGCGACCGCTTCCTGGGCGTGACGGCGTCGCATCTCTTCTATGGCCTCGATAGCGGCGTTGCGGGCGTGCCGCTCCAGTTCTGCATCCCACGCCGCTGCTCTCTCGGCCCACGACCAGCGGGTCGCCCAGGCCTGAATCCTTCCCGGCACGCTCTTCCGTCGCCCGTTCGTCGCCCGGGTGTCACCGTAAAGGAGGCCAGCGACCCTCCGGAGCGATCGCTCCCGCGGCGGGAGATCGCGATACAGGGTGAACGCGTGAAACGCCCGGACGCTCTCGCCTCGCTGCCGCTCCCACAGTGCCGGTCGCTCAACGGTCACGGCCATCACCTCCCTTCCATCTTGGCGAGAATCAGATGAGCGAGCGCGACGTCTTCACCTATCATAGCGAGGCGCTTCTCAACCCAGAGTCTCTCGAGCGTCTTCTCGATCGCCCGTCGTTGCGAACGACGTTCGTCAAGCTTCGCGATCGCACCGACCGGATCCCTCTCATTCTCTTCTTCCCACTGGCGCAACAGATCATGCCAGTCGCGGATGGCAGCCTCGATCCTGGCGTGCACCTCTGCGAGCCACTGCCGCGGTCGGGTCACCGGTGAACTCCTTCCCGTTGACGCCTAAGGGCAGGGTCGTTCGTGCGGACGTACTGGCGACACCGCTCGCACTGTAACCAATCCGGGTAGTCACTCGGCCTCAGCACGCCACCGCACCGGCAGCGGAACTCTGCCTGCTGCTCGACCTCAGCACCAGAGAAGTTAGGTGATCGACCGTCAGCACCGTCAGTCACCGTCAGCGCAGTGCTGTTTTTCGCGTCTAGATGCGGATAATCATGCTGACGGTTGGCACTGGCACGACCGTCAGCAACCGTCAGCGAACTACCCCAACCGTCAGTACCAAGATCCGCATCGCAATGCGGGTCTTGTGCCTGTGCTGACGGTGCTGACGGTACTGACGGTTGTGTCTCCTTCCTTTCAAGAGTGACGATGCGCCGTCCTTCACGCCCGACTCGCTGGAACCGCACTTCGAGCCCCTGCGCCCGGAGCGCGGGCGCGAGTCGCCGGATCTCACCGGACAGTCCCCGCCCCGTCTTCGGCCACGCCTTCAGCCGCTCGCGCCGTCGGCGGGTCTCCTCATCGGCGGCAGCGTTGAGCTCGTCGAGGAGCTCTGTCGCGGTGCCTTCCCAGTACTCGCGGTCGACCATAAACGTGAGTACAGCCTCGGCGACCGGTGAGGCCTCGAGCGCGGTGCTGGTAGCAGCAGCGCGGTTGTCCAGGTAGCGCTCGAGCACGTCCCGTCCGAGCGCGGCGACTGTCCAGCGGGCGAAGTCGGCCATGCGCGGGTAGCGCTCAAGTCGCACGTGCGGCAGCTCGCGGAGTGCGCGGCTGACGAGGTCGCACAGTGCGCCTAGGATCAACGGGCGATCCGCCTCGAAACGGTGCCAGAAGGCGGCCTCAGGCTCGCGCTCGCCGTCCTCGAGTGTCGGACACGTGATGAGGACGGCACGATCCAAGAGGTCGGGAGCCGAGATCACGTCGGTGATCGACGTGATGATCACGGGCCGCTGAGCAGAGAGGATCACCTCGTCAGTATCCGTGTAGAGCTCGCGAGTGGCAAACCCGGCACCAGTGGACAACCGGCAGAGCGCATCTGAGAGCCACTGCGGGAGCTTGCTCGCGTTGTCGATCGCGACGATCCAGCCGTTTTTTGCCGCAATGGCCAGATCACGCACCTCCCGCGGCTCGGAGCGAAGGTCGGCTTCATTCGGGTCGATCAGCCGTCGGATCACTCGCGCTGTTGTGCTTTTGCCGCTGCCCTGCTCGCCACCGAGCCCGAGCACGGGATAGGGCCCCCGCGGTGACAGCGCCATGACCAAGCATCCTGCCACGAGCGGGCGGTCGGGCTCGGCAACGTTCACGTACTCCCACAAGAGCTCGAGGCTACCGCCGCGCTGTGGCATCGGCAGACATTGCATCCCGCGCGCTCGCTTGAAGCGGACGGGCGGGTTCGTCACCACGCGCCATCCATCGGCGGTGATCTCGACCGCGCGCCAGTGGGGATCGGCGAGGTCAAGGTAGATCGCGCCGTCGTGCTCAGCCACGCGGACGTACACCGGGTACTCTGGCCCGGCATACTTCGCGTCGCCTTCGAGCACGGCGAGCGCGTCCTGGAGGGCTTGCGCATTCGGCGTAGAGCCGTACCGCTGGTAAAACCGCCGCGCGAGCCATTCACGGAATCCGCGACTGCGGAGTGGCCAGTGCTCTCGATGACCGTTCGCATCGATCGTCGCCCAGCCGTCGCCGTCCTGCGAATGCCAGAGCTCGGCCTCCCGACCGAGCCGAACCAATCGGGTCGCTTGCGACTCGTGATGCTGGTGATCCGCTGTCGCGACTTGCGCCGCTGACTCTTCAGCATCATCGCGATACATCAGTCGCCACGCCCCGCTCGAGTCGCGTTCCAGCCAGTGGCCCGACAAGCAGAGCGCGCCATCGTCAGCGAACTCGACGATTTCGGCATCGCAGATCGGGCAGCGCATCATCGCACGCTTCCCTTCATGGCAACGGTCTTCTCGAGCGATATGCCGGCACGCATCGCGAGGTAGGTGAGCGCTGAGCGATAGTCGAGTGCTGGTCGAACGGCAAGGACCCAGGTCACCGCATCCCCGCCGACGCCGCACCGCCAGCACCGCCACCGTCCGCTGCCCGGCCAGACGGTCAATGTGGTCGGGTTCGACGCTTGGCATAAGGGACATCGGCCCCGCCAGGATGAGCCGCTCTGGTAGAGGTCGGGAACGTCCTCGCGGACCAGCGCGACCAGGTCGAGCCGCCGCCGGATCTCGTGTCGTAGACGACCGGCTTGGTCGCGGGGCAGTCCTCCTGTCGGCGAGGGCTTGCGCACGCCTGCCCGGCGGCGCAGCGCCATCTCGCGCTCGACCGCCTCGAGCATGAGGCTAGCGATCTCGCGGGTCGAGACACTCGCGGGATCATCGCCGTCGGCGTCGGCGAGAACGACGTGGATATCAGCGCACCACGTCGCGAGCGCCTCGTCATCGCACTGGGCAGTGGTCGCCAGCCACGGGTTGTTTGTGGTAGACTTCATGACAGGTGGCGGCGCGGTCTTGGACGACGAGCGCGCAGCGGGTTGGTAGGCTCCCGAGATCGGGGGCCTCGCCATTTCACGCATCGCCGTCACCTCCCTCCCCGTTCTGGAGCGGGAGCTCCGGCTCCGCCGCGAGAATGGCGCGCCAGAAGCTCCGCCACGCGGCAAGCTGTTCTGGCGACAGTTCGTGTGCGGGTTGAATCCGGACGGTTACCAGGAGGGCTTCACGAGCGGCCTGCCTGCGCGCACGCGCGGAGGCTCGCGCCGCTCGACGACGGGCCTCGAGGGCTTCAGGGGAGAGTTGCTGGAACATGACAACGGCGAACAACCCGCTGCGCGTTCATCGCCGCGCCGGGTGAGATCGCCGTCGGTTCGGGTTCCGAGTTGTACCTGCCCTACGCTGCCGCTCAACGCGGCATCACTGCAATTGTACGTGCGCTCAGTGCGTACGTCAAGAGCGCCGCAGCCACGGCCGCTCGTCCTTCCACACCGCCGTCGGGCGATAGCAGAGCTTCCCGTCCGCATCATGCCAGACGTCGAGGCCTAGCGTATCGGTTTCGAGGATAGTCTGGTGCCCATTCGCGCACAGAACCGTGGTCGGCAGCCGCACGGGAGGCCGGTTTTGGTAGCGTTGCCAGGATTCTCGCCACTCCTTCACCGCTTCACGCGCCCTGCGTCGCTGCTCTTCTTCGCTCATCCTTTTTCCTGCTCGTCCTTCGCGTCGCAGTTCATCGGCTCGCTCGACAGCCCGAATCCAGTCCCTCTGCGGCCTCGGCGGACGGCGGTCGGTCTTCCCGTAGCGGTGATATCGCCGACCTACCCGCCAGACGCCAAGCGATTGATCGTAGATAAGGTCGTCGTTCAGCCGTAACGTCCAGCCTCGCGCGAAGACGCCCTCTCCTAGAACATGCGTCAACTGCCCGATGGTGCCGATGAGAAAGCCGCAGCCGAAGACCGAGCACCTCACGATCCGCACGACTTCGCCGTCCTCGTTGTGTCTCGGCGCGCTGACGTATGGCGTCCTCGTCATCGCTGACCTCCGACCGGGACAGTGAACTGCAATTGCGTTAACAATTGCCTGGCCGAGGCCACGGCCACCGTGGCCGCCTCCCTGCCCCCAGGGAGGGTGGTGGTGGGGGCCCCGGAGTTCCGGAGCAACCTCCTCCCCTGGCTCGCCCTCCGCCGGCGGGGGTTCGAGGTCACCCTGGTCCCGCCCCCGACGGGGTGGTCCGGACCGAAGCGCTCCTCGAGGCCGTGCGCCCGGACACCGTCCTCCTCGCCGTCTCCGAGGTCCAGTCCTCCAGCGGCTTTCGGGTGCACCTGGAGCCCCTGGCCGAGCGGTGCCGGGACACCGGGGCGCGCCTGTTCGTCAACCTCACCCAGTCGGCCGGGGTCCTCCGGACGGACGCCGCGGCCCTGGGCGCGGACTTCGTGGCCGCCCACGGCTACAAGTGGCTGCTCGGGCCCCGGGGGGGTCGGCTGGCTGGCCGTGCGCCCGACCGCCTGCCGGAGCTCGAGCCCCTCGCCCCCAACTGGCACTCCGTGCCCGACGCCTACGCGGACTACTACGGCGACTCCCCGCTGGCCCCAGACGCGAGCCGGCTCACCCTGTCCTGGGCCTGGTTCTCGGGGGTGGGGGCCCAGGCGGCTCTGGAGCTCCTGGCCCGGCTGGACCCGGGCGAGGTCGAGGCCCTGGCCCTGGCCCAGGCCCTCCGGTAGCGTCCCGAGCTAGAGGGCCGCCAGCCGGCGCAGGCCGGCCACGTCCCGGAGCACGTAGCGGCGGCCCTCCCGGGCCACCAGGCCCCGGCGCTGGAACTCCGAGAGGATGCGGGTCACGTTCTCCCGGCTCCCCCCGCACAGGCTGGCCAGGTCGGCGTGGGTGACCACGGAGGGCAGGAGCGCGCCGTCCGGCGGCAGCTCGTCCAGGCTGGGGCTCACGAGCTGGAGGAGGCGTTTGGCCACCCGGCCCTTGAGGTCGAGGAAGAGGAGGTCCTCCACGAACGACTCGTGGGCCTGGATCTGGGAGGCCAGGCTCCGGAGGAGCTCCCGGGTCGCCTCGAAGTGCTCGGCCAGGAACGAGAGGAACCGCTCCCCCTCCACCGCCCACACCACGGAGTCCTCCAGGGCCAGGGCGGTCGCCGTCCGCCGGTGCTCCCCGAGGGCCCCCAGCTCCCCGAAGAACTGTGGGTGGTCGAGGGTGGTGAGCAGCTGTCGGTGGCCGGTCACGGACACCGAGCTCACCTCGATCCGCCCCTGGACCAGGAAGAAAACGTGGTCGGCGGGGTCGCCCTGGTAGAAGAGGTAGGTCCCGCGCCGGTAGTGCCGGACCGACCCGGAGGCCACGAAGGCCCGCACCGCGGCCGGGGGCACGGAGGCCATGATGGGCGTCAGGGCCATGGCCGCCTCGATGGTGCCCCCCCGGGCCGCCGCCTCCGCCATGGGCTGAGCGTACGCCAAGGGCCTCTTCCCTTACCAGGGCCACGCGTCCCCGGAGCCTCCGCTCGACCTGCGCCCACCCCTGGGAGCCCCCCCTCCACGGGCGCCGGGCCGAGAGACGCCACGGGGCGGGCCCCGGAGGGCCCGCCCCGCCGGCTTCGGCCTACCCCTACTGGACGTTCTGGACGTTCTGGACCTGCTGGACCGCCTGGACGGCCTTGACCTGCTTGGTCACCCGGGTGGCCGCCCGACGCTTGCCGGTCCCCGCCTTCTCGCCGGGGGCCTTGGGGGAGATCTTCTTGGTCTTCCGTTCCACGCCGCTCACCTCCCTCCGCGGTGCTCGAGCCGGCCGGATTGTCCTGTCTTCCGGCCCATCGGTTCTGTGACGCCCGATACCGGTGGGCCGTGATCTCGGTCACCCGGGCTTGTGTGACGGGCGTCACGCGGAGCGGCTACTCTGACGGGCGTCACCCGGGCCCGGCCCGGGACGTCCCCGGCCGAGGCCCGTGGGAGGACCCCCGCCCACGGCCCGCCCCGGCGCCCGGGCGGGTCAGGTGAGCTCCGGGAGGCTGAGGGGGTCCGGCCTCGGGGTGCAGGCCCCGCAGTACAGGGCGTCCTCCACGACCAGGGCCTTGGTCACCTCGCTCCCCCGGTACAGCTCGAGGATGTACGGGTGGTTCTGGACGTGGTCCTCGCACACGCCCCGGCCGCAGAAGCGGCACACCCCCACCGCCGTCTTCCTGCAGTGCCAGCAGTCCATGGCCTCGCTCCTCGCCTCCCCCCTCGGTCCGCTCCTAGTGCTCCCACACCCGGTCCAGCGAGACGGCCGGGTTGAGGGTCCCCCGCCGGAAGGACTCCCGCACCAGCCGGTCGAACCCCTCCCTGGACAGCCGAAAGAGCCGGCCCGGGGTGATGGCCCGCACGGTGGCCGTCCGGGGCACGTCCAGCAGGAGCGCCAGCTCCCCGAAGTGGCCGCCCGGCCCCAGCGTCCGCACGGCCCTCCCGTCCTCCACCACCTCCACCTGCCCGGACGCCACCACGTAGAAGGCGTCCCCGACCTCCCCCTGGCGGACGACCTCGGTGCCTGGGCCCACGTTGACCCACTCCCCGTGCTCCAGGAGGTGGGCCAGCTCGTGGGGCTCCAGGTGGCCGAACGGTGGGAGCCGCCGGAGCTCGGCCGCGGCCTGGAGGGTGGGGGCGAACCGGGGGGCCCGCACCGCGTCGGCCAGGAGCTCGTCGAAGGCCCCCTTGTCCACCTGGAACACCTCGGTGTCCTCGGCGGCCCGGACCGTGGCCGTGCGGCGGGCGGCCTCCACCAGCCCCACCTCCCCGAAGGCCGCCCCCCGGCCCAGGGTCCGGAGCGTGCGCACCTCCTGGCCGGTGTCCGGGTCCTCCTCCACCACCCGCACCGTGCCCCGGCGGACCACGTAGAAGGCGTCGGCCCGCTCCCCCTGCCGGACCACGACCTGGCCTCGCCGGAAGGACCGCAGCCGGACCCGTCCGGCCAGCTCGGAGAGGACGTCCTCGGGGAGGTCCTCGAAGAGGGGCAGGGCGTCGATGAGCTCGGCGGCCTCCACCCGCCACCGCCGCTCCAGCCGGAAGCGCAGGGCCCGCCACCGCCGGCGCAGGGCTCGCCCCAGGGAGCGCAGCGCGTCGATCCCCGCCCGGACGACCGGGTTCAGGAGGAAGAGACCCAGCACGACCAGGAGGGCCTGCGTGTAGACTCCGCCCCGCCACAGGGCGGAGATGAGGCCGCCGAAGAGCACCTTCCAGAACAGGTAGCCGGAGACGAGGAGGAACCCCGAGGCCGCCACGCCGAGCACCCCGTACAGGAGCAGGCCCACGTCCTGGCGGCTCCACCGCTCCCGGGCCCGGAGCTTGTGGAGGAGGTCGTGCCGCAGGAACTGGAGCGACCGGGGGCGGAGGTCGGGGGTCCGGAGCCAGTCCGAGAGCATCCAGTACCCGTCCAGCTCGAGGAGGGGGATCAGGTTCAGGAAGACGTTGAAGTAGGCCAGCACGGTGTAGCGGTACAGGGTCTCCGAGATGGCCCAGTTGGGGAAAGCCCAGGCCAGGACGGAGGCGAGCCCCGCGCCCAGGCTCTGGGCGTAGGGCCCGGCGAAGGCCTGGAGGATCCTCTGGCGGGGCTCCATCATGAGCCCGTCGGAGGAGTCCACGAAGAACGCCGGGCACCCGAAGTAGATCCGGAACCCCGCCCCCTTGATCCGCCGGCCGTTCTTGACCAGCACCAGGGCGTGTCCGAGCTCGTGGACGAAGACCATGAAGTACTGGATGGCGAGGAGGACGAAGAACCCGATGGCGATGGAGTCCCCGGTCAGCCCGAACAGCCTGGACCGGACGTTGGCGACGAAGGCCGCCACCCCTGCCCCCACCAGCCCCAGGGTGAGGAGGACGAAGGGCGCGGTCAGGGCCCACCGCAGGCCGTGGTCGTAGAGCCACCGCACCACGGGCTCGGGGTTGTCCCAGCGTAGGGTGAGGGAGCGGACGAACTCCCGGGCCCGCCGCCGCCCGGCCCGGGGGTCCAGGGCCCGCCGCACGAGCCCCTCCACGTCCTCGTAGCGGTCGTCCAGGAAGCCCTCCGCCCGGAGCTGGGTGACGAAGTCGGCCACCCCGGCGAGCTCCAGCTCCCCGGCAGAGGCGAACCGCTCCACCACGATCTCCTTCACGGCGCGGGTCCCGTCCATGAGCCGCACCAGCTCGTAGTCCCCCTGCTCCAGCCGGTAGTGGATGAGGTCCCGGGGGTTGGCCATCATGTAGTAGGGCTCGCCGGAACGCCGTTCGAACCGCCTGATCTCCGTGTCGGGGGCCAGCCGGGGCCGGTAGGCCGTCCGGTCGGCCCGCGCACGGACCCCCGCCCAGAGTTCGGTACCGTCCGACGCCTCCGAGGCCAGCCGCCGCTCCACTAGCCCCCACAGCCCCGGGCGGGCGAGGGCGGTGCTCACGGCGCCCCTCCCCCGGTCCAGGCCCGGAGGGCCGCCGGGGGGCGGGCCCGCTCCTCCCGGATCCGCCGCTCCACGATGTCCCAGATCGAGGGCTCCTGCTGGCGGTGGCGGCGGGAGGCCAGGGCGCTCCCGGCCAGAGCCCCCACGAACAGGGCCGCCCCGGCGGCGAGCCCGAACGTCCCCCAGGAGAGGAGGGCCGGCCCCTGCTCCAAGGGACGCTTGCGCATGGCCACCCGGCCGTCGTCGTCCACGGCGAACGCCCGGAAGGCGGAGTCCGGGGGCAGCGGCTCCAGGAACGTCACGGAGACGATCAGCTTGAACGCGAACGTGGAGCGGACGAAGCGCGCCCCGCGGGCGTGGAAGACGAAGAAGCCGGCGTCGGCGGGGCCCGCCTCCTGGGGCGGGACTGCCTTCCGTCCGGCCAGCCCCACGGTGCCCTCGTCCACGAAGAAGACGATCTCCTGGATGGGCTGCTCCCGGACCAGGAACCGCACCGAGACCGTCCGCAGGTGGGCGAAGCCCTTGGGGTCGTCCGCCGTGACCACGAAGTGCACGGTCTGGCCCTTGCCGGCCCGGCCCTGCTGGAAGCCGTTGACCGTGAGCCGGTCGGGCCGCTCAGGGTAGGGGATGCTCACGGCCCGGGCGGGGGCCGCGGGCAGGGCCAGGGAGACGGCTCCCAGCAGCAGGGCCGCACCGGGGGCCCACCGGAGCGGTCCCCGCAGCAGCGCGCCGCGCCCCCCCGTCCGCTCCGGACCTCCGGTCATCGGGGGCATCGTCCGCCATCCCGCTCGGGCAGGCAAGGGGCGAATTTCACCCCGCCCCGCGCGGCGCCTCGGCCCGGGGCCGAGCCTAGCGGGCGCGGTCGGCCATGGCCTCCAGGAGGACCTGGGCCACCTCGGGCCGGGAGAACTCGGGCGGGGGCTTCCTCCCCGACCGGAGCAGCTCCCGGACCTTGGTCCCCGAGAGGATCACCCGGTCCTGGTCCCCGTGGGGGCAGGTCTTGGCCGTGGCCATCTGGTCGCAGCGGCGGCAGAAGAACGAGTTCTCGAAGAAGAGGGGCGTGATCCCCAAATCTTCCGGGGGGAACTCCTCGAAGATCCTCTGGGCGTCGTAGGGGCCGTAGTAGCTCCCCACCCCGGCGTGGTCACGGCCCACGATGAAGTGGGTGCAGCCGTAGTTCTTGCGGCAGATGGCGTGCCAGATGGCTTCCCTGGGCCCGGCGTAGCGCATGGCCGCGGGGAACACGCTGATGAGCACGCGGTCCTTCGGGTAGTAGTGCTCCACCAGGACCTCGTAGCAGCGCATCCGGACCTCGGCCGGGACGTCGTCCTCCTTGGTCTCCCCCACCAGGGGGTGGAGGAGGAGGCCGTCCACGATCTCCAGGGCCACCTTCTGCAGGTACTCGTGGGCCCGGTGGACGGGGTTGCGGGTCTGGAACCCCACCACCGTCCGCCACCCGCGCTCGGCGAAGGCCCGCCGGGTCTCGGCCGGAGTCAGGCGGTACTTGCGGAACGTGGCGTGCTGGGGGAGGCGGACCACCCGCAGGCGGCCGCCCAGGCAGTACTCGCCGGCGGCCTGGAGGGCCCGGACCCCTGGGTGGGCCGGGTCCTCGGTGCGGAAGACGGCCAGGGCCTCGGCCCGGCGGTCCCGGCGGAAGACGTCCTCCACGTCCATGACCGCCACCACCGAGGGCCCGGAGGTGAGGGCCACCCTGGAGGCCCCGCCCACCCGCTTCACCGCCTCGGCGTCCAGGGACAGGGTCACCGGGATCGACCACACCAGGCCGCTGGCCAGCCGACAGGCCTCGAGGACACTCCGGTAGTCCTGCTCCCCCATGAAGCCGGTCAGGGGGGACAGGGCCCCCACCGCGAGGAGCTCGAGGTCGGAGAGCTCCCGGCGGCTCACCGGGACCTTGGGGAGGTGACGGGCCTCCTCGGCCGCCTCCCGGGCGAGGTCCGGCGGCAGCCTGAGGTCCACCAGGGTGCCCCCGTGCGGCGCAATGGTCTCTCCGGTCATGGCGTTCCGTCCTCGCGGCTGGCAGGGGTGAGCCGGCCGGTAGCATAGCGGCCCGGTCGCGTCCGTTCCGGGGCCGGACCTGCCCCTTCCGTATACTCGGTTCCGTGGGCCACCTTCCCGGCCCGCGTCAGAGGAGGCCATGCGAACCCTGCTCTCCGACGAGCTCCTCGCCGAGCTCAACGCTCGGTTCGAGACCAGCCACCCCCAGGACGTCCTGCGGTGGACGCTCCTGGAGTCGGGGCTCGAACGGGTCGCCATCTCCTCCGCCTTCCAGGCCGAGGGGACGGCCGTCATCCACATGGCCACCCGGATCCGCCCGGACGTGCCGGTGCTCTTCCTCGATACTGGCTTCCACTTCCGGGAGACGCTCGAGTTCAAGCGCCGGCTCACCGAGCTCCTGGGCCTCCGGGTGGTGGACCTCCGGGGCGACTACACGCCCGAGACCCAGGCCCGGGCCTTCGGCCCCCGGCTGTACGAGTGGGACCCCAGCCGCTGCTGCGAGCTCAACAAGGTCGTCCCCTTCCGGCGGGCCCTCGAGGGTTACGACGCCTGGATCACGGCCATGCGGCGGGACTCGGCCTGGACCCGGCGGGACACCCCCATCCTGTCCCGGACCGAGCTCGAGTCGGGCCACGTCCTCCTCAAGGTGAACCCCATCGCCAACTGGAGCCGCCGCGACGTCTGGCGGTACCTCAAGGAGCACAGCCTTCCCTACCACCCCCTGTACGAGCTCGGGTACCCGTCGATCGGCTGCGCCCCCTGCACTCGGATGGTCTACCCGGGGGAGGA
Source organism: Actinomycetota bacterium (assembly GCA_035573915.1). GTDB lineage: Bacteria > Actinomycetota > UBA4738 > UBA4738 > UBA4738 > DATLZQ01. The sequence goes on along the minus strand of DATLZQ010000013.1, from coordinate 15,672 downwards.
CGAGCGGGCCGGCCGGTGGTCGGGCCTGCTCAAGACGGAGTGCGGGATCCACGTGGACGAGTCGCTCCGGGAGCGCGGGCGGGCGGCGGGCTCCGAGGAGCCCTCGGACGCGGACGTCTGACCCGGCCGGGTCAGCCCCCGGAGACGGGTGGCAAGAGCGCCACCTCGTCCTCTGGCCGGAGCTCCCGCCCCCTCGCCGCGGGCTCCCCGTCCACCAGGACCGAGCTCGCCTCCAGGACCCTGGCGAACTCCCCCCCGAACTTGGCGGTGAGCTCCGCCAGGAGCGAGGCCACGTCGGGGGCGTCGAGCTCGAGCTCCCCCGTCCCCGCCAGCTCCCGGAGGGCGGCGAACAGCCGGACCCGCATCAGCCCCTCGCCCCGTCGAGCAGCCGCCCCACCCGCGCCGCGAAGCCCTCCGTGTAGCCGTCCTCGGCGTGGCCGAACCGGGAGGCGAGGAGGAGCCGCTTGGGGGGCCGGGCGGCCCGGTAGAGCATCCACGCCTGCTCCTCGTCGAAGTAGCGGTCGTCCCGCCCGTGGACGATGAGGAGCGGCGTGGGGGCGATTCGGCCCACCACCTCCACCGGAGCCTCCACCCGCTCCCAGGTCGGGACCACGCGCACTCCCAGGGCCGACAGGAGCCGCCGTCCCCCCGGGGTGGCGGTGAGCCAGGTGATGGTGCGCACGGGCCCCGAGTCGTGCCCGTCCCACAGGGCCGGGGTGCTCACGCAGGCCACCGCGTCCACGCCGCCCAGGAGGGCGGCCTGGCGGACCACGGCGATCCCGCCCATGGAGCCTCCGAGCGTCACCACCCGCTCGAAGCCGTCGGCCCGGGCCCGCCCCACCACGGCGTCCACGTCCAGGTGCTCCAGGGCCCCGAAGGCCGAGCGGCCCTCCGACCACCCGTGGCCCCGGAAGTCGAAGGCGTAGAGGGTGAAGCGGTCGGCCAGGGCCTCCTGGAACCGGACCAGCCTCGGCTTGCGGTGCCAGCCCAGGAACCCGTGGCAGAACACGAGGGCCGTCCGTCCCCGGCCCAGCCGGTGGCCCCGGAGCCGGAGCCCGTCCCGGGTCCGCACCTCGAAGGGCTCCGCCGGGACCCGGTAGGGACGGGACAGGGCCCGGAGGGCCCTGGCCGCGGCGGGCGAGGGCCGCAGGGGATCGGGCACGGGGAGCAGACGCGCGCTTGCCACGACCGTAGCCTACTGCGGGGGGCCGTTTCCGCTCTCCGCGACGTGGCCGGTCCGCTCTCCGCGGGATGGCCATTTCCGCTCTCCCCGGCATGGTCCTTCTGCTACCCTCGCCCCCGATGTGGGCCGCATCGCCTTCCTGACGGACCGCTCCCCTGCCGAGGCCCTCCCCTCCCTCCACGCGGTGGGCCACGACGTGAAGACTCAGCCCCTCGAGGTCGACTCCCTCCTCCACCTGGCCGAGGTGGCCCCCACGGCCGTGGTGGTCGACGCGGCGCAGGACGCCGAACGGGCCTATGGCCTCCTGAGCGCCATGGTGGCCAGCGGCTCCCGCCTCCCCACCCTCGTCCTCTGCGCCCGGGGGGACCTGGAGCGCTTCCCCTGGCACGAGGTGGCGGACGAGCTGGTCCTCCCCGGCACCGGACCCGACGAGCTCCGGGTCCGGCTGGCCATGCTCCTCCGGCGGACCGGGGGGGCGGGCGAGGCGGTCCTCCGCCTCGGTCCCCTGGCCATGAACACCGAGACCTACCAGGTGGTGGTGGCGGGCCGGGTCCTCGACCTCACCTACAAGGAGTTCGAGCTGCTGCGGTTCCTGATCCAGCGCCCGGGGAGGGTCTGCACCCGGGGCCAGCTGCTCTCCGAGGTGTGGGGCTACAACTTCTACGGCGGGACCCGGACCGTGGACGTCCACATCCGCCGGCTCCGGGCCAAGCTCGGGCCGGAGCACGAGGGCCTCATCCAGACCGTCCGCGGGGTGGGGTACCGGGCCGTGGAGCCGGGGGAGCCCCACCCCGGCGAGGCCTGAGCACGCGGCCTCCGGGCCTGCCGCCCCGGGCCTCCCCCGTTCGCGACGGGCCGGCTCCCGGGCGGCCGCAGGCGGGCGGCGCCGGCGAGCTCCCTTCAGAACCGCCGACCCCGGCGGCCGGCCAGCTGGGAGCGGCGGCCGCGGGCCGAGGCGTACACGACCCTCGGGGGGGCGAGCACCAGCCCCGCCTCCTCGAACCGAGCCCCCAGGTCGAGCTGGCGGGCGATGCGCCCCACGTCGGCCTGCTGGTCCGGGAGGACCAGGGTGACGCCCTGGCCGGAGCGGCCGGCCCGGGCGGTCCGACCCACCCGGTGGACGTAGGCCTCGCCGCTCTCCGGCGGGTCGAAGTTCACCACCCGGGCGATCCCCTCCACGTCCAGGCCCCGGGCCGCCACGTCCGTGGCCACCAGGGTGCGAGCCCGGCCACGGGCGAACCGGGCCAGGGCCTCCTCCCGGGCAGCCTGGCTCAGGTCCCCGTGCATGGCCTCGGCCTCCACGCCCAGGGCCCGGAGCCGGGCCACCAGGCGCTCGGCCCCCCGCCGGGTCCGCACGAACACGAGCGCCCGGCCCTCCTCGGAGGAGAGGAGCTCGACCAGGGCCCGGACCTTGTTCCCCTCGGTCACGGGCAGGAACCGGTGCTCGGCCTGCTCCACGGTGGGCCCGCCCTCCACGACGTGGGTCCGGGGGTCGTGGGTGAAGGCCCGGGCCATGCGCCCGGTCTCCCCGTCCAGGGTGGCCGAGAAGAACATGGTCTGGCGCCGGGCCGGAAGGCGGCGGACCAACCGCTCCACCTGGGGTCGGAACCCGAGGTCCAGCATCCGGTCCGCCTCGTCGAGCACGAGGACCCGCACGCCCCCGAGCCGCACCAGCCCGCGGGAAGCCAGGTCCTCCAGGCGCCCGGGGGTGGCCACGAGCACGTGGGAGGCCCCCGCCTGCCGGGCCTGGGGCCGCAGGGGGGCCCCGCCGTGGGCCACGGCCACCCGGAGCCCCCGCCGCCCCGCCAGGGGCCGGAACTCCCCCACCACCTGCTGGGCGAGCTCGCGGGTGGGGACCAGAACCAGGGCGGCGGGCGGAGCGTCGGCCTGAGTCACGCGCTCCACCACGGGGAGGGCGAAGGCCAGGGTCTTGCCGGAGCCCGTGTGGGACCGGCCCAGGACGTCGACGCCCGCCATGGCGTCGGGGAGGACCAGGGCCTGGATGGGGAAGGGGGCCTGGATCCCCCTGGACCGCAACACCTCGAGCAGGTCGGGGGGCACGCCGAGGTCGGTGAAGGACGGCCGGGGACCGTCCACGGGTGCTGAGCTCATGCGTTCTCCTTCCGGGCCCGCGACGGCCGCGGACCGCGTGGGCTGGCGAGGGTTCGCCCGCGGAGACCTGGAAGGAGCCGCTCGGGAACGAAACCTCAGCGGACGGCGCTCGCCGTCCGCGGGCCCAGCATACCAGGTCCGGAAGCGCTAGGCTCCCGGGCCCGCGGGCCCGCCTCGACGGCCGCGGGAGCGGCCCGAGGAGCGCGAGCCCGCTCCGGCCTGGCCCCCGCGCCCCCGCCGGGCCTCGACCTTGGGCAACCTGGCGGCGAGGGGTGGGTGGCCCGAGCGCTCCATCCTCACCGTCACGTACTGCGGGCTGTACCACCGCTCCACCTCCCGCCACCCCGTGGCCAGCAGGTGGCGAAGCCGCCCGGAGGCGGTCTTGCGGAGCCGCTCGGTCCCCGGCTCCTTCAGGTAGAACCGCTCGTTCCTGACCTCTCGGTACTCGGGCATGACCCCTCCCCTCCGCGGGCGGCCGGGCCCCTCCCGGCCGGCCGGAGCCGGGAAAGGATAGCGGGTGGCGCCCTCCGTCCGTTACACGGAATTAACCGAGCGGAAACGGGGCCGAAATGGGCGGCCGCTACGCTCCGGCCCGGTACCGGAAGGAGGAGGGGAAGAGGCATGAGCGGACCCAGGACCCAGACGCCCACGGACGTGCTCGACCTGGCCAGGGCCCACGACGTCCAGATCGTGGACCTCCGGTTCTGCGACCTCCCTGGCCTCATGCAGCACTTCTCGATCCCCGTGAGCGAGCTCACCGAGGAGGGGTTCGAGGCCGGGTACGGCTTCGACGGGTCGTCCATCCGAGGGTTCCAGGAGATCCAGGAGTCGGACATGCTCCTGGTCCCCGACCCCACCACGGCCTACATCGACCCCTTCCTGGCCGTGCCCACCCTGGCCATCCACTGCTTCGTGAAGGACCCCATCACGGGCGAGATGTACACCCGGGACCCCAGGTGGATCGCCCGCAAGGCCGAGACCCACCTCGTGCAGACGGGGATCGCGGACGTGAGCTACTGGGGCCCGGAGTGCGAGTTCTACATCTTCGACTCCATCCGGTTCGACCAGAACGAGCACGAGGGCTACTACCACATCGACGCCGTGGAGGGGGCCTGGAACAGCGGGGCCGAGGAGCCGGGGGGCAACAAGGGCTACAAGCCCCGCTACAAGGAGGGCTACTTCCCCCTCCCGCCCATGGACCACTACCAGGACCTCCGCACCCAGATGGTCCTCAACCTCCAGAAGGTGGGGGTGGAGGTGGAGGTCCACCACCACGAGGTGGGGACGGCGGGCCAGGCGGAGATCGACATGCGCTACGACACCCTGCTGGCCATGGCGGACAAGGTCATGAAGTACAAGTACGTGGTCAAGAACACGGCCCGCCTGGCCGGCAAGACCGTCACGTTCATGCCCAAGCCCATCTTCATGGACAACGGCTCGGGCATGCACACCCACCAGAGCCTGTGGCGCAACGGGGAGAACCTGTTCTGGGACGAGATGGGCTACGCCCAGATCTCCGACGTGGCCCGCTACTACATCGGGGGGCTGCTGGCCCACGCCCCGGCGCTCCTGGCCTTCTGCGCCCCCACCACGAACTCCTACCGGAGGCTGGTCCCCGGGTACGAGGCCCCCATCAACCTCGTCTACTCGCAGCGCAACCGCAGCGCCTGCGTGCGGATCCCCGTGTACTACAAGACCCCCCAGGCCAAGCGGATCGAGTTCCGCACCCCGGACCCCTCCTGCAACCCCTACCTCTCCTTCGCCGCCCAGCTCATGGCCGGCCTGGACGGTGTGAAGAACAAGATCGAGCCGCCCGACCCCATCGACAAGGACCTCTACGATCTCCCGCCCGAGGAGGCCGCCACCGTCAAGCAGGTCCCGGGCTCGCTCGAGGAGGTCCTGGACGCCCTGGAGGAGGACCACGGGTGGCTCCTGGAGGGGGGGGTCTTCACGCCCGACGTGATCGAGACCTGGATCGAGTACAAGCGCAAGCGGGAGCTGGACCAGGTCAGGCTCCGCCCCCACCCCTGGGAGTTCTGGCTTTACTACGACGTGTGAGGGCCCCCTCCGCGCCCCACGGCGCCACAGGGAGCCGGCCGCCGGCCGGCTCCCTGTGCTTTCGCCGGGGTCCCTCTCGCGGGCCGTCGCTGGCCGCCGGGCCGCCCACGCCGCCGGGCCCGGGGTAAGCTGGGGGGCCCGTGAGGATCCGGCTGCCCGCCCTGGCCCTGTCCGCCCTCCTCGTCCTGCCGTCGGTGGGGACGGGGCCCGAGCCCGCCCAACACGCCGGGCCCACCCTGCGTCCCGTTACCGGCTCCGGCGCCACCGGGGCGGCCACCGTGGGGCGGCGGCCGGTGGTCCGGTGCCGACCCGCCAACCCCACGTGCTGGCCGACGGCCTTCGACGTCGCCCCCGACGGCCGCATCTTCTACGTGGAGCGGTTCACGGGCCAGGTCCGGACCCACGACCGGAGGACCGGGGCGGACCGGCTCTGGGGGAGGGTCCGGGGGGTGGCTACCGCCGGCGAGCAGGGGCTCCTGGGCCTGGCCCTGGACCCGGGGTGGCCGGACCGCCGGTGGGTGTACCTCTACTACACGCGGGCTGAGCCCCTGCGGAACCTCGTGGTGCGGCTTCGGCGGCGGGCCGACGGCACCCTGGAGCGACGGGTGTTGGCCTCCGTCCCCGCGGCGACCTTCCACAACGGCGGGGCCATGGCCTTCGGCCCGGACGGCCTCCTCTACGTGGTGACCGGGGACGCCGGTGACCCCGCGCGGTCCCAGGACACCTCGAGCCCGGCCGGGAAGGTCCTGCGGATGACCCGGTGGGGAGGCGTCCCCCGCGACAACCCCTTCGGGAACCGGGTGTACTCCTACGGCCACCGCAACTCCTTCGGCCTGGCCTTCGACCCCCGGACCGGGCGCCTGTGGCAGACGGAGAACGGCCCGGAGTGCAACGACGAGGTGAACCGGATCCGCCGGGGGCGCAACTTCGGCTGGGGGCCGAGTTCCTCCTGTCCGGACACGAACGCCAGCGGCCCCGACCCCGTCCCCCCGGCCTGGCTCTACCGGACCGTCATCGCCCCCACCGGCGCCGCCTTCTGCCAGCGGTGCGGCCTGGGGTCGGCCACCGAGGGGACCCTCCTCGTGGGGGCCTGGAACGACGGACGGATCCGCCGCCTGACCCTGACCGCCGACCGGCTGGGGGTCCGGGCCTCGACGATCCTCTACGACCACCCGTCGGGGGTCCTGGCCCTCCGGGCCCGCCCCGACGGCCCGGTGCTCTTCAGCGCCCCCGAGGGGATCTACCGGCTGGTCTCGGCCTAAGGACGGCCCGGCACGTAATAAGAGCGCGAGAGCGGATGGGGACCACCCCGGCCCACCAGAAACGCCGTCGACCCGCAAGACCGGATCAGGAGGGTCCCACTCGACAACGCGCTCTTAGGTTGGTCAGGGGGCCACTTCCACGGCCACCGTCTCCGCGCGCACCGAGGCCGCCCGGTGGGCCAGGCCCACCCCGGCCAGGACCAGGGCCGCCCCCACCGCCTGGACCGGCTCCAGCCGCTGCCCCAGCAGGGCCCAGGCGAAGGCGGTGGCGAAGGGGGGCTCCACGGTGGCGGCCACCCCCGCCAGGGCAGGCGAGAGGACGCGCACCGCCCGCACGGTCAGCAGGAACGGAAGCAGCGTCCCCACCACCCCCACCCCCACCACGGCCAGGGCCGCCCGGCGATCGGCCAGGCGGCCCGCCGGCCAGGACCACCAGGGGGCGGCCACCGTCCAGAAGGCCACGGCCACCAGGAACCCCCAGAACAGGATCGTGGCCGGGTGGCACCCCCGGCGCCCGGCGGCCTCCGCGGTGAGCAGGTAGGAGGCGAACGTCACGGCCGACCCGGCCGCCGCCCCCACCCCCGCGAGGTCCAGCCCGCTCGCGTGGAGGGCCCCGGTGACGAGCACCACGCCGGCCACCGTGAGGAGGGCCGCCGCCCACCCGAGGGCGCCGGGGCGCGACCCTCCCCGCACGGCCCCCAGGGCGAGGAGGAGGACGGGCGCGGTGTACTGCACGGAGATGGCCACCCCCACCGAGAGGCGGTCGATGGCCACGTAGTAGGCGGCGTTCACCAGGGCCACGCTCAGCCCGAACCCCACCAGCGCGGGCCCCGCCCCCGGCGGCGGGCGCAGGAGCCCCCGCTGCCGCCAGGCGAGGTAGGGGCCGAGGAGGGCCATGGCCACGGCCACCCGGGCCTGGGCCATCCGGACCGGGGGCACCCCACGCTCGAAGGCGGTCACGGCGAGGACGGCGGAGAGGCCCCAGCACGCCCCGGCCAGCACGACCGAGAGCAGGGCCAGGGCCGCCCGGTGCCCCGGGGCCTCCTCCTTCACCCCTCGTCCCCGTAGAAGACCCGCTCCATGGCCGAGCGGGCCCGCGCCGTCACCCGCCGGTAGTGCTGGAGGAAGGCGGAGCGGGCCCGCTCCCCGAACCCCAGGCGGCGGGCCAGCGCGGCCTGGGCCTCGGGGGAGGGGGGCAGCGCGTCCACCGCCACGCGCTGCTCGACCTCGAGCGCCGTCTTGACCTCCATGAGGAAGAGGTAGGCCTCTCCCAGGGCCCGGGCCACGCTGTCCTCGAGGAGCCGGGCCGCGGCCAGGGCCTCCAGGGCCTCGAGGGTGTGGGTCCGGCGGACCTCGGGGTGGCGGAAGCCGTGGCGCACGAGGGAGAGCTCCACGGCGAACTGGACGTCGGCCAGGCTCCCGTAGCCCAGCTTGAAGTGGAACCGGCGGGCCTCGGGGGGCCGCACCCGTTCCTCCTCCATCCGCACCCGCATCCGCCGGACCTCGGCCACCTGGGCGAACGTGAGCCGCTCAGGGTAGGCCACCTCGGCCGCGGTCTCGAGGAAGCGGGCCCCGAGGCCCGGGTCCCCGGCCACGAACCGGGCCCGCAGGAGCGACTGGAACTCCCAGGTCTCTCCCCACCGCTGCCAGTACTCGCGGTAGGCGGGGAGGGAGCGGGCCAGGGGGCCGTTGCGGCCCTCGGGCCGGAGGTCCGGGTCGGGGACCCAGCCCCGGGCTCGGATGGCTTCCAGGACCCGCTCCGCGGCCCGGCAGGCCTCCCGGAAGTCCTCCGGCCCCTCCCCCTCGTAGACGAACAGGAGGTCGAGGTCGGACCCGAACGAGAGCTCCCGCCCCCCGAGCCTCCCCAGCCCCACCACGGCCAGGGGGAGGTCTGGCCCGGCCTCGGCCACGGCCTCCGCCAGGACGGCGTCGGCCACGTCCGCCAGCCGCCGCCCGCACTCGGGCACCGGGAGCTCCCCGGCGGCGTAGGCCCCCGCCACCCGCAGCAGCCCGGCCTCGGGCCCGTCGGCCGACGGGCCGGGGCCCGGGAGGTCCCGGAGCGCTGGCAGGAGCCGGGGCCGGGCCACCAGCAGGTCGGCGAAGGCCGAGCTCACCGCCACCAGGGACGCCAGGCGCCGGGCGGCGTCGGGCCGGTCGGCCAGGGTGTCGGCCAGCTCCTCCGCGTCCTGCGCCGCCCCGAGGGCCTCGGCCACCCGGGAGAACCGGACCAGGGCGGTGTCGGGGTGGGGGGCCAGGGCCAGGGGCGGGGCCACCACCGGGAGGAGGGTCCCCAGGACCCTCCCCACCCGGGTCGAGGGGTCCACAAGGTCCCGGAGGGTCTCGTAGGCCCGGTCCGGAGCCCAGAACCCGAGGGCCGTGAGGAGCTCCTCGGTCGCCGCCCGGTCCACGCCGGGGCGGGGGGCAGCGGGCCCGGCGAAGGCCTCGAGGAGCGGCCGGTAGAACAGCCGCTCGTGGAGCCCCCGCACCGTCCTCGTGTGCCGCCCGTACTCCCGGCGGAGCTCCTCCGCCCCGCCCAGCCCGAGGGACCGGGCCAGGACCTCGAGGGACCGGGGGTCGTCGGGGAGCTCGTGGGTCTGGAGCTCCCGGACCATCTGCAGGCGGTGCTCGAGGCGACGCAGGAACCGGTAGGAGTCGGCCAGGGCCCGGGCGTCAGCCTGCCGCACGAACCCCTCCTCGGCCAGGGCCCGGAGGGCCTCCAGGGTGTTGGCGTCCCGCAGCCGCGGGTACCGCCGCCCGTGGACGAGCTGGAGGAGCTGGACGGCGAACTCCACATCCCGGATCCCGCCCCACCCCCGCTTGACCTCCGTCCGCTCCTTGCCGAGGGACCGCACGTGCTCCTCCACCCTGGCCTTGGTCTCCCGGACGTCGTCGATGGCGGAGGCGGGGAGGACGGCCGGGTAGACGAAGGGGGCCACGCCCTCCACGAACCGCGCCCCGAGCTCAAGGTCCCCGGCCACCGGCCGGGCCTTGAGCAGGGCCTGTCGCTCCCAGGTGGCGGCGTGCCGCCCGTAGTACTCGAGCATGGCGGGGAGGGAGCGTGACAGGGGCCCGGAGCGGCCCCCGGGTCGGAGGTCGGGGTCCACCCGGAGGGCCACCCCTTCGGGGGTGGGACGGGACAGGAGCTCGATGAGGCGGGCCGCGGCCCGGGAGGCCGCCTCCTGGGCCGGACCCCCCGTCTCCCCGTGGACGAAGAGGACGTCCACGTCCGAGGCGTAGTTGAGCTCCCGCCCTCCCAGCTTGCCCATCCCCACCACGGCCAGCCCCGGGTGCCCGACCACCTCCGCCGCCACCCGGAGGCAGGCCTCGGCCACCGCCGTGAGCTCGGCCACCACCTCCTCCAGGGGGGCTCCCCCCAGGTCCCGGGCCGCCACCCGGGCGGTGGCCCGCCTGCGGAACCGTCGGAGCCCGGCGTCGGGCCCCAGCCGGGCCACGTCGGCCCGGACCTCCTCCAGGAGCTCGGCCTGGGACCGGGGCCGGAGGTCGGCCAGGGCTCCCAGCTCCTCGGGGTGGGCCACCAGGAAGTCGGAGGCCGCGGTGGAGAAGCCGAGGAGCCGGGCAGCGGCCTCGGCCACCTCGGGGCGGGCCAGGAGGGCGACCGTCCCGGTCCGCTCGGCCACCCGGGTCAGAGCCCGCCTGGCCAGGGCTGGGTCGGGAGCGGCCTCGATGGCCGGGGCGAGGACGTCGCTCCAGGTGGACACGCCCCGATGCTAGCGGCGGGCCCCGCCCCGACGTCCACGGGGTGGCCCGAGCCCGGACGACGCCGCCGGGCGGGCCCGGAGTTAACACAGGGGTAACACAAGAGCCTCTAGGCTTGGGCCAGGAGACGCGACCGGAGGGGACGGGACCGTGAGCCTGACGCCAGAGGCCGAGTACGTGCTCCGCACGGTGGAGGAGCGCGGGATCAAGTTCATCCGCCTGTGGTTCACCGACGTCCTCGGGTTCCTCAAGTCCATCGCCATCACCGCCCAGGAGCTGGAGGGAGCCTTCACCGAGGGGATGGGGTTCGACGGGTCCGCCATCGAGGGGTTCGCCCGGATCCAGGAGGCCGACATGATCGCGGTCCCCGACCCCACGACCTTCCAGATCATCCCCTGGAAGTCCGAGCACCAGGTGGCCCGGATGTTCTGCGACATCTACGAGCCCGACGGCTCGCCCTTCGACGGCGACCCCCGGTTCGTCCTCAAGCGCCAGCTGCAGCGGGCGGCGTCCCTCGGCTACACGTTCTACGTGGGGCCCGAGCTCGAGTACTTCTACTTCCGCAGCTCCGAGGGGACCGAGGTGCTGGACCGGGGGAGCTACTTCGACCTCACGCCCCTGGACGTGGCAACCGACCTCCGCAAGCGGACCGTGGAGTACCTGGAGGCTATGGGGATCCCCGTGGAGTCCTCCCACCACGAGGTGGCCCCCTCCCAGCACGAGATCGACCTCCGGTACGCGGACGCCCTGACCATGGCCGACAACATCATGACGTACCGCCTCACGGTGAAGGAGGCGGCCCAGGAGTTCGGGGTGTACGCCACGTTCATGCCCAAGCCGCTCATGGGCGTGGACGGCAGCGGCATGCACACCCACATGTCGCTGTTCGAGGGGGAGCGCAACGCCTTCTTCGACCCCACCGACGAGGTCCACCTCTCCAAGGTGGGCAAGGCCTTCATCGCTGGGATCCTCCGCCATGCCCGGGAGATCACCCTGGTCACCAACCAGTGGGTGAACTCCTACAAGCGCCTGGTGCCGGGCTACGAGGCCCCCGTCTACATCTGCTGGGCCCGCCGGAACCGGAGCGCCCTGGTCCGAGTCCCCATGTACAAGCCGGGGCGGGAGGCGGCCACCAGGATCGAGTTCCGCTCCCCCGACCCCGCCTGCAACCCCTACCTGGCCTTCGCGGTCATGCTGGCGGCGGGCCTGGCCGGGGTGGAGAACGAGTACGAACTACCACCCGAGGCCTCCAACAACATCTACGAGATGAGCGAGGAAGAGCGGCGGGCGGCGGGCATCGAGCACCTCCCCGAGGACCTCTACGAGGCCATCCAGGTGGCGGAGCGCTCCGAGTTGGTCCGGGACGCCCTGGGCGACCACGTCTTCGAGTACCTCATCCGCAACAAGCGCGAGGAGTGGGACGCCTACAAGGCCTACGTCACCCCTTACGAGCTCGAACGGTACCTGCCTCTCCTCTAGCTCCAGGCCCCCGTCGACCTCGGTCGGCAGGGGGCCGTCCTCGCCGTTGACACCGTCCTCCGAAAGGCCTATGGTTGCTTTTTAGGGCCGGTAGCGTCGGGCGCCCGGCGGAGGGGGGGATCACCATGGCCCGAGTCGGGGCCGCTCGACGGACGCTCACTCTGTTCTGTCTGTTCGCCCTGGCGGGCTCGGCGTCCGTGGCGGGGGCCACCTGGGCCGCCGCGGGAAAGTCCGACAAGAAGGCCAGCGTGGACCTCCAGCCCACCAGCCTGGGGGCCGGGACGAGCGCCGCCTTCGCCGTTACCGTCAAGAACGAGAACGGTCCGGACAGCGCGGTCGCCCTGGGCTCGTTCGACCTCGACCTCACCGATCCCCGCCTGGCCTCGGCGGCCCTCTGCGCCGACGCCTCCTGCGCGTCCCAGGCCACGTCCCTGGCCCTCGAACCCGTCCCCGGCAAACGGTGGTCGGTCCAGCTCTGCACCGGCGTGGGCGCCCCCATCGCCCCCTGCCGGGGGGCCCGGCACGTGGCGGGCAAGACGAACGGGACCGGGAAGCTCATCTCCGGCCAGTCCCTCGCCTTCTCGGTCAAGCTCACGGCCGGGTGCGCAGCGGGCGACGTGGCCCTCCCCGCCACCGTGTGGGTGGCCACGGACGGGACGGGCTCGACGTTCCAGCTCGTGGGGGGCAACCGGTCGCTCGCGATCACCGCCGAGACGGTCGCCACCCACCTGGCCGTGGTCAGCCCCACCAACACCAGCGCCCTGGTGGAGGCCGGGCAGGCCTTCGACGCGGTGGTCCAGGCGCAGCGGTTCGACGCCGGCTCCGGGGAGTTCGTGGCCGCCCCGGTGTGCGGGGACACGGCGGTCACCTTGACGGAGGACGGAGAGGGCACCCTCAGCCAACAGACCGCCTCCGGGAGCGTCTCGCCGCCCACCGCCACCATCCCCAGCGGAGGGACGGAGGTCACGGTCGGCGGGGTCAGCCACAGCCTGGCCGAGAACGTCACCCTGTGCGCCACGGCCAGCGGCCTCACCCCGCGGTGCACGCTCCTCAACGTCCAGGTGGAGGTGGCCTCCTGCTCGGGGGAGGCGACGAGCTGCACGGTGGGTGGGCCCTCCGGGGCGACGGCCCTGGCCGACCAGAACGGGGGAGCGTGCGAGACCGACTCGACCCACCCGACCTGCGTGACGCTCATCTTCCCCGGCGCCACCGAGGGGGCGGTCACCCTAGTCGGCCTGAGCCACTGCAAAGGCTACTTCGGGCTCGCCGCCGGAGACTGCCTGGGGTTCATGGTGCGGTTCCTGGCGGACCTGTTCGACGACGCGGGCGCTCCCCTGTACACGCGGTCCAACCCGTGGACCATGGTCGTGGAGTGCGACCGCACGGCCTGCGAGGGTGGGGGGGTCACCAAGTACCAGGTCTCCGTGGACGGGGACGACGACGGCTCGTTCGTGGAGTCCCCCGCCTGCGTCTCCAGCACCCACACCACGATCGACCCCAGCCTCACCGTGGTGGGTGACGACGGGACGGTCAAGCCGGCCGAGTTCTGCACGGACTACGTGGAGAGCCACCGGGACAACGCCCAGGACCTCATCCTCGTCATCCGGCTCACGTCGAACGCCGATGGCGGGGGGACCATCCACCGGTAGCGGGCCCCGGGCCCCCTCGGTCCCCGCGGGGCGGCCCGCCTCCTAGGAGCCCCCGTGGCCCGACTCTGCCCCCGGTGCGGCGAGGAGAACCCCGACCGGTTCCGGGTCTGCGGGATGTGCGGGGCCGACCTGGGCGCCGAGGCCCGGTCCGCGGAGCAGGTCCGGAAGACCGTCACGGTGGTCTTCTCCGACCTCAAGGGGTCCACCGCCCTCGGGGAGGCCCTGGACTCCGAGTCCCTCCGGGAGGTCCTGGACCTCTACTTCCGGGCCATGCGGGCCGTCCTGGAACGGCACGGCGGGACGGTCGAGAAGTACATCGGGGACGCCGTCATGGCCGTCTTCGGGCTCCCCACCGCGCACGAGGACGACGCCCTCCGGGCCGTGCGGGCGGCCTTCGAGATGCGCGAGGCCCTGGCCCGGGTGAACGAGAACCTCGAGGCGGGCTGGGGAGTGCGGCTCGAGAACCGCACCGGGGTGAACACGGGCGAGGTGGTGGCGGGCGACGTCCGGGCCGGCCAGCGCCTGGTCACCGGGGACACGGTCAACACCGCAGCCCGCCTGGAGCAGGCGGCCCCGCCCCTGGAGGTCCTCCTGGGGGAGTCCACCTACCGGCTCGTCCGGGACGCGGTCACGGTGGAGCCGGTGGAGCCCCTCGAGCTCAAGGGCAAGGCGGGCCGCGTGCCGGCCTACCGCCTGCTCTCCGTGAGGAGCGAGCAGGGCCGGGGGCGGAGGCTGGACGCCCCTCTGGTCGGCCGGGAGCGGGAGCTCCAGACCCTCCTGGGCAGTCTGTCCGCAGCGGTCGCCGAGGGGAGGCCCCACCTGGTCACGGTGCTCGGCGAGGCCGGCGTGGGAAAGTCCCGGCTCCTGCGGGAGTTCCAGGCCAGGGCCGGGGAGAGCGTCCTCTGGCTCCGGGGCCGCTGCCTCTCCTACGGGGAGGGCATCACGTTCTGGCCCCTGGCCGAGGTGGTGCGGGCCGCCGCCGACGTCTCCGACGAGGACCCCAGGGAGCAGGCCCGGGCCAAGGTCGCCCTGCTCCTGGGCGAGGGAGGACGCGAGGCGGCCGACCGCCTGGCCGCGGCCATCGGCCTAGCCGACGGGACCTACCCGGTCCAGGAGACGTTCTGGGCGGCCCGCCGGTTCGTCGAGCTCCTCGCCCGAAGGAAGCCGGTGGTCCTCCAGCTCGAGGACCTCCACTGGGCGGAGCCCACCTTCCTCGACCTCGTCCGGTTCGTGGCCGACCCCGCCACCCGGGCCCCGGCCGTCCTCGTGTGCTCGTCCCGCCGTGAGCTCCTCGAGGACCACCCCGAGTGGGAGGAGGAGGGGCCCGCCGCCCGCTGCCTCACCCTGGGGCCCCTCTCCCGGGAGGAGAGCCAGGGCGTCGTGGAGAACCTCCTGGGGCCCGGGCTCGACGAGCGGTTCCGGTCCCGCATCGTCCAGGCGGCGGACGGCAACCCCCTCTTCGTCGAGCAGCTCGTCTCCATGCTCGTCGACGAGGGAGCCATCGAGCGGGACTCGGCCGGGGGGTGGGTGGTCCGTTGGGACCCCGAGACCATCGCCGTCCCCCCGACCATCTCGGCCCTGCTCACGGCCCGCCTGGACCGCCTGGCGCCCGCCGAGCGCACGGTGGTGGAGCGGGCGGCGGTGATCGGACAGGTCTTCCCCCGAGACGCCGTAGCCGAGCTCGTGCCGGAGGAGACGAGACCCGAGGTGGGGGCGGCCCTGGCCACCCTGGTGCGCAAGGACCTCGTCCGGCCCCACGAGGCCGAGCTCGCGGGGCACGAGGCCTACCGGTTCGTCCACGTCCTGGTCCGCGACGCGGCTTACCACGGGCTCCTCAAGCGGACCCGGGCGGAGCTCCACGAACGGTTCGTGGACTGGGTAGAGGGCCTCCCCTCCGACCGGGTCGTGGAGCACGAGGAGATCCGGGGGTACCACCTCGAGCAGGCCTACCTCACCCGCGTGCAGCTGGGGCCGGCCGACGGCCACACCCTCGCGGTGGGGCGGCGCGGGGCCCGGTACCTGGCGTCGGCCGGGCGGCGGGCCGTGGCTCGGGGGGACATGCCGGCCGCGGGGAGCCTGCTGCGGCGGGCGGCGGCCCTGCTGCCCCCCGGCCACCCCGAGCGGCCCCAGCTGCTCACCGAGGCCGGAGAGGCCCTGGTCGAGACCGGTGAGCTGGCCCTGGCCGAGACCACCCTGGCCACGGCCATCCAGG
>DATLZQ010000012.1:0-7790 GCA_035573915.1 Actinomycetota bacterium | reverse complement strand
GCGGCTGGCGACCCGGGGGACCCGGATCAGGACCTCCCCCCACTTGGTCTTGAGTCGGCGGGCGTACGAACCGCCTCGGTGGCCGTTCCGGCTTTCGGTCCGTTCGTAGGCGCCTGCCCCGAGGACCTCTGTTCTCCGGGCCTCCAGGAACTCCTCGATCAAGGACCTCACCAGCAGGCTGATCCGATCGGCGACGTCGTCCCAGAACAGCCGGGCCAGGTTGGCGATGAGCTCGAGGGATCTGGCTCCGCCCTTCTCGTCGACCGCCTGTGCTACCTTCGCCATCGGGCACCTCCTCCCGTCGATCTGCCTGATCAACGTGGAGTGTGGTGCCCCTCCTCGCGAAAGTCAGCAATCATCGGGACGTTACCGTGGTGCGCCTCATCTCCTTTCCGGTTACATCCTCTGGGTCGAGAGATCCGCCCGAGAAGAACCAGTCCAGAGCGTGGAGCACGGAGGACTTGCCGGTGCCATTGGCCCCCACGAGGACCGTCACGTCCTCAAGCTGGAGGTCAAGCTGCTCAAGCGACCTGAAGTTCCGAATCTCGATGCGAGCGATCTTCACAGACTAGAACCTCCCATCAATGCAGCGATCCGTGTCAACGACGGCCGAAAACTGACCCCCTGGCATGGCAACGGCCGAAAATTGACCCCCTCGGCCATCAGTCCTCCGTTCCAGTCGCTCCCGGCACCCGGCCGAGATCGCGGTCCTTCAGCCGGTAGCTGCCGCCCTTCAGGGCGATGACCTCGGCGTGGTGCACCAGCCGATCGATCATGGCCGCGGCCACCACGTCGTCGCCGAACACCTCCCCCCACCGCCCGAACGGCTTGTTCGAGGTCACGATCAGCGAGGCTCGCTCGTAGCGGGAGGACACCAGCTGGAAGAACAGGTTGGCCGCCTCCGGCTCGAACGGGATGTAGCCCACCTCATCGACCACGAGCAGCGGGTAGCGCCCCAACCGGGTGAGCTCCTGCTGCAGCCTCCCCGCCTGGTGGGCCTCCGCCAGGCGGGCCACCCACTCCGAGGCCGTGGCGAACAGCACCCGGTGCCCGGCCTGGCAGGCCCGGATGGCCAGCCCGATCGCGAGGTGGGTCTTGCCCGTTCCCGGCGGGCCTAAGAACACCACGTTCTCCCGCGCCGCCACGAAGTCGAGCGTGCCCAAGTGGGCGATGGTCTCCCGGCGGAGCGACGGGCGTGGTCGAAGTCGAACTCCTCCAGGGACTTCCGGGCGGGGAACCGGGCGGCCTTGATCCGGCCCTCCCCGCCGTGGGACTCCCGGGCCGCCACCTCCCGCTGCAGGCAGGCCGCCAGGAACTCCTCGTAGCTCCACGACTCCGACCGCGCCCGCTGGGCCAGCCGCGGGACGGCCTCCCGCAGCGTGGGGGCCTTCAGCGCCCGGGTGAGGAAGGCGATCTCCGAGGCCACATCCCTCGTCTCGGCCGGCATCAGGCCACTCCCTCGGACAACCCGGGCTCTGGGAGTCCCTCAGAGCCGTTCTGGGAAGGGCCCGAAGGTGAGGGGCTTGGCAGATCCCCGCCCAGGGCCCGGTCGTAGTCGGCGAGGGAGCGTCGCTCGACGTCGACCTCGGCGCGCTCCAGGTGCAGCGTCTTCCGGTCGCCCCGGAGCGCCTGGGGGGCTCGAGCGTGCGCCGGATCAGTCAGGGTCTGGTGCCTGGCCCAGCACCGGGGGTGCTCGGCGACGACGTCGCCGCCTGGAGGTCACCACCACCCGTTCCAGGTCCGCCCGGATCTCCACGCGGCGGCCCACCGCGGCGGGGTGCACGGAGTAGTCGTTGGATGAGACGCGCACGTAGTGGTCCCGGGGCAGGAGCTGGGCGTGGTGCCATCCGGTGGTCGGAGGGACCGGGGGCAGGGGGAGCATGGCCTCGAGGTCGGCGCCGAGGCGATCGATGGGCCGGCAGCCGATCCTGCGGTGCACCCGGTTGTTGGCCCGCTCCAGCCACTCGGCGAGCTGGGCGTTGAAGTCCTCCGGCGAGGTGAACGTCCGACCGGGCAGGAACGAGGTCTCGAGGTAGCGGTGGGCCCGCTCCACCAGACCCTTGGCCTCGGGGTCACCGGGCGTGCACAGCACCACCTTGATCCCGAGCGTGCCCCGGAAGGCGTGGGTGGCCTGGGTGAGCTCCATCCGCCGCCCCCGCCACCTGCCCACGGCCGACTCCCCGTCCCACACCAGGACCCGAGGGACCGCCCCCAGGCGCTCGATGAGCGTCCACTGGCCACAGAACAGGTCCTCGGCCTGCCGCGAGGGGATGAGGCGTGCCTGAAGGATCCTGGAGTAGCCGGAGACCATGGTGATGACCGGGACCTTCCCCCCGGCCGTTCTGGCCGGCTCCGAGGGGGATGTCACAGTCGGGGAACCACAGGTCGCACTGGGGGAGCTCGCCAGGCTCGTAGGTCGTGCGCGACGCCGGGTCGGGCGGCAGGTAGACGGGGCGGAGCTCCCGCACCCGGTCTCGCAGCACGGTCATCGAGTGCGTCCACCCGATGCGCTCGGCGATCACCGTCGCCGGCATGTCGGGCCACGCCTTCAGCAGCTCGTGCAGCCGGGGCTCCACGGCGTCGGCGATCGAGCCCCGGGGAGCCCTCTCGTACTTCGGCGGGCCGTCGGAGGCGAGCGCCCCCTTCACGGTGTTCTTCGACACCCCGAGCAGCCGCGCGATGGCCTTGATGGGCATCTTCTCCGCGCGGTGCAGTCTCCGGATCTCTGCCCAGTCCTCCACCCTCAGCACCCTCTTCCTCCCTGGCTCCTGGTTGGAGCCAGGGTGTCAGGAGGGGGTCAGTTTTCAAGCGTTGCCGAGGGGTCAGTTTTCACGCGTCGCCGACAATCCGCTGGCCACCATTGCGGCAAGGCTTGAGCTCCTGGACGTCAGTCAACTCCGGGCTCGCTGGGGGTGGCGTCTCACCTCCGGTGTAAATGACCGTGGGGCGTAGCTCCTCGTCGATCATCCTACGCCGCGGGTGTGACAGTCTCGTCGATCACCTCCTCCCGGTCTTCTCGGCCGGGCGGTCCGAACAGCTCCCGTCGAAGGTCTTGCAGCCGACGGACAGTGCGCGGGTTCATGTCCACGCCCCGCCACCCCCGGCTGGCCCGGTCCAGGACCGCCCACACCAACGACAGGCAGCTCCGCTCCCCGGGGAGCCGGCCGATCACCTTCACCCGTCGGCGGGTCGCCTCACCACCCACCTGCGGTTCCCCAAGGAGCACTGGAGGAGGATCCGTCACTCCAACTTCATCGAGCGGACCTTCGGGGACAGGCGGGCCACCCGCTCCAGGGTCTCGCCGAGGTCTCCCTCGATGCCGAACAGACCATCGATCTCGGCGCGGATGCGCCCGGTGGGCGATACTCGTACGGCCACGGGTGTACCTCCTCTCCGGGTCTGCCGACTCTTCGGGAGGAGCCTACGCCCGTGGTCTATTTACACCGGGGAAGGGTCGCCACCGGGAGGCGATGCCCAAGTCGGGGATGGACCTACAGGCTTTCGTCGGCAAGCTGCTGGAGGAAGAAGATGCCGACCTGCTCCGGGAGGGCGTGCGGGTCTTGGCCCAGGCCCTGATGGAGGCCGAGGTGGGGGCCCGGATCGGCGCGGAGCCCTACGAGCGAACGGAGTCCCGCACCGCGTTCCGCAACGGCTACCGGAGCCGCACCTGGGAGACCCGGGTGGGGACCATCGAGCTGCGGATCCCCAAGATCCGACCGGGGAGCTACTTCCCCTCCCTCCTCGAGCCCCGGCGGCGGTGGGAGCGGGCCCTTTCTTGCGTGGTTCAGGAGGCCTACGTGAAGGGGGTCTCCACTCGGAGGGTGGACGACCTGGTCCGAGCCTGGGGATGGAGGGGATCTCCCGCTCGGAGGTGTCCCGGATCTGTAGGGAGCTGGACCGGGAGGTGGAGACGTTCCGCCGCCGGCCCATCGAGGGGCGCCACCCCTACCTCTGGGTCGACGCCACCCACCACCAGGTCCGCGAGGACGGCCGGGTGGTCTCCATGGCCACCGTGGTGGCCGTGGGGGTCACCGACCGGGGGGAACGCCAGGTCCTGGGGGTCGACGTGGGGCCCTCGGAGGACGAGGCCTTCTGGACGGCGTTCCTGCGAAGCCTGGTCCGTCGGGGGCTCGAGGGGGTCCAGCTGGTGGTCTCCGATGCCCACACCGGGCTGAAGGCGGCCATCGCCACGACGCTCCCCGGGTCCTCGTGGCAGAGGTGCCGGGTGCACTTCATGAGGATTAACCGGCCCTCGGGGCTGGGTCAACCAGCTCCGGTGCGATCACCTCCCCTCTTGAGCCGACCGAGGTGTCCCTCGAGGCTCTCGACGACCCGTCCGTGGCGGGCCACCTCGGTCTCCCACCCTCGCTCGGCCGCGTCGTCCCGGAGGGTCCGCACGTCGGCGAGCTGGCTCTCGAGGACCGGGGCGAACTCGGGGGCGGGGACGAAGTTGTCGCAGGTCTCGCAGATGTTGGCGTAGGGGCAGGCCCCCGCGGCCAGGTGGCGGGAGCAGTACCCGTGGGCCACCCGGGTCTTGAGCATCTCGGAGGAGAGCCACTCCACGCGTTCGGGAACGACGGGCTTCCCCGCTGGGGCGAGCGGGAGGGGCTGGCGGAGCCTCACCTTGTCCATGGCCCTCTCGTAGGCGGCCCGGACGGTGGGCGAGGCGAGCCTCGCGTACCGGAGGGTCATCTCTGGGCTGACGTGGCCCATGAGGGCCATCAGGGCAGGCAGCGACATCCCGGCGTTGATCAGGCTGGTCCCGAACGTGTGGCGGAGCTGGTGCGGAGTGACGTGCAGGGGGCTGCCGTCCGGGCGGCGCAGCCCCGCCCGCTCGGCCGCCCGGTCCAGTCCCCGTGCCAGCCGCCACTTGGTCGGTCGGCGTCCCCGCTCGACGAACACGAAGTCGGCGGGCCGCCCGTCGCGGGGATGGGGCATCGGCCGCACCCGGCCCCGCCGCTCGATCCAGGCATCGAGGACCCCAACGGTTTCGGCATCCAGGGGGACCATCCGCTCGGTGCCGAGCTTGCCGAGCGGGACCCGGAGCCACGGGCCGTGGGAGCCGAAGTCCACCAGGCAGTCCAGCTCGAGGTCCAGCAGCTCCCCGACCCGCATCCCGGTGGCCCGCAGCAGGAGGAGCCCGGTGCGGGCGAAGTCGTCCTCCAGGCGGGCGACCTCGGCCATGAGGGTCCCGTCCACCTCGGGGGGCAGGGCCCGGGGCATGGGCTCGGGGAGGCGGGGAAGGTCGGTCAGGTAGAGCAGTCGGCTCTGGGGAGCGCTGGCCCATCCCCACGCCGCGATGTCCTCGAAGAACACTCGGAGGTCGACCACGTCGTGGTGGAACAGCGTGAGCGAGACCCTGCGTCCCCGCCCGTTGGCACCTCGCCACGGCCTGGTGCGAGCCCACGCCAGGTAGGGCTCCACGTGGGACGTCCGCTTCAGCTGGTCCAGCCGGCGGACCTCCGGGTGGTGCTCGGCCAGCCAGTCCACGAACACCCGGACCGCCTTGGTCCGCGCCTTGACCGTGGCCGGCCGGAGGACGGTGCTGATTGTCTTCACGTACCGGACGACCTCCCGGCGGATCTCCGGCTGGGCGATGCCTTCCGCGTGCTCGACCGGGGAGAGGGCCGGGCGGCCGGCCCGCCTGGGCGGGGTCTCGGTGATGTGAAGCTCCCAGCAGGCCTGCCAGATGGCGAACAGACGCTTCGAGGCGTGGAACCGGGCCGAGGGGCTGAGGCGTGGGGCCTCCTCCACGTCGCGGACGAACCGGGCTAGGTCCTCGTCGGCGAGGTCGCTCAAGCCCTTCCCGGCCGCCAGGCACACCACCGGGAGGGCGTGCTGGCAGACCTGGCGGGTCCAGTTGGCGCTCCACCCAAGCCGCCGGCCGACCTCGGCCATCCGCGCGGCGTCACCGGGATGGGCGGCGTTCCAGACCGAGGAGAGCTCGACGCCTCCGGGCTTTGCGAGCAGCAGCTCGACGTCGGGCCGGAGGTGCCCAGCCACGAAGCACCACACCACGAACGGCCAGGCGTGGGCTCGATGCAGGTCGAGGAGCCGGGCGGGCGTCGGCCTCCTCATCCAGGCCTCCAGGTCCGGATGGCGTCCCAGGAAGCGACGGGCGGCCCGCCGCCTGGCCCACCGGCAGCCCTGGTTGATGGGCAGGGAGGCCACATGGGCCTCGTAGAGGCTGAGCAGGTCCATCCCCCGCTCGAGCGGGGACGAGGGGGCGTGGGCGAGGGTCACGTGCCTGCCTCCCTGGCCCTGGCGTACTCGGTGGCGAGCACCTCTGGCGATAGGTGCACGTAGGCGGCGGTGGTCTCTGCATGGGCGTGGCCCATCAGCTCCTTCAGCACCAGCAGGTCGATCCCGGCCTGGGCGAGCTCGGTACCGTAGGTGTGCCGCAGCCGGTGCGGCCTCACCCTGGTCGCCCCCGAACGGGCCCGGTGGGTCCTGAAGATCCGTCGCATCCCGGCCTCGGTCAGGGCCTGGCCGGCCGTGGGGCCTCGCAGCACCACGAAGCACTCCCGGGTGGGGCATCCTGGAGGACGCTCGGTGCGCAGGTAGGCGGCCAGCTCGGAGAAGAACGCCCGGTCCAGGGGCACGATGCGTTCCCGGCGACCCTTGCCCACCACCCGCACCCGCCGCAGCCCCATGTCCACGTCCGAGAGCAGCAGCGAGCGGACCTCGCCGGCCCGCAGGCCGCCCAGGACCATCGCGAGGGCCATGGCCCGGTCCCGGTGGGTGTCGAGGTCGGCCAGGAACGCCTCAACCTCTGATCGGTCGAGGCTCTCGGGAAGCCGCCGGGGCTGACGGATGAGCCGGCCCCCGCGACGTGGTCGTCCGGACCCGAGATGGCCGAGGAGACCGCGCCGCGGCACGCGAAGCCCGGAGGCCCGTCGGGGGGCCGGGACGGGATTGGTCGATCGGTGTCCGGTGACCACCAGGAACTCGAACAGCGCCCGGATCGCTGCGATCCTCCGGTTCATCGTGGCGGGGGCCGCCCCGCGCGCCTCGGCCAGGCGCACCACCTTCCTCCCGCCCACAGGTCCGCGGCGGGCCTGCCAGTCGAGGTAGTCGAACAGATCGCTCGGGTTGACCTCGGTCAGCGTGAGGTCGTCCTCGTGCAGGAAGCGGGTGAAGTTCAGCAGGTCGTAGGCGTAGGCCCGGACCGTTGCGGGCGAGAACGCCCGAGCTTCGAGGTGCTCGAGGAACCCGTTCACGAGCGTGGCCTCCGGCCAGGGGCCACGGAGTCGGTGCCCCTGTTCTCCTCTCACGACGGCAAGGTCCACAGCCGCTTCCTCTCATGTGCACTGGGGTCGGGGAGAGTCTGGCGCCCCCCTCTGACATCTCTGGATCGCTCTCCAGGCCGCCCCCATGATCTGGCGGGCCGAGGGCCGGTTAACGGAGAACCTCCTGGCCCTCGTACCCAAGGCCGCCCAGCAGGCCGTGGCGGCGTTCGTCCGGACCATCTTCGCCCAGCCCGACCACTCCTCGGCCATGGCCCAGCTCGATCGGGTGGCCGAGGGGCTCCGTCCGCGGTTCCCGCAAGCCGCGGAGCTGCTGACTGAGGCGGCCGAGGACCTCTTGGCCCACTTCCACTTCCCCGCCGAGCGCCGCCGGCGGCTTCACAGCACGAACACCTTGGAGCGGCTCCACAAGGAGGTGAAGCGCCGGACGAACGTCGTGGGGATCTTCCCCGACCGCCGCTCGCTCCTGCGACTCGTGGGGATGCTTCTCGTCGAGCAGGACGACGAGTGGGCCGTGGCCGACCGCCGGTACCTCAGCCTGGA
>DATLZQ010000011.1:0-22233 GCA_035573915.1 Actinomycetota bacterium | reverse complement strand
CGGGGGCGGCGTTCCGGGCCGCCGCCTGGGCCCTGCTGTTCGTGGCCCTGGCCCAGGTCTACCTGGGGGCCACCAGGGGACTGAAGGTCATGCGGCACACCCTGTGGATCTACTGGGCGGGACAGCCGGCGGCCTGGGTGGCGCTCATGTTGCTGGCCTGGACGGTCTCCCGGACGGCGGCCGCCGCCGTCCTCGCCTACACGGGGTCGTGGGCCCTG
Source organism: Actinomycetota bacterium (assembly GCA_035573915.1). Lineage (GTDB taxonomy): Bacteria > Actinomycetota > UBA4738 > UBA4738 > UBA4738 > DATLZQ01. The sequence goes on along the minus strand of DATLZQ010000011.1, from coordinate 22,015 downwards.
GCCACGGCGGCCGCCTGGTACGCGTGGGAGCGGGAGACGGCGGCCTTCCCCCGCGTCCCCGGGGAGCGGGGGGAGGTGGGGGCCCTGCTTCGCTACGGCGCCCCTCGGGCCCCGGCAGCCCTCCTCTCCCAGCTCCTGTTCTGGACGGACTACTTCGTGCTGGCCAGGTTCGTGGGGGAGCGGGAGCTTGGGGTGTACGCGGCCGTGGTCCGGGTGGGGCAGGCCCTCATGCTCCTCCTCGTGGCCGTGAACTACATGTTCAGCCCGTTCGTGGCGGACCTCCACGCCCGAGGCGAACGGCAGCGGCTGGACCAGCTGTACAAGGCCCTGAGCCGGTGGGTCCTGGCCGGGACGGTCCCCCTGCTCCTCGTCCTGGCCGTCCTCCCTGGCTCGGTGCTGCGGGCCTTCGGGGCGGGGTTCGAGGAGGGGGCCACGGCCCTGCGGGTGGTCCTGGTGGGCCAGGCGGTGAACGTGGCCGTGGGGGGCGTGGGGTTCATCCTCGTCATGGTGGGGAGGACGGGGTGGGACCTCGTGGTGTACGCCCTGTCCTTCCTCCTGGACCTGGGGGTGGCTGCCGCCCTCTCGCCCCTGGTGGGGATGGAGGGGGCGGCCGTGGCCCAGTCCCTCACGATGGTGGCCTCCAACCTGGGCCGGCTCTACCTCGTGTGGCGGTTCGTCCGAATCCAGCCTTTCGGACGGGCGCACCGCAGGCTCCTGGGGCCGACCGCGGTGGGGGCGGCCGTCACGGGGCTCGTCCACGCCCTGCTCGGGGGACGGGGCTGGGCCGTGGACCTGGTGGGGAGCGGGGCGGCGGGGGTGGCAGCGTACGCGGTGGCCCTGCTCCTCGCGGGGCTCACGCCGGGGGAGCGGGCGACCCTGCGAGGGGTGCTCCGGCGGGTCCGGGCCTGACGGCCCGTCGCGCTCCCCGGGAGCTGCCAGGAGGCCCACCGGCCCGGCGAGCCCTCAGGGCCGGGCGGGCGGTCCGCCCAGGAACACCCTCCCGTCGAGGACGGCGGCTGCCCGCAGCCAGGCAGTGCCTTCCGGGCCCGGGTCCTCGTGCCGGAAGGACCAGGCCTGCTTGCGGGCGGCCTCCTCCAGCTCCCAGCGGAGCAGGGCCAGCCGGGCCCTGGACACCTCGAGCGGGAGGGGGAGGGTCGGCCCGGCCAGGACGCACTGGATACAGAGGCCGTGAGAGGACTGGAAGTGGCGGGCGGTGGCCCGGTCCAGGAGGGCCCGGGCCAGGAGGTCGGCCTGGCGCTCTGCCGTCACGGAGAGGGCCGAGCAGGCGGGGCACGAAGGGAGGGCGTGGCGCACGTGGGCGCGGAGGGTGCGCCAGGTGGAGCGGGTCCGGGGGAGGAGGAGGCGGGCCGTCCGGGAGCCGAGGGTGGCGAGCCCGGCCTGCAGGCGGGCCAGGGCCCCCATCCAGAGGGAGGCGGCCCGCCGGCCCACCGGCTCGTCGAGGGACGGCCTGGTCCGGACCAGGTCGTGGAGGTGGGTGGGACAGAGGGCGGCGGCCGAGTCCAGCCTGGACTGGTCGTCGTGGGCGCCCCGGGCCAGCCAGTCCACGTACCGGCGCTCCGCCCAACCCAGGCCCAGGCAGAGGGGGCAGGCCGGGAACCGGAGCCGGGCCCGGAGGAGCCGAAGGGTCCGCACGTGGTCGGAGGCGGGCCGTTGGCCGGCGCCGCTGCCGGGCTCCGGCGGGAGCTGAGCCCGGAGGCGGGCTCGCTCCGACGCGTCGGGGTCGGAACCGGCCAGGGCCGTGGCGGGTGCTCCTCCAGCCCCGAAGCGGCGGGCCAGGGCCTCGGCCAGCAGGCGACCGCGGCCGGGGTCCGCCAGGCCCAGGGCCTGGAGCCCGTGGGGGATGCAGAGGCCACCCGTCTCCTCGTAGGCGGCGAGGACCTGGGGTCGGGGGAGTTCGGCCACGATGAGCTCGACCGCGCGCTGCGCGGCGAGGTCCCGGGAGTCGCAGGCTGGGCAGGTGGCCAGGGGAGGGCGGCGGGCCGCGGTGAGCCGGGCGGTAGCTGCCGCTATGACCTGCTCGAAGACGAAGTTGGGGACGCCGGGGTGGGGGGCCTCCCGGAGCAGGCGCCGGGTGTGGCGGGGGCAGAGACCCAGGGAGCTCCGCAGGTGCTCCACCATGGGAGGCTCGCCGTAGGTCTCCACCACGAACCAGGCGAAGAAGCGCGACTCGGCGTCGTCCGCCGCCTGGCAGACGGGACAGCCCGAGCCGCTGAGGAGGGTGAGGGCGGCCCTGAGCGAATCCGGCTCGGGGGTCACGGTCCGGGCCGCAGGCGGCGGAAGAGCCGCAGGGCCGCCTCCCGCTCGGCGGCGGGGTCGGAGCCCGAGGGGTCCTCGTCCAGGGGTACGGCCCCCCAGTCCACAGGCGGGCCGAGGGCGTCCGGGTTCACGCCTCGGGCCTGGAGGGCCGCCTCCAGAGCCCGGACCTCGTCGCGGAGCCGTCGGGCCCGGGCCCGGAGCCCGGGGAGGACCTCTCGCTGCAGTCGGAGGTGCTCGTGACGGGTGAGGGCCTCCCGCCGGGCGGCGCTCGCGAAGCGGTCGCGGCCCGTGACGTACTCGAAGCGGTGCACGGCCAGCCGGGCCCCGAGGTTCACGAACGCCTCCCGCAGGGCGGGGGGATCGGTGGGGTGGGACGGATCCGAGGGCGGGACCGCGAGCCGGAGGCCCCTTCGGAACGCCTCCTCGGCCAGGGACCGGTCGTCCACGCCCGGGTAGGCCCGCCGCAGGCGCCTCCAGTCCACGGCCAGGACCGTGACGGACCTCCCGGTCACCGCCCACCGCCCTCCCCGAGGGCGGCCCGGAGGGCGGCCAGGCGGCGGGTCCCCGCCGCCACCAGGGCCTCCAACCGGGGGACGAGCCACCGGGTGGCCATGGCCACCTCCTTGTCCCGCACTCGGGCCACGAGGTCCTGGGCCTCGGCCGCTCGGGACGCCTCGAACAGGTCGAAGCGGAGGACCGGCTGGACCGACTCCAGGTGGCGGAGGGCCCTCCCCAGGCGAGAGGCCGCCTCTCCAGGGGTGGCGCAGCGGGCCTCCAGGGCGTCGACCAGGAGGTCGAGGAGCCCGAGGTAGAGGACGTAGCGGGCCTCCCGCTCCTCCAGGGGAACGGCCTCCGGCAGGGGGACCTCCACGACCTCGGACGCGACGCGGTGGTGGTCGAGGTCCGCTTCGAACCCTTCGAGGGGGTCGGGGCCGTTCACGGCCTCCCTCCCCCCGTGGCGAGCTCTCCCCCCGTGGCGAGCTCTCCGGCCGCCCGGAGGATCTCCCGCAGGGCGAGGTCCACGGCCTCCAGTCGGGCCCTGGCCCGGCCCACCCGCTCGGCGGCTGCGGCGGCGGACCCCTCGGCCCGGGCCCGTTCGTCGAGGGCCCGCTGGGCCCCGAGGCGAAGGCCCTCCAGGGCTCCCCTCAGGCGGTCGTCCACGTCGCGCAGCAGCGACCGGGCCCCGGCCTCGACCCGCTGCACGAAGTCCCAGCGGAGCCGCCCCGCGTGTTTGTCCACGAGGAGGGGGACCTCCTCGCGGGCGGCCTGGAGGAGGCGGCGGCGGGCCACGGCCCGGGGCAGGAACCGGCCCACGTCGGGCAGGACGGACTCAAGGATGGAGGGGGGCTCGAAGAAGGCGTAGGTGAACCGGCTGCCCTCGGGCAGGGGCGGGGGAGTGGCCACGGTCCCGAGGTCCGCCTGGAGGACCCCCGCGCAGAGCGCCACGGTCCGTTCCAGGAGGGCGTTGGCCTCCTCGACGAAGCGGGCGGCGGAAGCCCGGGAGGCCTCCCCCACCCGGCGCTCCTCTCGGCGCCGCCAGTCCTCCACCATTGCTCGCAGGCGCTCCCGGACGAGCTCCCGGAGCTCGGCCCGGGCCCGGGCGGGGTCGGGGTGGTCGTGGAGGAAGCGTTCGGCCTCCGCGAGGAGAGCGGGTCGGGCTCGGGCAGCGAGGGCCCTAAGGTCCTCGTCCAGGAGGTCGACCAGGCGACGGGTCTCTCGGTCCAGGAGGACCTGCAGGTCCTCCCGGGCCCGGCTGACCTGGCGGAGGAGCTGCTCCATCGCCTCGGCCCGCCGCCGGAACTCTTCCGCGGGGAGCGAGAGGCCGAACTCCTCCACGCGGAGGGAGTTGAGCTCGTCGCGGACGACCCGGCGGGCCTGCGCGGCCAGGGACACCAGGAGGGCGTGGCCCCGGTGGGCGAGGAGGAAGGTCCGGAGCTCATGACGGAAGGCGGCAAAGCCGGAGGCCTCGAGGGCGCGGCCGTCCCCGGCCACCCGGGCCTGGAGGGCCTGGCGGGCGCTGAGGGCGTGGAGAGGTACCGCAGCGTCCAGGGCCTGGGAGACGACCGCTCGGGTGAACGAGAGGACCTCGTCCCGCTCCCGCTCACCGAGCGTGTCCACCTTGTTCAGGACGACGAAGATCCGGGGGACAACGCGGGAGGCCTCGAGGAGGAAGCTCCGCTCCGCCTCGGACACGGGCGGGTCGGCGGAGACGAGGAAGATGGCCGCGTCCGCGTGGGGGAGGACGGCCTTGGCCACCTCGGTGTTGTGTCGGTGCACGCTTCCCACGCCCGGGGTGTCCCACAGGAAGGTCCCGTCCCTCAGGTCGTCCGCGGGCCAGGCGACCAGCACCCGCTCCACCCCGAGGCGGTTGCCTGGATTGCCGGACTCGGTGACGAACTTCGAGAGGGACTCCAGGGGCGTGTCCTCGGTCCGGCCGTCGCGGTAGCGGACCTCGGCGCGGGGGCGGCTGCCCCAGGTGACGGCGGTGACGACCGAGGTGAGGGGAAGGACGCCGCTGGGGAGGACCTCAGCTCCGAGGAGGGCGTTGACGAAGGTCGTCTTGCCCCGGTTGAAGTCCCCCAGGACCGCCACCTCGAAGCGTCCCTCTGCGGCCTTCTTGGCCAGGGCCCGGGCCGCCTCGGCGGCCGGGCTCCCCCGCTCCTGCGCCGCCCCGGCGAGGGCGGCGAGGGCCTCCTCGAGCCTCGTCCTCAGGTCCGCGTAGGTCGTCTCGCCCATAGAAAAAGCTCCCACCGCTCGGGTAGGAGCTATCAGCCCGGCTCGGGCGGTTCAGGCGAGCTCCATCGCCTGAACGAAGTATAGAAGGGTCCCGGGGCCTAGGGCCCGCGGGGTGGGCGGCGCCACGGCGCCCGCTTCCCGGCCCTGCGAGCGAGGTCGCGGGCCCGCTCCCGGCCCCGGTCCAGGACCCGCCGGGCCCAGGCGTACTCGGTGGCCAGGACCACCAGGCCCGCGATAATGAGGAGCGACCCGGGGCCGGGAACGAGGGGGAGGGACAGGACGATCCCCACTGCGATCAGGACGAACCCGGCCACGGCGATCCCCGCCCGCCTCCCGCTGCGGGCGATGAACGCAAGGACGCTTCGGGCCCGGCTCATTCCTCGCCTGCGATTGTCCCCGCCCCCGGGCCCGGTGGCCACCTCCCCGAGGGGGGCCCCAGTGCCCCCGGCCCCTGCCGCGGGTCCGGCCGGCCACCCCGGACGCGGCGGGCTCGGGCCCGTTCCTCGGCCAGCCGCAGGGCCAGGTCCACTGCCTCGCTCGCGGTGGCGGCCCGGGGGAAGGCCTCCACTGGCACGCCCCCCTTGGCCAGCTCCCAGGTGGCGATGCCCACCACGGGCACCCCGGTCTTGAGGGCCAGGGCGATCTCCGAGAGCGTCCCGAACTCCCCGGCCACCGCCACGAGGGCGTCGGCGCTGCGGACCACGAGGGCGTTTCGCATCTCCCCCATCCCGGTGGGGACGGCCACCGTGAGGTAGGGGTTGGCCCCCTCCCGGCTGGGGCCCGGCAGGATCCCCACCACCACGCCTCCCTCCGAGGCCGCGCCCCGGGAGGCCGCCTCCATGGCCCCGCCCAGCCCCCCGCACACTAGCACGGCCCCGGCCCGGGCCAGGAGGCGCCCCACCTCCTCGGCCACGGTCGCCACCTCGGGCGAAGCCGGGTCGGGCCCGCACACCGCCACGTACGGCCTCCTCACCGGAAGGTCACCCCCGGTTCCGCGGGGCGAGTCCGTCGCCGGCCGCCCACCGCTCTCTGAACCCCGGTCGGCAGCACCTCCCCCGGCCCTGGCCAAGGAGGCCCTCACCCCCAGGCCCGGCCCAGCATGGCCGCGAGGAGGGCCACGGCCCCCGCCTTGTCCAGCGGTTCGTTGCCGTTGCCGCACTTGGGGGACTGGATGCAGGAGGGGCAGCCCCGGGCGCACCGGCACCTCCGGACGGCCTCGAAGGTGGCCTCCACCAGCCGCCCCCCGGCGCGGAAGCCCCGCTCGGCGATGCCGGCCCCGCCCGGGTAGCCGTCGTAGACGAAGATCGTGGCCCGGCCCGTGTCGGGGTGGAGGGGGGTGGAGAGGCCCCCCACGTCCCAGCGGTCGCAGGTGGCCACCAGGGGCAGGAGGCCGATGGCCGCGTGCTCGGCGGCGTGGGCGGCCCCGGGCAGGGTCCGAGCGTCCACCCCGGCCCGGTCCAGGACCGGCTCGGGGAGCTCCCACCACAGGGCCCGGGTGAGCAGGGTCTGCTCGGGGAGGTTGAGCGGCACCCGGTCGAGGACCTCCCCCGTGGCCGTGGACTTCCGCTGGAACCCCACCACCTGCCGGGTGACCCGGACCGCCCCGAACCGGGCGGGCACGTCCCCGAGCTCGGCCTCCTCCAGGACCCGGAGGACCTGGAGGTCGGTGGTGTGCAGGGGCTGGGTGTAGTGGTCGGCGTCCGAGGGGCGGACCACGGCCACCCGGGCCCGGAGGTCGAGCTCCACCACCTCGTACTGCTCGCCCTGGTGGAGGTAGATGGCCCCGGGGTGGACGTGGTGGAAGGCCCGGGCCTCGTCCACCGTCCCCAGGAGCTGCCCGGTCTCGTCTTCCACGATGGCGAACAGGTCCCCCGAGGCCGACCGGATGTCCACCTCCCGGTGGGGCGACCGGCGGCCCTGGTGGTGGAGGAGCCCCCGGCGCCAGGCCGCCTCCCCCGCCTCCACCAGAGCCTGGGTCGCCTCCCGGGCCGCCTCCCCGAACAGGGCCAGCTCCTCCTCCCGGAGGGGCTGCTCCCTGGCCGCGCAGGCCAGGTGGGGCCGGACCACGTAGGGGTTGGTGGGGTCCACCACCGCCGCCTCGGGGGGCGCCCGGAAGAGGTCCTCGGGGTGGTGGACGAGGTACTGGTCCAGGGGATCGTCCTGGGCCACCAGGACCGCCAGGGAGGGCCCCTCCCGCCGCCCGGCCCGCCCGGCCTGCTGCCAGAGTGAGGCCCGGGTCCCCGGGTAGCCGGCCACCACGGCCGCGTCCAGGGAGCCGATGTCGATCCCGAGCTCCAGGGCGGTGGTGGCGGCCACCCCCAGGAGCTCCCCCGAGGCCAGGGCCCGCTCGAGCTCCCGCCGTTCGCCCGGGAGGTAGCCGGCGCGGTAGGCCTTGACCCGGGCCCGCAGGGCGCCCGGGAGCTCCCGCCGGGCGAACTCCGCCACGAGCTCGGCGGCCCGCCGGGACCGGCAGAACACGATGGTCCGGGTCCCCCCCTCCACCAGCCGCCGCAGGAGCCAGGCAGCCTCGGTGATCACGCTCCGGCGCAGCCCGAGCTCCTCGTCCACGAAGGGCGGGTTCCACAGGACGAAGAGCTTCTGCCCGCTGGGGGAGGTGTCCTCGGCCACCTCGGCGAAGGGCAGGCCCACCAGGCGTTCGGCCAGCTCCGTGGGGTTGCCCACCGTGGCCGAGGCCAGGACGAAGGCTGGGGACCCGCCGTAGTGAGCGACCAACCGGCGGAGCCGGCGGAGGATCATGGCCACGTGGGACCCGAACAGGCCGCGGGCCACGTGGGCCTCGTCCACCACGACCAGGGCCAGGCGCAGGAAGAAGTCGGCCCACTGGCGGTGGTTGGGCAGGATGCTCGCGTGGAGCATGTCGGGGTTGGAGAGCACGAGGTTCGCGTTGCGTCGGATCAGGGGGCGTTCGGCCTGGGGGGTGTCCCCGTCGTAGACCGCGGCCCGGATCTGGGGGAGCTTGAGGTCGCGGATCTGCCGGAGCTGGTCCCGGGCCAGGGCCTTGGTGGGGTAGAGGTAGAGGGCGGTGCGCTTCTCCTCGGCCAGGACCGTACGGGCGAAGGCGAGGTTGTAGACGAGGGTCTTCCCGGAGGCCGTCCCCGTGGCCAGGACCACGTTGGCCCCACGCTCGAGGAGGTCCAGGGCCAGCCGCTGGTGGGGGTAAAGCCCCCGGATCCCGAGGAGCTCCAGGCGGGCCTGGAGGACCTCCGGGAGGTCCGGGAACGGCTCGAGCACGGGCTCCCTGGGCTCGAGCACCTCGACGTGGGCCAGGCTCTCGGCCCCGCCCGGCAGCCGGGCCAGCTCGTCCACGAACGCCCGCGCGTCCACCCCGGGACGATGGTAGCCGTGGCCGCTCAGCGGCGGACGAGGGTGGCCGGGGCGTGGCAGGGTACCTTGTCGCTGACGCTTCCCAGCACCCTCCGGAGGCCGCTCAGCCCTCGTGACCCCACCGCGACGAGGCCGGCCCCCGTGGTGTGGGCTTCCTAAGGAGGGCGCTGGCCGGGGAACCGTGCAAGACCCGGGCCGCCACGGCGAACCCTCGGGTCCGGAGCCCCTCCGCCACTCGCTAGACGGCCGCGTGGGCCTGGTCCCCGCCCAGAGCGTCCCCTCGGCCGGTCTCGGGCGGCAGCGGGAGTTCCACGCGTCGGGTTACGGCGGAGACCAGGACGTTCACGGGCGTCGGGGGCCTCCCTCGACCTCCGGATCCGCAGGAGCCGCCTCGGCGGCCACCGAGGCCCGGGCGGTGCGGACCAGAGAGACCGCGACCGAGGCGCCGATCACCACCGCGATCACGACGAGCGAGGCCCAGATGGGGATGGGGTAGATCTCGCTCAGGAGCATCTTGACCCCCACGTACACAAGGATCACCGACAGTCCGTACCTGAGGTAGGTGAAGCGTCGGATCATCCCAGCCAGCATGAAGTACAGCGCACGGAGCCCGAGGATGGCGAAGGCGTTCGAGGAGAACACGATGAACGGGTCGCGGGTGACCGCGAAGATGGCCGGGATGGAGTCTACGGCGAAGACGATGTCCGTGGTCTCCACGAGCACCAGGACGGCCATGAGGGGGGTGGCCATGACCCGGCCCCGCTCCCGCACGACGAACCGCTGGCCTCGGTAGGAGGGGGTCATGGGTACCACCCGCCGGAAGGCCCGCAGGACCGGGTTCCGTTCAGGGTGGATCTCCTCGTGGCGGTGGGACGCCATGCGGATCCCGGTGATGACGAGCAGGCCCCCGAAGACGAAGATGGCCCAGTGGAAGCGCTCCAGGAAGGCCGCCCCCCCGGCGATGAAGGCGGCCCGGAAGATGAGGGCCCCGAGGATGCCCCAGAAGAGGACCCGGTGCTGGTATCTGGGGGGGACAGCGAAGTAGCTGAAGATCAGAGCGAAGACGAAGATGTTGTCTACCGAGAGGCTCTTCTCGATGAGGTAGCCGGCTAGGTACTCGGCCCCAGCGGTCGGCCCCAGCCACAGGAACACCAGCCCCCCGAATCCCAGGCCCAACACGATCCAGAAGACGCTAAAGGCCGTGGCCTCCACGAAGGAGACCTCGTGGGCCTCGCGGTGGAACACGAAGAGGTCGAGGGCGAGGAGAAACAGGATGAGGCCGACGAAGGCGGCCCAGGCCCAGGGGGCGACCTCCACCGCTCACGCCCTCCCGCGGGCCGACGACGGCTCGCCCATCCCCTCGCCTTGGGCCCGCCCCGCCCCTTGGAGGTCCGCCGGAGAGAGCAGCAGCCCCTGGCGGAGGAGCAGGGGAAGGCGGGCCCGGTCCCGGAGGAGGATGGCGGTCCCCAGGACCAGGTACAGGGCGGAGACCACCAGCCGCTCCAGGCCGTGGACGGAGGCGGGCACCAGGGCCCCCAGCACGAACTGGGCCCAGAACAGGCCGAAGAGGGTGACGGCCTCGAGGTTTGAGATCCGGAGGTTGGCCAGGACGGCCACGGCGAAGAACGACTGGCCGGCGGTGAGCAGGAGCTCCTCGCGCTGGCTGACGTCGATGGGCAGCCCGTGGGCGGTGGCGGAGGCCACCGCGAAGACCACCGGGAGGGTCCCCACGAGCAGCGTCCACTGGTTCACCTGGGAGGAGAGCAGGGTGCCGAGGGCGGCGTCGGTGTTGAGCCGCCAGGCGAACACCAGGGCCACCAACAGCTCGGGGGCCTCCGAGGCCAGGGGGGCGAGCCACTGGACGAGGAGGAACTCGCTCACCCCGAGCTCCGCGCCCGTGGCCACCAGGGCGTCGGCGAAGGGCTCGGCCACGAGCACGATGACGCCCGCCGCCACGACGAAGATGGCCGTCACTGCGGCCCGCCGTCGGGCGGTGGCCAGGGCCCCCAGGGCGGCGGCGGGGCCCACCAGGTGGGGTTCCTCCACCGGTCCGCGGGCGATCCGCCAGGTGTAGGCGGCGAAGATCCCCACCAGGACCAGGGCGTCCACCAGCGTGACGGTGCCCTTGAGCGGGAGCGAGAGGGAGTAGGCCGTGGCCAGGGCGAGGTAGGCGAGCTCCACCGAGTGTTCCCGGCCGAGGACCACCCCCACCTGCGGCCGGCGGGCCCGCCAGTGCCGGTACCAGGCCACGAACACCACCAGGGACCACCCCACGCCGATGAGGAGCCGGTTGGACCCGGTCATGTTGGCCAGGGCCAGAGAGCACGGGGACTCGGCCCCCACGTCGAGCGGGGGGCAGGAGGCGCCGAACCGCCGGACCGAGGTCCCGCCCTTCCAGGCGAACACGAAGTCCACCGCGTACTCGGGGAGCACGGCGATGAGGGCGAGGAGGCCGATGGCCAGCCCGCTGGAGATGTCGAGCTGGACGGCCTCGGCGGCCCAGGACAGGAGGAAGGCCGCTCCCACCACGGCCATCCCCAGCAGGAGCGCGGCGAGGGGAGGGGGCAGGTGCGTCCCGGTGAGGCGCAGGCTCACCCCCGGGACGGTGGCCAGCACCGCCAGCGCGATGGCCGCGGCCGCCTTCGCCGGGCGGGCCGGGACCGGCTGGGCGGGGCGGGCCGGCTCGGCCGGGCGCCGCTCCTCGAGGGCCTCGGTCACCGGGAGCGCCTCCCGTCCTGGACGCCGGCCGTGGCCGGCGGTCGGTGGCCGTGGGGCCGGCCGCTCATGGACCGCTGGCGCCGGGGGAGGTGGCGCGCGGACGGACCTGGGCGGGACGGGTGGCGCCTGCCATGGGGACTGATCCATTGTAGCGTGGGCGGGACCCCACGCAATGGGGGCTGGGGGCGGGAACCGGCCACGAGGCGCGTAACCTCAGCGCGCGAAGAGCGTTCGGATGGGAATAGAGGAGATCGTGGGCGGGCGGGATCAGCTCGGGCCCAGCACCGCGTGACGCCCCGGTCCCTCGGAGAGCCCTCGTGCAGAGGGCTCTCCTCGTCTCGGGGGCCTGGAGCTGAGGGAGGATCAGCCGACGACCCCGTCGGCCCGGAGGTCTCGGTAGATGGAGGCCGCGCCCGGCGAGAGGAACACCACGCTCGCCGCCCCGGCCGTCCCCACGGTGGCCGGGACCACGAGGTTCGACACGCGGGCTGGGGGGATGGAGGCCGCCGTGAGGGCCAGCTCCAGGAGGGTGGCGGGGGGGAGGTCGGTCTGGACGTTCCGCCACCCGGCGGCCAGCCAGGAGAAGAGCAGGGCGGGGTGCCGTCGGAAGTCGGCCCGGAGCTTCCGGAGGGCGGCGATCATGAGCTTCCCCTGGTTCAGGGAGCGCCCCAGGTCTCCCCCCTGGGGGCTGTGGCGGTCCCGGGCGAAGGCCAGGGCCTCCCGCCCCGAGAGCCGGTGCCGCCCAGGGGAGAAGTTGGTCCCGGAGAACCGGTCGAACATGGGCCGGTCCACCTCGACCTCCAGGGGGCCCACGGCGTCGACCATCCGGACCAGGCCCTGGAACGACGTGAGGACCCAGAAGTCGATGCGGATCCCGGTGAGGCGTTCCACGGTCCGGACCATGAGCTCGGGGCCCCCCAGGACCATGCCATTGTTGATCTTGGTGCGACCGTAGCCGGGGACCTCCACCCAGGCGTCTCGGGGGAAGCCGAGGACGGTGGCCCGCCGGTGCCGGACGTCCACCCCGATCAGGTGGATGGAGTCGGCCCGCAGGCGGGCCACAGGCTCACCGGGGCGGGCGTCGCTCCCCAGCACCAGGACGAAGAGCGGCCGCCGCCGGTCCAGCACCGGGAGGTAGGAGTCGCGGTGGGTGGTCCCCACCGCCAGGAGAGGGAGGGCCCGGGGACGCCCGGCGGACCGGGACCCCAGGAGGGCGGGCCCCACGACCGTGGCGGCCACGAGGAGCAGGAGCGGGACGGCCCCCCAGGCCCACCGGCCCCGCCTCCCCCCGGCCCGACCCCCGCTCACGGCGTCGCTCCCAGCCCCGGGGTGGAAGGGGAGGCCGGGCGGACGGGCGCCTCCCGGAGCGAGGTGGCCACCCGCGGGAAGCCCACGACCGCCCACCGCCCGCCCACGGGCCGCAGGAGGAGCACCCCCCGGCTCTCCAGGGCCACCGGCGTCCCGGAGGCGAGCTCGCCTCTCCCGCGCAGGACGAAGTCGGCGGTGGCCGCCAGCGGGCGCCCGCCGGGGCCCGTGAGGAGCTCGACCCGGAGGGCCGCCCGGGTGGGGGCCAGGGCGCTCACCAGGGGCCCCAGCTCGCCCAGGCCGAAGGAGCCGTCGGCCCTGGCGGCGCGGCGGGCGGGTGGGGCGAAGACCGCCCAGGCCTGGGCCGGAGGGCCGGTCTCCCACCACCGGGGGTCGAAGAAGGCCGCGTCGAAGAAGCCGGAAAGTACCCGCCCGATCTCGCGGGCCGCCCGCCTGGCCCGGGGGGCCCCGCCGGGCTCGAGGGCGATGACCCCGGCCTGCTGGACGGTGAAGCTCAGGGCCGGACGGGGGAGCAGCGCCCGTGCCGCGGGAGCGGGTCGGGTCGCCACCGGGTTCGGTGGAGGGGTCCGCCGGGAGTTGGGGGCCGGGAGCCCCAGGGCCACGACGGCCAGGGCGGCCAGGGCGACGGCCCCCGCCCCGGCCCTGGCGACCGTGGCCCAGCGTCCGGGGCGGTGGGGTTGGGTGGCGGGGGCTGCGGCAGGCGGGTGGCCGGAGCGCGAGGGATGGGAGGCGGGCGGCATCGGCGCGGGAGGTTACCCGGGGCGGGGCGGGGTTTCAACGGTCGGCCGGCGGGGGACGCTTGCTCTGTCGACGACCGAGGAGGGAAGGCGGGATGAAGTCCGGCGGAGGGAAACCCGAGGACGGGCCGGTGGTAGACTGCGGCCCCGTGGACCTTGACGTGGACACTGCCAGGAGGGAGGGAGCCACCGTGCTGACCCTCCGCGGCGAGATCGACGTGTACACCGCACCGCGCCTGCGGCAGGCCATCGTGGACCTGGTCGACGCGGGGGACGCGCGGATCGTGGTGGACATGGAGAAGGTGGACTTCCTCGACTCCACCGGGCTGGGGGTGCTGGTGGAGGGGCTCAAGCGGGCTCGCAACCGCGACGGGAGCCTCTCCATCGTGGCCACCCAGGACAAGATCCTCAAGATCTTCGACATCACCGGGCTGAACAAGACCTTCTCCATCCACCGCTCCGTGGACGAGGCCGTGGCCGCGTCCAGGGGATGAGCGACCTGACCGCCCCCGAGCTCGCCCTCGAGTTCCCGGCGAAGCCCGAGTACCTGCGGGTGGCCCGTCATGCCGTCGCGGCCCTAGCTCGCCTGCACGCGGTCCCGGAGGACTGCGTGGAGGATGTGAAGCTGGCCGTCTCGGAGGCCTGCGCCAGGGCGGTGGCGGGGGCGGTCCCGGAGGAGGCCCCCCCGGTCGAGCTCCGGGCCCAGGTGGAGGCCACGGCTGTGGTGGTGGAGGTGCTGGACCGCGGCCCGGGCCCCGAACGGGAGGTGTCGGGGCCGCCGGAGGACATCGACACGGGGGAGCTGCCCTTCGAGGCGGTCCTCACCCTTCCGCTGATCCGGGGGCTGGTGGACGACCTCGCGATCGGCCCTCGGGAGGGCGGCGGCACCCGGCTGCGGATGGTGTTCGCCCTCCCCGAGCCCTGACGGGTCGGGGGCTCCTCCGCCCACCACCACAGGCACCGGCATTCTCCTCCTACCTCCCGGAAACCCCGCCCCGACGTGGGAAGATGGATGTTTGAGGCTCGGTCGGGCCCGAGGCTCCGAGAGGTGTGGGTCGTGGACGAGGAGCGGGACCGGGTGTTCACCCGTCGTGTGGCCAGGGTGGCCCGCTGGGGCGTGGTGGCGTGGTCGGTCATCGGCGTCCTCGTCCTGGGCTACCTCGTCTACCGGTACGCGCTCTACCCCGTCCGGGTGGTGGTGGGTCCACTCCTCATCGCCACGGGCATTGTCTACCTGCTCAACCCCCTGGTGACCGCCCTCCAGCGACGGGGGATCCCCAGGGTGTGGGGGAGCCTCCTCACCTACCTGCTCTTCCTGGCCGTGACCGGGGTGGCTGCGCGCTACCTGGTGCCCAAGCTCGTGGGGCAGATGACGGCGTTCGCGGGGGCCGTCCCGGAGCTGCTGCAGCGGGCGCAGGACTGGGCCCTCCGCGTGACGGGCCGCCTGGGGGTGGACGTGGAGGTGGGGGAGGTCTTCCGGTCGCTGGAGCCGGGCGGGGTGGCCGGGGAGTTCGTGGGCCGGATCTTCAGCTTCACCGTGGGGATCCTGCACCTCGTGCTGGTCCTGGTCCTGGGCATGGTGCTCGGCTTCTACCTCCTGGTGGACCTGCCCAAGATCCAGCGCGGAGCCATGGCTTTGCTCCCCGCGCAGCGCAGGGAGGAGGTCCGGGCGGTGCTGGACCGGGTGGGCCAGGCCGTGGGCGGGTTCTTCCGAGGCCAGCTCCTGGTGGCCCTGTTCGTGGGACTGGCTTCCATGCTGGGGCTGTTCATCGTGGGGCTGCCCTACTGGGCGGTGGTGGGGGCGGTGGCGGGGCTGTTCAACCTGATCCCCATGATCGGGCCCTGGATCGCTGCCCTCCCCGCCCTGTTCATCGCGTTCACCACCGAGCAGACCGGGGGGATCCTGGCGCTGGACCCGGGGTGGCCCATGGCCCTCGGGTCGGGGCTGGCCCTGCTCGTCGTCCAGCAGATCGACAACCACGTCATCAGCCCGAACGTCGTGGCCCGGACCGTCAAGCTCCACCCGGTGACGGTGATGCTCGGGCTGCTCGTGGGGGGGACGCTCCTCGGCCTGTGGGGGATGCTCCTGGCGGTGCCCCTCGTGGCGGCCGCCAAGATCCTGGCCCTGCACTACTGGGACACCCGAATGCAGTGGCCTCCCCCCCAGGAGCGGCCCTCGCCCCCCGAGGGCGGCCCGGCCGGGAGGGAGCCCGTCGCGGCGCGCGAGGAGGAGCGCCGCGAGGAGCGCGTGACCTCGGCCCGCTGAGATGGGAGCGGGTGGACCCGACGACCGCGCCCTCCGCCCGTCCTGGCTCCGCTCCGAACGGCCCATCCCCAGGCGGCTGCTGAGGCCCCTCCAGCAGTTCCTGGAGACCGAGCACGCCGGAGGCCTGGTGCTCCTGGTGGGGGCAGTGGCCGCGCTGGCCTGGGCCAACTCGCCCTGGGCCCACACCTATCGGTCGTTCTGGCACACGGAGCTCAGGGTGGAGCTCGGGCCGTGGAGCCTCTCCCACGACCTCCGGGAGTGGGTGAACGACGCCCTCATGGTGCTGTTCTTCTTCGTGGTGGGGTTGGAGATCAAGCGGGAGCTCGTCACGGGCGAGCTCCGGGGGCCCCGGCGGGCCGCCCTTCCGGCCCTGGCCGCGGCGGGAGGGATGCTGGTCCCGGCCCTCCTGTACGTGGCGTTCAACCCCCCGGGGACCGAGGCCTTCCGCGGCTGGGGGATTCCCATGGCCACCGACATCGCCTTCGCCGTGGGCGTGCTCGCGCTGGTGGGGCGGGGGGTGCCCGGGGGCCTCAAGGCCTTCCTCCTGGCCCTGGCCATCGTGGACGACATCGGGGCCATCGCCGTCATCGCCCTGTTCTACTCGGGACCCATCGCGTGGCCGGCTCTGGTGGCCGCGGGGGGCCTCCTGGGGACGGTGGCCCTCCTCCGGGAGCTCCAGGTCCGCCACACGGTCGTGTACGTAGCCCTGGGGGTGGGGGTGTGGCTAGCCACGCTCCAGTCGGGGGTCCACGCCACCATCGCCGGCGTGGCCCTGGGCCTGCTCACCCCGGCCGTCCCCTTCCAGCGGCCCCGGGCCGTGCGGGAGGAGGCGGAGCGGGTGGCCGTGGCCGTGCAGGACCGGCCGTGGCCTGCCGACGCCGACGCCCACCGGTGGCTGCGACTGGGGGCACTGGCCCGGGAGGCGGTCTCGCCCGTGGCCCGGCTCGAGACCCTGCTCCACCCCTGGACGAGCTTCGTGGTGGTCCCGGTGTTCGCCCTGGCCAACGCCGGGGTCTCCCTCTCGCCCTCGGCCGCCCGGCAGGCCCTCACGGACCCGGTGGCCCTGGGGGTGATGGTGGGGCTCGTGGTGGGCAAGCCGGTCGGGATCATCCTGGCCGCGTGGCTCGGGGTCCGGGCCGGCCTGGCCAGGCTCCCAGCTGGCGTCCGCTGGAGCCAGGTAGCGGGGGCGGGCGCGGTGGCCGGGATCGGGTTCACCGTCTCCCTCTTCATCGCCGAGCTGGCCTTCGTCACGGAGTCGGCGACCGAGGTGGCCAAGGTGGGGATCCTGTCCGCCTCGGTGGTCGCCAGCCTCCTCGGGTGGGCGGTCCTGCGGGCGGCGCGGGGGGCGGCCCCTGGGCCTCCGCTATAATCGGCGGCCGGCCGGGGGTAGGCTCGAGATGTGAGCTCACCGGCCGCGTCTCCACACGGACCAGGAGGGGACCTGATGTTCGTGCTCGCCCAGGAAGCCGGGACCATCGACGCGGTCTTCCGGTCCTTCGAGGACGCGTCGCTGTGGGTGGTCCTGGCCATCTCGCTGGCGGCGCTCCTGTTCGCCGCCTACCTCCAGCGCGAGGTGCTCGCCGCGCCGGAGGGGACCGAGACCATGCGGGACATCGCCCGGGCCATCCAGGAGGGGAGCCGGGCCTACCTGAACCGCCAGTTCCGGACCCTGGGCCTGTTCCTCGGGGTCCTGACCGTGCTCCTGTTCTTCATCCTCCCCGTGCCGAAGGACGCCGCTCACTCCGAGCTCTCCATCCGGTTCGGCCGGGCCATCGCCTTCGTCATGGGGGCAGGGTTCTCGGGGATCACCGGCTTCGCCGGCATGTGGCTGGCGGTGCGGGGCAACGTCCGGGTGGCCAACGCGGCCCGGGAGGCGGGCCTGCGGCGGGCCCTGCGGATCGCCTTCCGCACTGGCGGGGTGGCCGGGATGTTCACCGTGGGACTCGGGCTCTTGGGAGCCACCGTCATCCTCATGCTCTACAAGCAGGACGCCACCTCGGTCCTGGTGGGCTTCGGGTTCGGGGGCGCCCTCCTGGCCATGTTCATGCGGGTGGGGGGCGGGATCTACACGAAGGCCGCCGACGTGGGGGCCGACCTGGTGGGGAAGGTGGAGAAGAACATCCCCGAGGACGACCCCCGCAACGCCGCCACCATCGCCGACAACGTGGGGGACAACGTGGGGGACTGCGCCGGGATGGCGGCGGATCTCTTCGAGTCCTACGAGGTGACCCTGGTGGCCTCGATCATCCTGGGGGCCGCGGCCTTCGCCAACTCCCCCAAGGGGGCCATCGTGGGGGTCATGTTCCCACTGTTCGTGCGGGCCATCGGCGTGGTCACCTCCATGATCGGGATCCTCACGGTGAGCCCCCGCAGCGAGACCGAGCACGGGATGAAGGCGATCAACCGGGGATTCTTCGTCTCCGCCCTTGCCTCGGCCGTGGGGGTCCTCCTGCTCTCCTGGATCTACGTGGGGGACCTGCGCCCGTTCTGGGCCGTGCTGTTCGGGCTCCTGCTGGCCAGCGCCATCCAGCTCCTCACCGAGCACTTCACCTCGACCAAGCGCAAGCCGGTGCGGGAGATCGCCGAGTCCTCGCTGACCGGACCGGCCACCACCATCCTGTCGGGCTTCGCCACGGGCCTCGAGTCCACGGTGTGGGCCATCCTCGTGATCGGGGCCTCCATCGTGGCCTCCTTCTTCCTGGGCGACAATATCGCCGAGCGGCTGTACTTCATCTCCCTCACCGGGATGGGCATGCTCACCACGGTGGGGGTCATCGTCTCCATGGACACCTACGGGCCGGTGTCCGACAACGCCCACGGGATCGCCGAGATGTCGGGCGGGCTGGGCCCCCGGGCCGACGAGATCATGGCCGGGCTGGACGCCGTGGGGAATACCACCAAGGCCATCACCAAGGGGATGGCCATCGCCACCGCGGTCCTGGCCGCCACCTCGCTGTTCGGCTCGTTCCGGGAGGCGCTGATCGAGGAGGGGTTCGACTTCGCCGGGGTGCGGGTGGACGCCCCCGACGTCCTGGTCGGCCTGCTCATCGGGGGTGCCGTGGCCTTCCTGTTCTCGTCGCTCGCCATCCGGGCCGTGGGTCGGGCCGCCTCCCAGGTGGTGATCGAGGTCCGCAACCAGTTCCGCGAGCACCCGGGGATCATGGAGTTCAAGGAGCGCCCGGACTACGCGCGGGTGGTGGACATCTGCACCCGGACCTCGCTCCGGGAGCTCACCACGCCGGGCCTGCTCGCGGTGTTGTCCCCTATCTTCGTGGGGTTCTTCCTGGAGGCCGAGGCCCTGGGAGCGTTCCTGGCGGGGGCCATCCTCACTGGCCAGCTGCTGGCGGTGATGCTGGCCAACGCCGGGGGGGCCTGGGACAACGCGAAGAAGCTCGTGGAGGAGGGCCTGTACGGCGGCAAGGGGTCCGAACCGCACAAGGCGACGGTGATCGGGGACACCGTGGGGGACCCGTTCAAGGACACGGCCGGGCCGGCCCTGAACCCCCTCATCAAGGTCATGAACCTGGTCTCGCTCCTCATCGTGCCCCTGGTCGTCGAGTTCGCTGACGACCTGGCGGTGCGGGCGGCCGTGGCCACGGCTGCCGCGGTCATCCTTGGGGTGGCCATCTGGTCCTCCAAGGCCCGCCGGGTGGAGCTGCTGGCCCCGGTGGAGGCCGTTCCGGAGGCCGCGGTCCCGGGGCGGCTGGGGGAGCCGGCGGAGCCCGCGGCCTCCACCAGGGAGCCCGCCTCGTAGGGACGGCGGGAGCCCCGGAACGGTTGGAGTCCCGGGACGGCGGGGACGCTTTGGTGGGGACGCTCCGCCGGTTCCTCGAGCGGCTGCGAGAGTCCGACGAGGAGGCCCTGGCCCGCGAGGTGCGGGAGTGGGCGGAGACCGTCCCGGGGCGGGTCCCGATCGGGCAGGCCCGCCCCCGCACCAGGGTGAAGCTGGCCGGGATCGTCCGCCGGATCACGGTCCTCCCGGTGGAGGGGTTCGAGGCCTTCGAGGTCGTGCTGTGGGACGGGACGGGTGAGGTGACGGCCGTGTGGCTGGGCAGGCGGGGCATCCCCGGCCTGGGGCTCGGGTCGAGGCTGGTGGTGGAGGGGATGCTCGGGACGGGCCGGGAGGGGCTGCGGATGGTGAACCCCACCTTCGAGTTCGGCTGAGCCCTCGCCACCGAGGCCGGCCGCCGGGTGGGGGTGGTGGCGCACCGCACGGGCCGCCGCGAGGTGTACGTGGGCGACCCCGAGGATCCGGACACACTCACCGAGGCTCTGGAGCTCACCGAGGAAGAGAGCCTGCTCCTGGCCGAGCTGCTGGCGGGTCCCGGGTCACGCGGGAGCTGGGGCGACTGCGCCGGGCCCTGGAAGGGCTGGCCCTGGACTGGCTCCCGGTGGACCCGGCCACCGTCGTCCCCGCCCTGGGGAGTGCGGCGGCGCTGGCCACGGCCAGCGCCGCCGCCAAGTTCGCCACAGGGTGGGTGAGCGCGGCCTGGGCCGGGGTCGGCGCTCGGGGACGGGCCCGGAGCGGGGCGAGGGGCGCCGAGGGGGGACCCACGACCGGAGGCTGACCGCTCTGCGGCCCGCCAGGCGGGCCGCCCGCCGTCAGCGGTCACCCACACGCCCTGGAGGTCCTCGGCGAGGGCCACGAAAGTGGCGTGGTAGCCGGTGAGTCCACGACAGGCCCAGTGGGCGGTGCAGAGCAGGGCCGACTCCGAGAGCGCGAGGGTGCGGATGCCGAGGCGCAGCATGAGCTCCAGGGCCCGCAGGACGAAAGGATGACGCCGGCCCGACTTGCGAGCCAGGACGTGCACCAACTCCGCGTGGAAGAGGGGTGGCACCACGTACCGCTCCGGATGACGAACCGTTCCTGAAAGTCGCGGAGGGAGATGAGCACGGCCACAGGCCTACGACCTCGCTTGACGAGCACCGGCTCTCCGGTCCGCTCCAGGGCCTCGACGGCCCGGGCACCGACGTGACTCGCTCCTCGGGAGGGGCGCCGCCTAGTCCAGGGCCCGGCGGAGCTCCTCCTCCACCTCGGGCCGGGCGATGGCGATGATCTCGTCCCCCACTGCGAGGACCGTCTCGGGCTGGGGGATCACCACGTGCTCCTCTCGGATGATGGCCACGATGGCCGAGTCCCGGGGTAGGCGGAGCTCGTACATGGGACGCCCTGCGGCCTGGGAGTCCTCGCCCAGGGTGAGCTCCACGAGCGTCACCCGGCCCCGCTCCAGCTTGAGCAGGCGGACCACGTCCCCCACCGTGACCGCCTCCTCCACCAGGGCGGTGAGGATGTGCGGGGGGCTCACGGCGGCGTCCACCCCCCACTGCTCGGTGAACATCCACTCGTTGTTGGAGTGGTTGACCCGGGCCAGGACCCGCGGCACGCCGAATTCCTGCTTGGCGAGGAGGGAGGTCACCAGGTTGTCCTCGTCGTCCCCTGTGGCCGCCACGAGGACGTCGGCCTCCACCAGCTTGGCCTCCTCCAGGACCCAGGGCTCGCAGGCGTCCCCGAGGACGATGGTGACGCTGGGCGGGAGGTCCCGGCGGGCCCGCTCCACCGCCTCCTTGTCCTGCTCGATGAGGGTGACCTGGTGCCCGCGGTGCACGAGGTCGGCGGCCAGGTGACGGCCGACCTTCCCGGCGCCGGTCACCACGACCTTCACGGGACCCTCACTCCCCCACGGGCTCCATGAGGGCGTCCAGCCGGTCCACGGCGTCGGCGGCCAGGACGAAGTGCGCCACGTCCCCCTCCTGGAAGGCGCTCTCCGAGGTGGGGATGAACCCCTTGCCGCCCCGCTCCACCCCGATCACCTTGATCTCGGAGTCCTGCTCCAGCGACAGGACGGGCTTGCCGACCAGGTGGGGCGGCACGGCTCGGCTCAGGTGGATCAGGTTGCCCCCGGCGAAGCTCTCCCGCAGTTCCCGCCGCTCGTGGAACAGCAGGAACTGGATCTGCTCCGCCGCCCACTTGGCCGAGGCCACCGTGGGGATGTTGAGTCGCTCGTAGATCTCGGCCCGCCGGGGGTCGTAGATCCGGGCGATGACCTTGGGGACCCGGTAGTACTCCCGGGCCACCCGGGCCGAGACGATGTTCGAGTTGTCCCCGTTGGTCACGGCCACGAAGGCCCCGGCCTCCCGGATCCCCGCCTCCTCCAGCGTGCGGCGGTCGAAGGCCGTGCCGACCACGGTGCGGGCCTCGAAGCCGGGCGGGAGGCGGTCGAAGGCCTCGGGACGCTTGTCGATGACGGCCACGCTGTGGCCGCTCTTGCACAGCTCCACGGTGAGGGCCGCCCCCACCCGCCCACACCCCACGATCACGACGTGCATCGAGAGGAAAGATAGCGCGCCAGGGGCGAGTTTCCGGGCGGCCAGGCGGCCCTCGGGCCCAAGGCGGCTCGCGGGCGGCCGGGCGGACCCGGGGAGCGCCGGGTGGGAGCCCCCAGCCGTGGCAGCCAAGCGGAGCGGGGGTCCTGGCCGCCGGCGGAAGCCGCCCGGAGGGCCCTCCCTTCTCCTTTCAGAGCTTGTAGGGGACGCTCGTCACCACCACCCGGGGCTCGAAGAGCAGCAGGCGCTTGATGTAGAGCCCGGTCTGGTTGTGCAGGAGCTGCTC
>DATLZQ010000010.1:0-14634 GCA_035573915.1 Actinomycetota bacterium | reverse complement strand
GAGCAGCTCCTGCACAACCAGACCGGGCTCTACATCAAGCGCCTGCTGCTCTTCGAGCCCCGGGTGGTGGTGACGAGCGTCCCCTACAAGCTCTGAAAGGAGAAGGGAGGGCCCTCCGGGCGGCTTCCGCCGGCGGCCAGGCCTGGCTTTCAGCAGTTCGTGGCGGAGTCGCCCGTGTCGGTCAGGCAGGTGTCAGGGGCCCGCCCCCCATCCAGGGTGTCGCCGTCCGCTCCGTCCTGGGCGTTGAGCCAGTCCGGCCCGTTCCCGCCCAGGAGCGAGTCGGTCCCCGCGCCCCCGGTGAGCTGGTCCTTGCCGTTCCGGCCCTGCAGGGTGTCGTTCCCGTTGCCCCCGTCCAGGACGTCGGCCCCGTTGCCCCCCGCGAGGACGTCGTTGCCATCCCCGCCCATCAGCGTGTCCCGGCCGTTCCCGCCCAGGATCACGTCGTCACCGCCCATGCCGTCCACCACGTCGCTGCCGTTCCCGGCGCAGATGACGTCGTTGCCGGAGGTCCCCGTGATGGTCTCGCTGGCCGAGGTCCCCGTGATCGTACAGGTCACGGTCTCGGGCGTGAGCTGGCCCACGGTGGTGGTGGCGGTGGCCGAGTTGTTCGTGGTCACGGGGTCCGAGGTGGTCGAGCTGACGCTCGCCGTGTTGGAGATGGTGGTCCCGCTGGCCGTGGCGGAAGCCACCGCCACCACCAGGGTGAACGTCCCCGGCTCCTCCGAGGCCATCGCGCTCTTCGTGCAGCTCACCGTCCCCGTCCCACCGACCGCCGGGGTGGTGCACGCCCACCCCGCCGGGGCGGCCAGCGACTGGAAGGTGGTGTTGGCGGGCACCGAGTCGGAGAGGGACACATCGGTGGCGGGATCCGGCCCCAGGTTGTTCACCGTGATCGTGTAGCTGATGGTGCCCCCGGGCGGCACAGGGTCGGGGCTGTCGGCCTTGGCCACCGAGAGGTCGGCCCCGGGGTTCGCACCGGCCACGGAGGCCGGGAGCAACGCCCACACCCAAAGCAGCAGGACGAACACGGGACCGAGGGACCGCGCGACACGTCTCATGGGTGCCTCCTTCTCGCCCGGTCCCCGCCCGGACGTCCCGAATGGGACCCGACCCCCACGAACGGTCGCCAGTACTCTACCCCCGCGTCGCCACCTTGCTACCCCCAATTGGAGTAGCCGAACCCGAGCGGTCCCAGGATCCGATCCACCGCTTGGTCGGAGTTTCCGCCCGAGGCCCGGCCGGAGCAGGCGGCCTCCTGAGGGGCGTCAGGCGGGAAGCGGGAGCCAGGCCTCGACCGTCGTCCCCGCCCCCGGGGCCCCGCTCAGGCGCAGCCAGCCCCCGGCCTGCTCGGCCCGCTCCCGCATGGCGGCCAGCCCCAGGTGTGACCCCCCTTCCACCACGGCCTCCGGTCGCAGGCCCCGCCCGTCGTCCCGGACCCGGAGGAGGAGCCCTCCGTCCTCGACCTGGAGGCTCACCCGGACCGAGCGGGCCCGGGCGTGGCGCCCCAGTTGGCCAGGGCCTCCCGAGCGATGCGGTAGGCAGTGACCAGCACCTCGGGAGGCAGGGCCCGGCCCAGCCGGTCCTCGAGCTCCCCGTCCACCCCGGCGTCCTCCCGGAGGCGAGCCAGGTGTTCGGCCAGGGCCCCCGCCAGGTCGCCGCGGTCCAGAGGGGGAGGCCGGAGGTCGAACAGGAGGTGGCGGAGCCTCGCCATGGCCAGCTGCACCGTCTGCTCCAACCTGGCCAGGGCGGACTCCTGTTCGGGGTCTCGGAGCCCCCTCCGCAGGGTCCCCAGGCGCATCGCCACGGCGGCTAGGGTCTGCAGGGTGTCGTCGTGGATGTCGACCGCGACCCGGCGGCGCTCCTCCTCCTGGGCCTCCACCAGCCGGATCAGCAGCTGCCGCCGCTGGTCGTCGGCCTTGCGCAGCCGGTCGTAGGTTTCCCGGAGGGCCTCCTCCGCCCGCTTGCGGTCCGTGATGTCGAGCATGACCCCGTACAGGCGGCTCGGCTCCCCGGCCGGGTCCCGTTCCACGCGGACTAGCTCGTGGATCCACACCCTCCGGCCGTCCGCCGCCACCATCCGGTACTCGAGCGCGTGGTCCCTCCCCTCCCTCGTGGCCGCCTGGCAGAGAGCCACCGCCTGGTCCCGGTCCTCCGGGTCGAGGTGGGAAACCCAGAAGTCCGGCTCCGACAGCCACTGGGCGAGGGGGTAGCCCAGGATGTCCTCCGCCCGCTTGCTCACGAAGACGAACGACCAGGTCCGGGCGTCCGCCTCCCACACGATGACGTCCAGGGCATCCACCAGGGTGAGGAGCCGGGCCGGGTCCCGGGCGAAGGACGCGGGCACCCCCGCTCCCGGCACCTCGCGGGTGTCCCACAGGGTCGTCTGTCGCTCGCGGTGCGGCGGGCCCCCCATCCCTTCTCCTCGCTCCCGCGCAGTATCGGTCGGCAGCGGGACGCCCTTGACGGGGACCGTCCTTGACGGGGAGGGGCCCGGACCCCCGGTCCACCGGGGGGTTCACGGCTGTCCCGCCAGGGGTAGGCTTTGGGACGTGCCCCGGACCTCACCCCTCACCGCCCCGGTCAGGAGCCGAGGGTGCGCCAGTCACCCCGGCGCTCCGGTCGTGGCCGGCTGCGACCGCTGCGGCCGACCCCTGTGCCTCCGCTGCGCGGTCCCCGTCCGGGGACAGGTGCTGGACCTGGCCTGCGTGCGCGCGGTGGCCGGGGACCCGGACCCCGCCAGGGCGAGCGCGCCGGCCCGGGTTCGTTCAGGAGACCCGTTGGCCACCCTGGGGTTCGGGCTGATCCTGCTCCTTTCGGTCTTCCCCTGGTCCCGGTTCGGCTCCCGCTCCGGGCTCTTCGAGGCGTGGCTCACCCCCTGGCCGCTCCTCGCGGTGCTGGCCGCCGCCGGCGGGCTGGCCTTCTCGGTGGTGAGCTGGCGCCGCTGGGTGGACCTCCGGCTGCAGGTGGCGGTGCAGGGAGGGCTCGCCCTGGCCGTGTGGACGGGCATCCTCCTGTTCCACCTCGCGCCCCGTGACCCCCTGTCGGCGGTGACCGAGGTGCCCGCTGCCGCCCTCCTTGCCGCGACCCTCGTCCTGCTGAGCGCCGCCAGGCGGACCACGGTGCTGCTGCGGGCCCGCCGAAGCGCCTGACCAGGGAGGCTTCAGGACCGGGCGCCGCCCTGGCGCGCGAGCCGGCGGAGCTCCGCGTGAGCCGGCCGCCGGGGCGGCGCGTCAGTAGCCCGGCGGCGGCCCGAGCGGCGGGAGCTCGAGGCCCGGCCCCCATGGGGGCCGCCGGCCCAGCAGGCCCCCCGCTGCCCCGCCCGCCACGCCCCACAGCAGGGCCACGACGAAGGAGCCGGGGAGCGACGGCCCCAGCCGGACCGTCAGCGGCTCCGCCCCCGGCGCTCCGAACTCGAGGGAGGCGGTGGACAGCACGGCGAGGACCAGGGAGAGGACCGCGAACACGAGGCCTGAGGCGGCCCCCACCCCAGCCGCCTCCAGCCGGCCCTCCGCCCCCGCTCTCCGGGCCGCCATGGCCCCGCCCAGGAGGGCCGAGGCCAGGGGGACGAGGAGGAAGGCCAGGTGTGGAGGGGAGGCCGCGGGGAGGTCACGGGCTTCGGCGCCCTGGAGCAGCAGGCCGCGGAAGGCGGAGGCCGAGGGGAACTGGGAGTAGGCGAGCAGGCAGACGGATTCGGTGGCCCGGGCCAGCCCGGCGGAGAGGGTCAGGCAGGAGCCCATCGAGGGGAAGAGCACCCAGGCGGCCAGGTTCCCCGCCGCCAGGGCGGTGAGCCCCACCGCCGCCACCCCCTGGAGGGTCCCCTCGGCGAAGGCCGCCCGGAAGTAGGCCCGGGTGGCCTCGGGCCGGGCGGCGGCCGCGAAGAGCAGCCCGATGAGGGCCAGGCCCAGGGCCAGGAAGGCGGCCGAGACACCCCCCGACAGCGCCCCTCGGAGGCGGCGCGACCAGGCGGCTTCGATGTCGCCCCACCGCTCGGGCAGGCTGAGGAAGCCGCCCAGGAAGCCGAACAGCGTCCCCAGGAGGAGCGGCCACCAGAAGGCCCCGGCCCTGGAGGGGCGGACCGAGAGCGAGAGCCCGTCCAGCCCCACGGCGAACCCCACGCCCAGGGCCACCACCAGCCCGACCAGGGCGTAGGGGAGACCCAGCTTGGCCCCGTGGAGCCCCCGGGCCAGCCGGGACCCCCCGGTGCGGTCCCCCACGGCCGCCCCGTACCCGCCCAGGACCCAGCAGGCGAGGACGGTCCCCGTCACGAGGGCCAGCGTGACCCCCAGGGTCCCCCCGGAGAGCCCCACCTCCCCGAACGAGGGTGGGAGCCGCTCGGGGAGCCCCAGCGAGAAGCCCACCCGGTGGAAGGACAGGAACAGGGCCCCGCCCAGGCGAGCGAAGGTCACCGGGGAGGGCCGGTCCCCCTCCAGGCCGGCCCACACGAGGAAGGCGGCGAGCTCTCCCAGCAGCCCCAGGACCAGGACGGTGACCAGGGCACCGCGGACCGCCGGCCCCCACCCCGCCCCCAGCGCCGAGGCCACGTCCCCCACCGACGGGCGCCTGGGGAGCCGGGAGGGGAGCCGAACGAGGGCGGGAGGGATGGAGGGGAACCGGGAGCGCGAGGCCCGCCCGCCGCCGGAGCCGGGGCCCTCGTCCGGCTCCCCTCCGGTCCGGACCGCGCCCCCCGGAGGAGGGGACTCCCTCGGCTCGTCGCCGCCCTGGTTCGCGCCCACGTGCCTCCCTAGTCCCTGCGTGTCCCGGCCCCCTGAAGCTTAGGAAGCTCCCGGGCCCGAGGCCAGGCCTACCGGCGCAGGGCCTCTTCGACCAGGGCCGCGACCTCGGTCGGGTTCCTCCCCACCCGCACCCCGGCCTCCCGGAAGGCCTCGGCCTTGGCCTGGGCCGTCCCGGTGGTGCCGGTGATGATGGCCCCGGCGTGGCCCATGCGCTTTCCGGGAGGGGCGCTGAACCCCGCCACGTAGGCCACCACGGGCTTGCGCACGCGCTCGGCGATGAACCGGGCGGCCAGCTCCTCGTCGGTCCCCCCGATCTCCCCGATGAGCACTACGGCCTCGGTCTCGGGGTCGGCCTCGAACCGCTCCAGGGCCTCCACGAACCCGATGCCGTGGACGGGGTCGCCTCCGATCCCCAGGCAGGTGGACTGGCCGATCCCCCGCTGGGTGAGCTCGTGGACGATCTGGTAGGTGAGGGTCCCCGAGCGGGAGACCAGGCCCACCGGGCCGGGCCGGCAGATCTCGTAGGGGATGATCCCTACGTTGGCCTTCCCCGGCGAGATGACCCCCGGGCAGTTGGGGCCCACCAGGACGCGGTCCTTGCCCTCGAGGTAGGCCACCACCGCGGCCATGTCCCGCACCGGGATGCCCTCGGTGATGCAGACGATGGTCCCGACCCCCGCGTCGGCCGCCTCCAGGACGGCGTCGGGGGCGAACCGGGCGGGGACGAACACGAGGGAGGTGTTGGCCTGGGTCTCCTGGACGGCCTCGGCCACGGTGTCGAAGACGGGGATCCCGTCCACCCGCTGGCCGGCCCGCCCCGGTGTGACCCCGGCCACCACGTTCGTCCCGTAGTCCCGGTTGCGCAGGGCGTGGAACGAGCCCTCCCGTCCCGTGATGCCCTGAACCACGAGGCGGGTGGAGCCGTCGACCAGGATGCTCACCTCAGCGGCTCCGTTCGGCGGAGGGGAGGGTGGCCCCCGACGCCTCGTCCGCGGTGCGCTCGTCCCCGGCCGAGGCCGCCCCGGCCAGCTCCACCGCCCGCCGGGCGGCCTCAAGCATGGTGGGGGCGGGCACGATCCTCGGGTGGGCGGCCTCCTCGAGGATCCGGCGACCCTCCTCCGCGTTGGTCCCGTCCAGGCGGACCACGATGGGGACGCGGGCCTCCACGCGCTCCAGGGCCTCGAGGATCCCCCGGGCCACGAGGTCGCAGCGGGTGATCCCCCCGAAGATGTTGACCAGGACCGCCCGGACGCTGGGGTCCGAGAGGACCACCTCCAGCGAGGCGGCCATCACCTCCGCCCCCGCCCCGCCCCCCACGTCCAGGAAGTTGGCGGGCCTTCCCCCGGCCTGGGCCACGAGGTCCAGGGTGGACATGACCAGGCCCGCCCCGTTGCCGATGATCCCCACCTCGCCCTGGAGCTTCACGTACTGGAGGCCCAGCTCGTTGGCCCGGGCCTGGGTGGGGTCCACGGGGAACTCCGAGCGGAGGGCCGCCAGGGCCGGCTGCCTGAACAGGGCGTTGTCGTCCACGGTCACCTTGGCGTCCAGGGCCACCACCGACCCGTCGCCCAGCACGGCCAGGGGGTTCACCTCGACGAGCGTGGCGTCGGCCTCCACCAGGACCTCCCACAGCCGCCGGAGGACCTCGCCCACGGCCTCCCGCGTGGCCTGCGGCAGGTGGCCGGTCAGGTACCGGACCTGGTAGTCCCGGAGCCCGAGGAGGGGGTCGACCGGGGCTCGCCGGATCGCCCCCGGGTGGGACCGGGCCACCTCCTCGACCTCCACCCCGCCCTCGGAGGAGACCATGGCCAGGTACCGGCGGGTGGTCCGGTCCAGGGTGATGGCCGCATAGAGCTCGTCGGCCACCTCCACCATCCGTTCCACCAGGACCCGGGTGACCGGCTCGCCCTTGAACCCCCCGCCCAGGATGCGCCCGGCCGCCGCTGCTGCTTCCTCTGGGCTCTCCACCAGGGCGATGCCCCCGCCCTTCCCCCGTCCGCCCAGCTGCACCTGGGCCTTGACCGCCACCCGCCTCCCAAGGGCGGCCGCGGCCTCCCGGGCCTCCTCGGGGGTCCTGGCCACCCGTCCTTCGGGCACGACGACCCCGTGGCGGGCGAAGAGCTCCTTCCCCTGGTGCTCGTAGAGGTCCATCGGGCTCGGTCAGCTGGCCTTGGCCCGGGCGGCCAGGGCCCCCCGGAGCCAGTCCACGATGGCCGTGGTGGGGGTCCCGGGGGTGAAGATCTCCTGGACCCCGAGCTCCTTGAGCTTGGGCACGTCGTCCCGGGGGATGATCCCGCCCCCGAAGACGAGGACGTCGCCCGCCCCCTGCTCCCGCAGCAGCTGGACCACCCGGGGGAAGAGGGTCATGTGGGCCCCCGAGTGGCAAGACAGGCCCACGGCGTCGGCGTCCTCCTGGATCACGGTCTCCGCGATCTGCTCGGGGGTCTGGTGGAGGCCCGTGTAGATGACCTCGAACCCGGCGTCCCGCAGGGCCCGGGCCACGATCTTCGCCCCCCGGTCGTGGCCGTCCAGGCCCGGCTTGGCGATCACGATGCGGTAGGTCTCGGCCATGGAGTCGGGAGCCCATCCCGAAGGGATGCGACTCCAAGCGAACTATAGAGGACGCCCCGCCGCGGTGACCATGGAGGGAACACAGCACGGAAAGCCGCCCCCTCCTGAGCTGGACGGTCCGCCAGGGTCCCGGCCGGTCCTCATCGGGGAGCCGGTGATCGTGAGCCGGGGACGAGCCGCCCCGCCCACCCTCCTCCCGGGCGGGCCCGCGTCGCGCCAGCCGCGCCAGGTGCGCCCGAACGGTACGTGCTACCCGTCCAGGCCGGGCCTAGGGGGCCCCGGGGTCATGGCATCCCGTTCCTATACTGGCCGGGGATGGCGCGGATCAGGTTTCGGCCTCCTGGCGCCAAGCCGTGGACCAGGGTGGGCCCGCTCGGCCCTTACCGGGGACGCCTGGGCCTGGGCTGGGTCATCGCTCCCCTCGTGGTGGGCGTGTTGCTCCTCGTCTCCATGGCCGTCCTCTACTTCCGGAGCTGACCCGGGCTCACCGAGGCGCCCGCTGGCCCCGGCTGGCCCCGGGCCTCAGCGCCGCTGGAGCGGCGCGTACGCGAGCAGGAGCCGCTTCTCCCCGGCCTCGTGGAAGGCGATGGTGGCCTCAGCCCGGTCCCCCACCCCGGACACCGAGAGCACCACCCCCTCCCCCCACCGGTCGTGGTAGACGGTGTCCCCGGCGGCCACGCTCACCGGCTCCCTCGCCCCTCGGCCGTCGCCCAGCGGGCGCCGGCTCCCGTCGGCCTCCAGGTGCTCCATGAGGTGGGAGGGCATCTCGGAGAGGAACCGGGAGGGCGGGTTGTAGCTGGACCCCCCGAACAGGGACCGGCTCCAGGCGTGCGTGAGGTACAGGCGGCGGCGGGCCCGGGTGATCCCCACGTACGCCAGCCGCCGCTCCTCCTCGAGCTCGGCCGTGTCCCCCATCGAGCGGTAGTGGGGGAAGACCCCGTCCTCCATCCCCACCATGAACACCACGTCGAACTCGAGGCCCTTGGCGTTGTGGAGGGTCATGAGGGTGACGGCCGGGGCCTCCTCGTCGAACTCGTCCTGCTCGGTGAGGAGGGAGATCTGGTCGAGGAAGTCGGCCACGCTCCCTCCGGGCGTGCGAGCCTCGAACTCCGCCGCCACCCCCACGAGCTCCCGGAGGTTCTCGATGCGGCCCAGGGACTCCACGGTCCGCTCCGCCTCCAGCTCGGCCAGGTACCCGCTCTCGGTGAAAGCGGCCTCCACCATGCGGGCGGGCCCGGCCCCCTCCTCAGCCAGGGTGGCCAGGGCGTCCATGACCTGGAGGAAGCCGGCCACCGCCCCCCGGGCCCGGGGCCCCAGGACCGGGATCTCGTCGACCCGCCGAGCGGCCTCGAGGAAGGGGATCCCCTCCCGGGCCGCGAAGTCCTCGATGGCCGCCACCGTGGCCTCCCCGATCCCTCGCCGGGGGGTGTTGATGATCCGGCGGATGCTCAGGGTGTCGCCCGGGTTCACCAGGGCCCGCAGGTAGGCCAGGACGTCCTTGACCTCCTTGCGCTGGTAGAAGCGGACCCCGCCCACCACCTTGTAGGGCAGCCCGGCCCGCATGAACACGTCCTCCAGCACCCGGGACTGGGCGTTGGTCCGGTAGAAGACGGCCACGTCCCCGTAGCGGTACCCCTCCTCCCGGACCAGCCGCTCGACCTCGTTGGCCACGAACCAGGCCTCGTCGTGTTCGTCCTCCGCCCGGTAGCGGACGGCCAGCTCCCCCTCCTCCGCCTCCGTCCACAGCGACTTGGGCTTGCGGTGGACGTTGTGGGCGATGAGGGCGTTGGCGAGCTCCAGGATGTTCTGGGTGGAGCGGTAGTTCTGCTCCATCACGAAGACCGCGGCGTCGGGGTAGTCCCGCTCGAAGTCCAGGAGGTTCTGGATGGTGGCTCCCCGCCACGAGTACACCCCCTGGTCGGCGTCCCCCACCACACAGAGGTTCCGGTACTTGGCGGCCAGGAGGTTCACCAGGTGGTACTGGGCCCGGTTCGTGTCCTGGTACTCGTCGATCAGGATGTAGCGGAACCGCTCCTGGTAGTGCTCGAGGACCTCGGGGTGCTCCCGGAACAGCCGGACGCTCTCCATGATGAT
This sequence comes from Actinomycetota bacterium, assembly GCA_035573915.1. GTDB lineage: Bacteria > Actinomycetota > UBA4738 > UBA4738 > UBA4738 > DATLZQ01. Next base: position 5,236 of record DATLZQ010000010.1, on the reverse strand, counting down.
GTCGTCGAAGTCCAGGGCTCCCGCGGCCCGCAGCCGCCGCTGGTACTCGAGGTAGATTTGGCCCACCGCCCGCTCGTAGGGCGTGCGGGCGGCCCGGGCGAACTCCTCCGGCCCCACCAGGTTGTCCTTGGCCCGGCCGATGACCGCCGCCACCTGCCTGGGCGGGAAGCGCTTGGGGTCCAGGTTGAGCTCCTTCTCCACCAGGGCGATGGTCCGTTCGGTGTCCCCCTCGTCGTAGATGGAGAAACGGCTGGGGAGGCCCAGGTGCTGGTGCTCGCGGCGGAGGATCCGGGCGCAGGCCGCGTGGAAGGTGAGGATCCACATCCCGCTGGCGATGCGGGTCCCGAGCAGGCCCTCCACCCGCTCCGCCATCTCCTGGGCGGCCTTGTTGGTGAAGGTGATGGCCAGGATGGCCTGGGGGGAGACCCCCCGCTCCCGGATCAGGTAGGCGATGCGGTGGGTGAGGGCCCGGGTCTTCCCCGAGCCGGCCCCGGCCACGATGAGCACCGGTCCCTCGGTGTGCAGGACCGCCTCCCGCTGGACCGGGTTCAGGCCCGCGAGGACCGGGGACTCGGGGGTCACGCGAGCCATTCTATGGGCCGGTCGTATGGGCCGGTCCGGACGGGCCTTCCCCTTCCCGTTCGCCGGGGCCCCCCTTCGGCGGCCGGGGCCCCCTTCGGCGGCCGGGGCCCTCCTCGCCCCTATAATCGGGCTGCTCCGGGCCCTTCACCGGGGCCCGCGTCGAGCCGATGATCCGCCATCGGGAGGTGGACCCCCCGGCCCAGGAGCTCCTGACCCAAACCGTGGACACCGACCCGACACCGCCCCAGCCGGACGGCCGGCTCGCGGTGGAAGCCTGGCCCCCCGAGGCGGGTCCCGTCCTCCCCGAGGGCGGGCCGGAGGACGCTCTCCCGGCCCCCCGGCCCACGCGGTCGCACCAGCTCATCGAGCGCCTGGTGGACGGGGCGGCCCTGGGTGGGGCCCTGGGGGTCCTGCTCTCCTTCTACCGGCCCTCGCTGCTCCTGGCCAGGACCACCACCACCGGGGGAGACATGGGGGCCCACCTCTACGCCCCCTGGTACCTCAAGACCACGCTCCTCCCCTACGGGCGCCTCTTCGGGTGGTCGCCGGATTGGTTCGCGGCGTTTCCGATCTTCCAGTTCTACTTCCCGTTGGTGGCCACCGTCCAGGCCCTGCTCTCCTACGCCATCCCCTACGAGGTGGCCTTCAAGGTGGGAACGGTGCTGGGGCCCCTCTTCCTCCCCGTGGCCGTCTACTTGCTGTTCCGCCTCCTCCGCCTCCCCTTCCCCACCCCGGCCGTGGGGGCCGTGCTCACCCTGGCCTTCCTGTTCATGGAGCGGGCCGACGGGGAGCTCTACAGCATCCTCGGGGGCAACGTGCCCAGCTCGCTGGCCGGGGAGTACTCCTACGCCCTCTCGGTCGGCCTGTGCCTGGTCTTCCTGGGGCTGGCCTACCGGGTGGCCACGGAGGAGCGGGGCCGGCCGCTGCTGGCCGCGCTGGTCCTGGCCTTGGCCGCCCTGAGCCACCTGGTCCCCGTCATGGTGGTGGGCCTCACCACGCCCGTTCTGGCCGTCCTGGCCGCGCGGACCCACGGGGTGGCCGGAGGGCTCCGCCGCCTGGGGCTGGTGTTCGGGCTGGCCTTCGCCTTCGCCGCCTTCTGGGCCCTCCCCTTCCTCGTGAACGTCCGCTACACCGCCAACATGCGGTGGGGGCCGCTGGAGGGGTGGGGCTGGCTCCTTCCCAAGGAGATCCGGCTGTACCAGGTGGGAGCGGCCAGCGGCCTGGTCCTGGCCTTGTTCACCCTGGACCGGAGGGTCCTCGTCTGGGTGGTCCCGGCCCTCTCCGCCTTCGTCCTGTACTGGGCCCTCCCCCAGGGGCACCTGTGGAACGGGAGGTTCCTCCCGTTCTGGTACCTGGGGGCGTTCCTCACCGCCGCCTACTTCGTGGGCGTGGTGGCCCGCCAGGTGGCCCTCGAGCTGGCCCGCCTCCGGCCGCTCCGGTGGGCCTCGGCCCTCCTCCCGGTGGCCGCGGCCGCGGCGGTCCTGGGGGCGGTGAGCGGGACGCTCCTGGGGGGCAAGGCCACCCTCTACTCCGACGACTGGATCCGCTGGAACTACGAGGGGGTGGAGTCCAAACCCGCCTACCCGGAGCTCCGGGCCCTGTTCGAGCGGATCCGCCGGCTGCCCCCGGGGCGGGTGTTCTGGGAGCCCTCCCCCGAGCTCAACGAGTTCGGGACCCCGGTCCAGCTCATGGCCCTCCCCTACTTCGCCGGGCACCCCTCGATGGAGGGCATGTACTTCGAGTCGAGCATCACCACCCCCTTCCACTTCCTCGCCGCGGCGGAGCTGGCCGACCGGCCCTCCAACCCCATCCCGGGCCTGCCCTACGGGCAGTTCGACCTCCGCCAGGGCCTCCGCCACCTGCGGCTGTTCGACGTGCGCTACTTCGTGGCCTGGTCGGAGAAGGCGAAGGACGCGGCCTCCCTCTCCCGCTCGCTCCGCCACCTGGGGGACATGGGGCGGTTCTCCCTCTACGAGCTCAAGCGCCACGCCCAGGTGGTGGTCCCCAGGTACTGGCCGGTGGTGCTGGAGGACGCGGACTGGGTGGACGCCAACCTCGAGTGGTTCTCGGACCCCTCGGACCTGGAGGTGCCCATGGTCCGGGCGGGCCCGCCCGAGTGGGCTCGGGTCCGGGGCCCCGACCGCCTCCCGCGGCGGCCCGTCCCCGGCGGGGGAGTCGAGGTGCCCGCCGCGGTGACCCCCTTCGAGATCCGCTTCACCACGGACGCCGTGGGCAAGCCCCACTGGATCCGCACCAGCTACTACCCGAACTGGAAGGCCGAGGGAGCCGAGGGCCCGTTCCTCGCCTCCCCCTCGCTCATGATGGTGGTCCCCACCCAGCGGGAGGTCCGCCTGGTCTACGTTCGCGGGTGGGACGAGTGGGCGGGGCTGGGCCTGACCCTCCTCGCCGTCCTGGCGGTGCTCGTCCCGAGCGCCCGGCGTCGGCTGGCCGCCCTCGGGGGCCGATGAGGCCCTCGGGAGCGGGGGCGGCCCGGGCCCTCTGGCAGCACCACGCGCCCACCCTCCGCCGGCTGCTCGTGTTCGGCACGGTCAGCGTGGTGGCCACCCTGGTCGACCTGGCGGTCTTCAACCTGTTGCTGCGGGCGGAGCCCGTCCCCCGGTTCGTGGCCACCTCCACCGGCTACGGCGTGGGCCTGGTGGTCAACTACCTCCTCAACCGGTGGGTGACGTTCCGGGGAGGCGGGCGGGACCGCTGGAGCGAGGAGTTCGCCCTGTTCGCCCTCATCAGCGTGGCGGGGCTCCTCCTCAACAACGCCGCCGTGGAGACGGCGGCCAGGCTGGTGGGGACGGGCGCGGGCCTGCTCACCGGAGCCCGGCTCGTGGTGGCCACGGTCCTCTGGACGGCCAAGTTCGTCCTGGTCCAGCGGTGGGTGTTCCCGCCCCGGGCCGGGGCGGCCTCAGCGGAAGCGCCCCTCCCGGCGGAGGCGGGCCCGGATGCGGAGCAGGCCCCACAGGGTCCGGGGCACCCGGCTGAGGATGGCCGTTCGCGACCGGCGTAGCTCCACCGTCCGCACGGGGAGGATGGCGATCCGAAGCCCCGCCCGCTCCGCCCGGACGAGGAGCTCCGTGTCGAACAAGTCCTTGGTGGCCCGCACCAGCGGCAAGATGGGCGCGATGGCCTCCCGGCGGAACACCTTCATGCCGTGGGTCTCGGCCACCCGGACCCTCAGCACCCGGCGGACCAGCCAGGAGAACCCCCGCGACACCAGCCGGCGGGACAGCCGCCTCGTGTCTTCGGCTCCCGGGACGCCCTTCCCGGCCACCACGATGTGGGCGTCGGCCGCCAGGGCCCGCCGGACGAAGTCCAGGTCGTAGTAGTCGGCGTCGAAGTTGACCACCGCGTCCCCCGCGGCGGCCTGGAACCCCGCCCGCATGGCGGCCCCGTAGTCGGGGGCGGCGCTGACCAGGGTCCGCACCCCGGGCTGGGTGCGGGCGAGTTCCTCGGCCACCTCCCGGGTCCGGTCGGTGCTCCCGTTCTCGCAGAGGATGACCTCCCAGGCCTCCAGACCCAGTTGCCCCAGCCCCGAGGTGATCCTCTTCACCGTCTCCCCGAGGATTCCCTCCTCGTTGTGGACGGGGATCACCACGGACAGGGACCGGACCCGCATAGCGGCCTCCGCTGGGCTGGTCATGGGGCGCACGTCCGCCTCCGTCAGTCGATCTCCATGGGTGTCCCCAGGGGGAGGATCTTCACGAGCTGCAGGATGTCCCGGTTCCGCATGCGGATGCAGCCGTGGCTCGACCTCCTCCCGATTGACGAGGGGTCGTTGGTCCCGTGGAGCCCGACGATCCCGCCGAACGGCCAGTCCTCCAGGGTCTCCGAGAAGCCCGAGAGGCCGTACGCGTACGGCCCGTAGATGGTGTCGGGGTCGGGCACCTTGAGCAGGGAGGCGAGGTAGAAACGGCCGGTGGGGGTGGGGGTGTCGCCGGTTCCAATCCCCACCCGGAACCGCCTCACGAGCTCGCAGTTGCGGTACAAGCGCAGCTCGAAGCGGCGCCGGGTGAGCTCGAGCCGCCAGGGTGTGCGGGCCAGCTCCAGCCGGTCGGCCTGGATGTAACCGGTGGTCCCGTTGGGCCGAACCGGCAGCAGGGCCCGGAACCACCGGCGGCCCCCCTGGTCGTAGACGTCGTCCTCGAGGAGGAACACCTGGGGGGCTCCGAGGACGCTCCTGGTGTCGAACACCGCCACCACCCGTGAGGACTCCCAGGGCCGACGGTAGGCCGGAGTGTCGTCCGCCTTGAGTTGGCCGATCAGGGCGTCCTGCTCGCAGGCCCGGGGGGCCGAGGGCGGGGGCGAACTGACCGTGCCCCCGGTGCCGGGGGTGGGAAGGGGTCGCTGGGGGCCGTCCCAGCTCTCCCAGGCCCCGCCCACGGTCCCCACGAGGGCCACCGACCCGACCAGGGCCACGGCGAACAGCACCGCCCCGGCCAGGCGAGACCACCCGGCCTCGAGCTGGCCCGAGGCGTCGTGGGGTTGGATCGGGGGGTCGGGAGGGACGGTACCCATCCGGGGCCCGATGCTAACACCGGCCTCTGAGGTTCCTGCTCACGTCGTCCTGCTCACGTCCCGAGGGATCGGCGGGCCAGGGGCACCTGTTGAACCGGAGGTGCCGAGGCTGGCGGGCGCCCGCCGG
>DATLZQ010000009.1:0-24541 GCA_035573915.1 Actinomycetota bacterium | reverse complement strand
CGAGGCCCCGCCCGCTGAGGCCCGGCCCGCTGAGGCCCGGCCCGGCACCAGGGTCCCGGTCCGGGGGACCCGCCGGCTCATCGCCGAGCGGATGGTCCGCTCGGCCACCGAGATCCCCCAGGTCACCACGTTCCTCACCCTCGACGCCACCGCCCTCCAGGCCTTCCGGGAGGAGCTGGCCAGGGAGACCGGGCGGCGGGTCGGCCCCCTCCCCGTGGTGGTCCGGGCCCTGGCCGAGGTCTGCCGGGACTTCCCTTGGGTCAACGCCTCCTTCGACGCCCCACGCCAGGAGATCGTCCTGCACGACGTCTGTCACGTGGGGATCGCCACCGACACCGAACGCGGCCTGCTGGTCCCCGTGGTCCGCGACGTCCAGGCGAGGGGCCTGCTCGAGGTGGCCGAGGAGATCGAGCGGCTGGTGGGAGCGGCCCGGGCGGGGACCATCGGCCCCCACGAGCTCCGGGGGAGCACGGTCACCGTGACCAACGTGGGCACGTTCGGGGCGGAGTCGGGCACGCCCCTCGTGAACCCGCCGGAGGCGGCCATCCTGGCCCTGGGGGCCATCGCCCCCCGGGCCCTGGTGGTGGAGGGGACGGTCCAGGCCAGGCCGGCGGCCACCCTGGCCCTCACCTTCGACCACCGGGTGCTGGACGGGGCCGAGGCCGGACGGGCCCTGGCCGCCCTCCGGGACCTCCTCCAGAGCCCCGACCGGCTGCGGGCCCTGCCCCGGTAGGCTCCGGCCGTGAAGATCGTCTCGCTGCTCCCTTCGGCCACCGAGATCGTCTTCGCCCTGGGCCTGGGCGACCAGCTCGAGGGGGTCACCTACGAGTGCGACTACCCGCCGGAGGTCCGCACCAAGCCCGTGGTCCTGGAGACCGCCCTCCCTCAGGACCGGCCCCTCCCGCCCGGGGAAGTCGACCGGCTGGTGCGGGAGTTCATGGGCCGGCGGGAGCCCATCTACCGCCTGGACCGCGAGCGCATCCGCCGGATCCAGCCCGACCTCATCCTGGCCCAGGACCTGTGCCGGGTCTGCGCGGTCCCCTCCGGCCAGGTGGAGGACGCCCTGGCCGAGCTGGGCTGCGCCTCCCGCGTCCTCTCGCTGGACCCCACCACGGTGGAGGAGGTCCTCCAGGGGATCGAGGAGGTGGGGCGGGCCACCGGCACTGAGGAGCGGGCCCGGGAGCTCACCGCGGCCCTCCGGGAACGGGTGGAGCGGGTCCGGGCCAGGGCCCTGCGTCTCCCCACGGTCCGCACCCTCTGCTTGGAGTGGAGCGACCCACCGTTCGCCGGGGGCCACTGGGTCCCGGACATGGTGGAGATGGCGGGCGGGGAGAACCTCCTCTCCCGAGCCGGCCAGCCATCCCCCCGGGTCACCTGGGGGCAGGTGGCGGAGGCCCGGCCGGAGGTAGTGGTGTTCATGCCCTGTGGCTACTACCTGGAGCAGGCCGAGGAGGAGGGCCGGGGGCTCTTCGCCGTCCCCGAGTTCGCGGACACCCCGGCCGCCCGGGGCGGGGCGGTGTTCGCGGTGGAGGCCTCGTCGTACTTCTCCCGCCCGGGCCCCAGGATCGTGGACGGCCTGGAGGTCCTGGCCTGGTGCCTCCACCCCGAGGCCTTCCCTCCGCCGCCCGAGGGGACGGTGGCCCGCATCGAGGGGCCGGCCCGGGGCGGCCGGTAGCGGGCCGGAGCGAACGGGCCTCCTTGCCGCCGGCGCCGCCCGTGCCGTACGTTCGTCCCGTGGCGGCCAGGCGGAACGCGGTGCGGCCCGAGGACGTGGGCCGGCGGGTCTCGTTCCAGTACGAACTCCCCAACGGCTACGTGGGCGAGGTGGTGGGGGTCCTGGAGGCCTGGGACGAGGCGGCCCACACCTACCTCGTACGCAACCGGGAGGGGCGCCTGGTCCGCGTGCCGGCCCTGGGCGTGCGGTACGGGAAGGTCGTCCCAGGCTGACCGGGGGCACCCTCGCTCAGCGCCCGCCCCGCAGCGTCTCCTTCACCACCCGGACGAGCTCCTCGATGTCGAAGGGCTTGGGGATGAAGGCGTCCCCGACCCCCTCCACCCTGGCCGCTTCCTCCACCCCGGCCACCGCGGACACCACGGCGACCCTGGGGCGGCGGTCGGGGGGCAGGGCCCGGGCCCGCTGGAGGATCGACCACCCATCCACCTGGGGGAGCATCACGTCCAAAAGGAGCAGGTGGGGCCGGAACTCCTCCAGGGCCCGCAGGGCCGTCCGCCCCTCGTGGACCACCCGGACCTCGTAGCCCTCCGCCTCCAGGTTGAACTGCTCAACCCAGGCCAGGTCCGCCTCGTCCTCCACGATGAGGATGCGGGGGCGGCTGACGGGGGCTGGCCCGCCCTGGGGCGGGCCGGGCGAGGCGGGCTGGGTGGGCTCGCGGGACACGCTTGGGTCACGTCAGGTCCCCCCGGTCCGCCCGAGTGTACCCGGCCTCAGGGGACCAGGCGGACCCCAGTTTCGGGTACGACCTCGCCCACGACCCGGGCCGCCACCCCGGCTTCGGCGGCCACGGCCAGGGCCCGGTCCTCGGACCCTCGGGGCACCACCACCACCATCCCCAGCCCCATGTTGAGCACCCCGAACAGGTCGTCGGGGGCCAGGCCCGCCGCCTCGGCCACCAGCCCGAAGACCGGCGGCACCGCCCAGGCGGAGCGGTCCAGCAGGGCCCCCAGCCCCTCGGGCAGGGCCCGGGGGAGGTTCTCGAGGACCCCGCCCCCCGTGACGTGGGCCGCGGAGCGGGCCAGGCCCTCGCCGGCCAGGGCCAGGAGGGGCCGCACGTAGATGACGGTGGGCTCCAGGAGCTCCTCCCCCAGGGTCCGCCCCAGGGCGGGGACCCACTCGTCGAGCTTCCGCCCGGCGTCCAGGAGGGCCCGCCGCACCAGCCCGAAGCCGTTGGCGTGGAGCCCGCTCGAGGGGAAGGCCACCAGGAGGTCCCCCTCCCGGACCCGCTCCGGCCCCAGCAGGGCCTCCTCCCGCACCAGCCCCACGCAGAACCCGGCCAGGTCCAGGCCTCCCGGCGGCAGGACCCCCGGGTGCTCGGCCGTCTCCCCCCCGAGCAGCGCGCAGCCGGCCCGCCGGCACCCCTCGGCCACCCCCCGCACGACGGCCGCGGCCTCCTCGGGGACCAGCCGCTCCACCGCCAGGTAGTCCAGGAAGGCCAGGGGCTCGGCCCCGGTGCAGACGACGTCGTTGGCGCACATGGCCACGCAGTCGATCCCCACCGTGTCCAGCCGCCCCGCCCGCCTGGCCACCTCCAGCTTGGTCCCCACCCCGTCCGTGGCGGCGGCCAGGAGCCTGCCGTCTCCCAGCGAGACGAGCCCGGCGAACCCCCCCACCCCCCGGACCACCTCGGGCCTGGAGGCCTCCCGGGCCACCTCCCCGATGAGCCGCACGGCCCGGGCCGCGGCCTCCAGGTCCACGCCCGCCCGGCGGTAGGCCTCCACCCCGGCCCGGGGTCCGCTGGAGGGACGCTCGGTCACCGACGCTCGAGGACGAACTTGGAGGGGGCCTCCTCCACCGCGACCGGGTAGCGGCCGTCGAAGCAGGCCCGGCAGAAGGCTCCGGCCGGCACCCCGGTGGCGGCCACCAGCCCCTCCAGGGACAGATAGGCCAGGGAGTCGGCTCCCACGAACCGGCGCACGCCCTCCACGTCGGTGCCGGCCGCCACGAGCTCCTCCCGGGTGGACATGTCGATGCCGTAGAAGCACGGCCACCGGATGGGGGGGCTCACGATCCGGAGGTGGACCTGGGTGGCGCCGGCCTCCCGGAGGGCCTGCACGATCTGGCGGGTGGTGGTCCCCCGGACGATGGAGTCGTCCACCACCACCAGCCGCTTGCCCCGGATGGCCTGAGGGAGGGGGTTGAGCTTGAGCTTCACCCCCCGGGCCCGGAGGGCCGGGGTGGGCTCGATGAAGGTCCGGCCGATGTACCGGTTCTTGATGAGCCCCTCCCCGTAGGGGATCCCGGAGGCCTCGGCGAACCCCTCGGCCGCCGAGAACCCCGTGTCGGGCACCGGGATCACCAGGTCGGCCACCACCGGGGCCTCCCGGGCCAGCCGGCGCCCGGCCTCCCGGCGGACCTCGTGCACGCTCCGCCCGTACATGGTGGAGTCGGCCCGCGAGAGGTAGACGAACTCGAACAGGCACAGGGCCGGCGCGGGCTCCGCGAAGCGCCGGGAGCGGAGCCCCCGCTCGTCGATGGCCACCAGCTCCCCTGGCTCCACCTCCCGCACGAACTCCGCCCCCACCACGTCCAGGGCGCAGGTCTCGGAGGCCACGCAGTAACCGTTCGCGAGCCGGCCGATGGCGAGGGGGCGGATCCCGTGGGGGTCGCGGCAGGCGTACAGGGTCCGTTCGTCTATCATGACCAGCGAGAAGGCCCCGACCAGCAGGGGCAGGACCAGGAGGGCCGCCTCCTCCAGCCCGAGGTCGAGGTGGTCGGCCAGCATCCCGGCCACCAGGTCGGAGTCGGTGGTGGCCCCGCCCCGCCGTCCGTGCTGCCTCCCGTACTCCTGGGCCAGCTGGGCCGTGTTGACGAGGTTCCCGTTGTGGCCCAGGGCCAGCCCCCGTCTCCCGTTCGTCTTGAACACCGGCTGGGCGTTGTCCCAGGTGGTGGAGCCGGTCGTCGAGTAGCGAGTGTGGCCCACGCACAGGTCCCCGCTCAGGGTGGCCAGGGTGCGCTCCGTGAACACCTGGGAGACCAGCCCCAGGTCCCGGTAGACGAGAATCCTGGCCCCGTCGGAGACGGCCATCCCCGCCGACTCCTGGCCCCGGTGCTGGAGCGCGAACAGGCCGAAGTAGGTGAGCCTGGCGACGTCCTCTCCGGGCGCCCACAGCCCGAAGAGGCCGCACGCCTCCTGCGGGCCTTCCCCTCCCACGACCGGCTCAGGGTACCATCCGCTCCAAACCGCGCCGTGGAGGGCCGAGAGGGCCGGGCTACCAGGTCGCGGTGAAGTACCCCTCGGCGACCTTCACCGGGAACCCCCCGCTCCACCGGTAGAGGACCCCATCGATGGCGTACAGGAAGTGCCGGCCGCTCGCGTCCAGCGCGTAGCGCGCGCGGGGGGCCGGCCTGAGGAGGATCGCCCGGACCCGGCCGGTCTCCGGGTCCAGGGCGACGATCTCTGGCTGGGCGAGACAGTCGGGTCCCACCGGGCCAAGGCACGTGCGAAGCACCGCCAGCCCCTCCGGGTGAGGGCCGATCAGCTCCAGGCTGCTGTCCCGGGGTCCCAGCCGGGGTCCGGCCCCGAGCTCGGCGCCCCGGTCGAGCTGGGTGTCGAGCAGGAAGATCGAGCTCACCTCGCCGTCGCCGACCTCGCAGGCCAGGCGCCGGGAATCGGGGAGCCAGGCCACCCGGCGGATCGCCGGGGGGTCGGCCTCCTGCGGCTCCGGTACCCGGAGCGTCCACCGGACCTCCTCCCCGGTGGACACGTCCCGGACGACGAGGGACTGGTCCCGCCCCCCGCAGGAGTCCCACTCCAGGTAGGCGAGGAACCGACCGTCGGCGCTCGGCGCGGGGCCCGAGGCGAAGCCGGAGGCCAGCACCTCCCGCCGTCCCCCTTCCAGGGACAGGCGCTCGAGGTCGCTCGTGCAGGCCGTGGTGCCCCGCGCGTAGTAGAGCGTCCGCCCATCGGGGGCCAGGGCGAGGTCGAAGATCCCTCCCTCCGAGGTGTCCTGGTCGTCCAGGAGGATCGCCAGGACCCGGCCCGTCGCGGCGTCGGCCAGGATCAGACGCCCTCGGGGGTCGCCGCCCTCGACCGGCGCGAACGCCACGAGGGTGGCCGGGTGGGACCCGGCCGCGGGCGAAGCGGTCGAGGTGACGACCGCTTCCGGGGTGGGGGACGGGGTCCCGGTGGGCTCGGGGGAGGTGGCCGGCGGCGTGGGCGACTCCGCCGGCCGGGCGCGACCGTAGGAGAGCAGGACCTCGCGGACCCCCAGGGCCGCCCCGGCCACCAGGGCGGCGGCCGCCGCCCCCGCCAGGGCTCCGCTCAGGAACCGGTGGCGGCGGGCCCGCCGGATGAGGGCCGGTGGGGGCTCCGGAGGCATGTCGAAGCCCTCGGCCTTCCGCCTCAGCAGCTCCTTCAGCTCCTCTTCCATCTCACTCCCCCCGGGAGAGCTACTCACGGAGGCGGGCCAGGCCTCGGGACACGAGCGACTTCACCGTGCCCACCGGGCACTCCAGGACCTCCGCCGCCTGGGCCTCGGTCAGGTCCTCGTAGAACCTCAGCACGAGGGCCGCCCGCTGCCTGGCCGGCAGACGAAGCAGCGCCTCCCACAGGTCCTCCCGGCCCTCCGCCGACTCGGCCGGTGGGGGGTCGGGCTGCCGGGCCTTCCGCTCGAGGTACGCCCGCTCCAGCCGCCTCCGGCGGAAGTGGGACCGGGCGAGGTTCAGGATCGTCCGCCGAAGGTACCAGTGGAAGGCGTCGGGGTTGCGGAGGTCGTGGAACCGCCCGAGCACCCGGACGAACGCCTCCTGCGTGAGGTCCCGGGCCAGCTCGCGATCGCCGGTGAGCAGGTAGGCGAAACGCCCGGCCTCAGCCGCGTGCCGCCGGTACAGGAGGTCGACCCTGCCGGCCGCCTTCGCCTCGGAGGGCGCCTTCGCGTTCGCGGTCATCACCGCCCTCCCGGCCATGATGAACGGAAAGACGCGGGGCGGGCTCGGAGGGTTGCACCGGCCCCCTCACGCCGAGGCCGCCGCGGGACGGCCGGACATGAGGGCCGGGACGGCCCCCTCGTACACGACGATGGCGTCGGAGAGCGGGACCTCGAACAGGCCCTCGAAGCGGAGCCGGGGCCCGCCCGTGATCCCCAGCCGGACGGCGGGGACCCGGTGGGAGGCGGCCAGCTCCTCAAGGTCCGCCTCCCGCCCGGGCCGGGCGGTGACCACCGCCCGGGAGGCCGACTCGGAGAACAGGGCCACGTGCGGGGGGAGGCCCCGGTCGGGGACGGAGACCGTGAACCCCACGCCCCCGGCCACGGCGCACTCGGCCAGGGCCACGGCCAGCCCTCCGTCCGAGAGGTCGTGGGCCGAGGCCACCACGTCCCCCGCCGCGCACTCCCGGAGCAGCCGGTGCAGCCGGGCCTCGGCCTCGAGGTCCAGGGCCGGCGGCCGGCCCGAGACCTTGCCCAGGACCACCTCGGCGTACTGGCTCCCCCCGAGCTCTGGGCGGGTCTCCCCCAGGAGGTAGATGGCCAGGTTCCCCGAGGGAAAGGCCGTCCGGGAGAGGAGCCGGTAGTCCTCGATCACCCCCACCATCCCCACCACGGGCGTGGGGTAGACGGCCGAGCCTTCGGACTCGTTGTAGAAGGAGACGTTCCCCCCCGTGACCGGGGTGCCCAGGAACCGGCAGGCGTCGCCCAGGCCCCGCACGGCCTCGGCGAAGGCCCACATCACCTCGGGCCGCTCGGGGTTCCCGAAGTTCAGGCAGTTCGTCACGGCCAGGGGGCGGGCCCCCACGGTGGCCACGTTGCGGGCGGCCTCGGCCACGGCGTGGGCCCCGCCCAGGTAGGGGTCGAGGAACCCGTACCGCCCGTTGCCGTCGGTGGAGAGGGCCAGGGCCCGAACGGAGCCCTCCAGGCGGATGACCGCGGCGTCCGCCCCCGGCCCCACCACCGTGTTGCCCTGGACCAGGGAGTCGAACTGCTCGAACACCCACCGGGCGCTGGCCACTCCGGGGGAGCCCAGCACGGCCAGGAAGGCCTCCTCCAGGGAGCGGGGGGGCGGGGCGGCGGCGGGGTCGTCCTCCCGGATCCGGTCGAGGACGTGGGGGCGCTCCAGGGGCCGGCGGTAGGCGGGGGCCTCGTCGGTGAGGGCCCTGGCCGGGACCTCGGCCACCACCCGCCCCCCGGCCCGGACCCGGAGGGTCCCCCCGCGGCGGAGCTTGCCCACCACCCGGGCCGAGAGCCCCCACCGTTCGCAGACCTCCTGCACCCGGGGTACGAGCTCGGGCCGGACCACCGCGAGCACCCGCTCCTGCGACTCGGAGGTGAGGACCTCGAAGGGCTCCATCCCCGGCTCCCGCAGGGGCACCTCATCCAGGTGGAGCTCGGCCCCCAGTCCCCGGCGGGCCGCGGACTCGCTCACCGCGCAGGTGAGCCCGGCCCCTCCCAGGTCCTTGAGCCCCTCCAGCAGCCCCCGCTCCACGAGCTCCGTGCAGGCCTCGACGAGGAGCTTCCCGGCGAAGGGGTCCCCCACCTGGACGCTGGGCCGAGACCCCTGGGCGTCGGCGTCCAGGGTCCGGGAGGCGAGGACCGAGACCCCGCCGATCCCGTCCCGCCCGGTGGCCGCCCCGATGAGGACCAGGAGGTCGCCCGGGCCCCCACCCCGGGACCCGAGGAGGCGGTCGGCCCGGGCCAGCCCCACGCACATGACGTTGATCGTGGGGTTGGGCCCGTGGCAGGAGGCGAACTTGAGCTCGCCCCCCACCGTGGGGACCCCGATGGAGTTCCCGTACTGGCCGATCCCCGCCACCACGCCCCCCAGGAGGTAGCGGTTGCGGGGGTTGTCCAGGGGCCCGAACCGCAGGGGGTCCAGGAGGGCCACGGGCCGGGCCCCCATGGACAGGACGTCCCGGACGATGCCCCCCACACCTGTGGCCGCCCCCTGGACCGGCTCGATGGCCGAGGGGTGGGAGTGGCTCTCCATCTTGAACACGCAGGCCAGCCCGTCCCCCAGGTCCACCGCCCCCGCGTCCTCGCCCGGCCCCAGGAGCACCCCCGGGCCACGGGTGGGGAGGGTGGCCAGGTGGACCTTGCTGGACTTGTACGAGCAGTGCTCGGACCACATGGCCGCGAACATGGCCAGCTCGGTGGGGTTGGGGGGCCGCCCCAGCCGCCGTTCGACCTGGACCGCCTCCTCGTCGGTGAGGCCCAGGGCCCGGTGGAGCGGCTCCGCCCTCACACCGGCGCCGGCTGGGGGCGGGCCCCGGCGAAGGCCCGGGCCGCGGCGAAGAGCCACTCGAAGACCTGGAGGCCCCCGGTGGGGCCCAGGTCGGGGTCCACGGCGTGCTCTGGGTGGGGCATCATCCCTAGGACGTTCCCGGCCGCGTTCCACAGCCCGGCGATGCCGTGGGCGCTCCCGTTCGGGTTGTAGCGCTCGTCGACCAGCCCCTCCGAGGAGGAGTACCGGAGGGCCACCAGCCTCTCCCCCTCGATCCGCTCGAGCTCCTCGGGGGTGGCCACGAACTGGCCCTCCCCGTGCTTGATGGGAACGGGTAGGACCTCGCCCTCCGGCCACCCCTCCCGGGCTCCCTCGGTCCGGACGTGCACCCAGCGGCAGACGAAGGCCAGCCCGCGGTTTCGGATCAGGGCCCCGGGAAGCAGCCCCGCCTCGCACAGGATCTGGAAGCCGTTGCAGATCCCAAGGACGGGCCCTCCGGCTGCGGCGAAGGCCCGCACGGCGGCCATGGCCGGGGCGAACCGGGCGATGGCCCCCGTGCGCAGGTAGTCCCCATAGGAGAACCCTCCCGGGAGGATGACGGCGTCCACCTCGGGGAGCTTCCCGTCCCGGTGCCAGACGGCCACCGCCTCCCCTCCCAGGAGCCGCACGGCCCGCATGGCGTCCCGGTCGTCGTTGGACCCGGGAAACACCACCACGCCCACCCGGAGGGTCACCGGGCCCCCTCCCCCGCCAGCACCCGGAAGTCCTCGATCACGGGGTTGGAGAGGAACCGCCGGGCCATGTCCTCCACCTGGGCCCGGGCCTCGGCCTCGCTTTCGGCCTCCAGGACCAGCTCGATGTGCTTCCCCACCCGGATCTCGGCCACGTTGGGCCAGCCCAGGGCGGGGAGGGCCTCCCGGATGGTCTTGCCCTGGGGGTCCAGAAGCCCCTCCCGCAGGGTCACCACCACCTCGAACCGGAACCTCACGGCTCGGCCCCCATCCGGTGGAGGTAGTGGTCGAAGGGTTCCCCGGTGACCCGTTCGTAGGCCTCCCGGTAGCGGGCGGCGGTCTGGGCCACCACCTCCTCGGGCAGGTCGGGCGGGGGTGGCTCGTGGTCCCAGCCCCAGGCGTCCAGCCAGTCCCGCACGTACTGCTTGTCGAAGGAGGGCTGGGGGCGGCCGGGCTCGTAGCGGTCGGCCGGCCAGAACCGGGAGGAGTCCGGGGTGAGGACCTCGTCCACCAGGATGAGCTCGCCGTCGGCGAAGCCGAACTCGAACTTGGTGTCGGCCAGGACGATCCCCCGCTCCAGGAGGTGGGCAGCGGCGAACTCGTAGAGGGTGAGGGTGAGCTCCTGGAGCCGCCGGGCCAGGCCCCGCCCCACCCGCTCCTCGGCCTCGGCCAGGGAGATGTTGACGTCGTGGCCGGTCGTCTCCTTGGTGGCCGGGGTGAAGATGGGCTCGGGGAGACGGTCGGACTCCACCAGGCCGGGAGGCAGGCGCACCCCGCACACCTCCCCCCGCTCCCGGTACTCCTTCCACCCCGAGCCCGAGAGGTACCCCCGGGCCACGCACTCGATGGGGACCACCCGGGCCCGCCGCACCAGCATGGCCCGCCCGGCCAGCTCCCGCCGGTGGGAGGCGAAGGGCTCGGGGAAGCGGTCCACGTCGCCCGTGACGAGGTGGTTCTCCACGATGTGGCGGGTCCGATCGAACCAGTAGAGGGACAGCCCGGTGAGGACCTGGCCCTTGCCCGGGATGGGTTGGGGCAGCACCACGTCGAAGGCGGAGATCCGGTCGGTGGCCACCATGAGGAGGTCCCGACCGGCCTCGAAGATGTCTCGGACCTTGCCCCGGGCGTGGAGCTCCGCTAAGGCCAACCTCACCCCTCCCCGGCCGCGGGCCCCGGCGGGGAAGGCTGCTCCGAGACCTCCAACTTCTCCAACCGCGCGAACACGCCGTCCAGGTGGCGGAGGGACGCCCCGGGGTCGAACAGGGCCTCGAACTCCGCCTCCCCCAACTCTACCCGACCGGAGAGCTCGGACCGAAGAAGGTCCCGGAAGGGACGCCCCTCGTCCCAGGCTCGGGCCGCCGCCCGCTGCACCAGGCGGTAGGCCTGCTCCCTGTCCATCCCCCGCTCCACGAGGGCCAGGAGCACGGCCTGGGAGTGGACGAGCCCCCCGGTGGCCTCGAGGTTCTCCCGCATCCGGTCGGGGAAGACCCGCAGGCCCTCCACCACCCGCCGGGCCAGCCGGAGGAGGTAGTGGAGGACCGTGCAGGAGTCCGGGAGGATCACCCGCTCCACCGAGGAGTGGGAGATGTCCCGCTCGTGCCAGAGGGCCACGTCCTCCAGGGCCGCCTGGAGGTTGGCCCGGACTACCCGGGCCAGCCCGCAGATCCGCTCGGAGAGGACCGGGTTGCGCTTGTGGGGCATGGCGCTGGAGCCCTTCTGCTCCTCCTCGAAGGGCTCTTCCACCTCCCGGACCTCGGTCCGGGCCAGGTGGCGGACCTCGAGGGCCATGCGCTCCAGGGTGGCCGCGGTGAGGGCCAGGGCGGCCACGAACTCGGCGTGGACGTCCCGGGAGACCACCTGGGTGGCGGCCTCGGCTGGGCGCAGGCCGAGCTGGCCGCAGACGTACTCCTCGACGGCCGGGTGGACCTGGGAGTAGGTCCCCACCACCCCCGAGACCTTGCCCACGCTCACGGCCTCCCGGGCCCGCCGCAGCCGCTCCCGGTCCCGGACCAGCTCGAAGGCCCACCCGGCCAGCTTGTGGCCGAAGCTGGTGGGCTCGGCGTGCACCCCGTGGGTCCGCCCCACGCACAGCGTGTCGCGGTGCTCCAGGGCCCGGCGCTTGACCGCGGCCAGGAGCCGCTCCAGCTCGGTCAGGAGCAGGTCGGCCGACTCCCGCAGCTGGAGGGCCAGGGCGGTGTCCAGGAGGTCGCTCGAGGTGAGGCCGAGGTGGATCCAGCGGCCGGCCGGGCCCACCGACTCCGCCGCGGCCTGGACGAAGGCCGCCACGTCGTGGTGGGTGACCCGCTCCAGCTCGGCCACCCGCTCGGGGATGACCCGGGCCCGGGCCCGGATCTCCTCCACGTCCTCGGGCGGGACCCGCCCTAGCCGGGCCCAGGCCTCGCAGGCCAGGACCTCGATGCGGAGCCAGAGCGCGAGCTTGTGGGCCTCGGACCACACCTCGGCCATCTCGGGCAGCGTGTAGCGGGGGATCACGGCCGGAACCCCTCGGCCAGCTGGTCCTTGAACTCGTTGATCTTGGCCCGGACCTCCGGGTCCCGCACCCCCAGGATCTGGGCGGCCAGGATGGCCGCGTTGACCGCCCCGTCCAGGGCCACGGTGGCCACCGGGACCCCCCGGGGCATCTGCACCGTGGAGAGGAGGGCGTCCAGCCCCCCGAGCTGCCCCTTGCCCGCCAGGGGGACCCCGATCACCGGGAGGGGGGTCCGGGCGGCCACGGAGCCCGCCAGGTGGTTGGCCATCCCCGCCCCGCAGATGATGGCCACCAGGCCCCGGGCCTCGGCGGTGCGGGCGTACTCGTCCACCAGGTCGGGGTTGCGGTGGGCGGAGATCACCCGGATCTCGCTGGGGATCCCGAACCGGTCCAGGATGCTCGCGGCCTGCTGCATGACGGGGAGGTCCGAGGCCGAGCCGCACAGGATCCCCACCAGCGGGCTCCCGGAGGGGCGGGGCGGGGACGCGGGAGGGATGCGCTCCTCGGCCACGGCCCTACCCGTCCCTCGCGCCCAGAGGGCTCACGGGGCCACCTCCGGCACGTCCAGGGCGATGTCCCGCCGGTAGTGCATCCCCTCGAAGCGGATGAGCTCGCAGGCCTCGTAGGCCCGCCGCCGGGCCTCGGCCACGTTCTCCCCCATGGCCGTCACGGTGAGGACCCTCCCCCCCGAGGTCACCAGCCGCCCGTCCCGCAGGGCGGTGCCGGCGTGGAACACCTGGACGCCGTCGAGCTTGGAGGCCTCCTCCACCCCCGAGATGGGCTTCCCGGTCTCCACGGGCCCGGGGTAGCCGGCCGAGGTCAGCACCACCCCCACGCAGGCCTCCGGGGCCCAGGCCATCCGGTAGTGGGAGAGGTTGCCCTCCACGCAGGCCAGCAGGAGCTCCCCGAAGTTCGACGCCAGCCGGGGGAGGACGACCTGGGTCTCCGGGTCCCCGAACCGGCAGTTGAACTCCAGGACCTTGGGCCCCTCGTCGGTGACCATGAGCCCCGCGTACAGGACCCCCCGGTAGAGGATGCCCTCGCTGTGGAGGGCCCGCACGGCGGCCCGGAGGATGGTCTCCACGATCCGGCCCTCGGTGGCCTCCCCCACCGGGGTCACCGGGCTGAACGCCCCCATGCCCCCCGTGTTGGGCCCCCGGTTGCCGTCGTAGGCCCGCTTGTAGTCCTGGGCCAGGGCCAGGGGGAGGACGGTCTTGCCGTCGGTGAGGGCCATGGCCGAGACCTCCCGCCCGGTCAGGTACTCCTCCACCAGGACCCGCTCGCCGGCCTCCCCGAACACCTTGTGGACCAGGCAGTTCTCCAGGGCCCGCCGGGCCGCCCCCCGGTCCTCGGCCACGGTGACCCCCTTGCCGGCGGCCAGCCCGTCGGCTTTCACCACGTAGGGCGGGGAGAGCTCGTCCAGGTAGTCCATGGCGGAGGCCACGTCGGTGAACTCCTGGGAGCGAGGCGTGGGGATCCGGTGCTTCTCGCACAGCCACCGGGCCCAGGCCTTGGACCCCTCGATTCGGGCCGCGTCCCGGGTGGGCCCGAACACCGCCAGGCCCCGGGCCTGCATTTCGTCGGCGATCCCGGCCACCAGGGGGGCCTCGGGCCCCACCACCGTGAGGTCGATGGACTCCCGCTCCGCGAACTCCACCAGCCCGTCCACGTCCCCGGCGGAGATGGGGACCAGGGTGGCGAGCTCGGCGATCCCGGCGTTCCCGGGGGCGGCGTACAGCCGGTCCACCGCGGGGTTCTGGGCCAGCCGCCAGCAGATGGCGTGCTCCCGGCCCCCGCCCCCCACCACGAGGACCCTCATGCCGGCACCCTCCCCGCCGCCCTGGTCCCCACCACGAGCGTCTGCTCCCGCTCGGGGCCCACGGACACGTGGCGGACGGGGACGCCCCCCAGCTCCTCGACCCGCTCCACGTAGCGCCGGGCGGGCCCCGGGAGCCGCTCGAACTCCCCGACGGCCGAGAGGTCCTCCGCCCACCCCTCCAGCTCCTCGTAGACGGGTTCGACCCGGTGGAAGATCGACTGATGGGGCGGGACGTCCTCGAACCGCTGGTCCCCGAACCGGTAGGCGGTGCAGATCCGCACGGTGGGGAGGCCCGAGAGGACGTCGAGCTTGGTGAGGAAGAGCTCCGTCAACCCGTTGATCCTGGCTGCGTAGCGGAGGAGCACCGCGTCGAACCACCCGCACCGGCGGGGGCGACCGGTGGTGGTGCCCACCTCCCGCCCCCGCCCGGCGAGGTACGCCCCCACCGGCCCCGTGTCCTCCGTGGGGAACGGGCCCGAGCCCACCCGGGTCACGTAGGCCTTGGTCACCCCGATGACCCGGTCCACCTCCCCTGGGCCCAGGCCCGCCCCGATGAGCGCCCCTCCGGCCACCGGGTTGGATGAAGTAACGAAGGGATAGGTCCCGTGGTCCAGGTCGAGGAGGGTCCCCTGGGCCCCCTCCAGCAGGACCCGCTTGCCCTCCCGCAGAGCCCGGTAGAGGAGGGCGCTGGTGTCCGAGATGTGGGGAGCCAGCCGCTCCCCGTAGGCCAGGTACTCCTCCACGATCCGCTCCCCGTCCAGGGGCAGCCGGTTGTACACCCTGGTGAGGACGAGGTTCTTCTCCTTGAGGGCCACCTCGAGCTTCTCCCGGAAGATCCGGGGGTCGGTGAGGTCCTGGACCCGCAGGCCGATCCGGGCGGCCTTGTCGGCATAGGCGGGCCCGATCCCCCGTCTGGTGGTGCCCAGCCGGTGCTTGCCCAGGTACCGCTCGGTCAGCTTGTCGAGCTCCTTGTGATAGGGCATGACCAGGTGGGCGCTACCGGAGACCCGCAGCCGGCTCGGGTCGATCCCCGCTGCCCGCAACTCGTCCATCTCCTGGAGCAGCACGGCCGGGTCCACTACCACCCCGGCAGCGATGACCGGGGTGACGTGGGGGTAGAGGATCCCCGAGGGGACCAGGTGGAGCTTGAGCAACCTCCCCCCGGCCACCACGGTGTGGCCGGCGTTGTTCCCCCCTTGGTAGCGGACGACGAAGTCCGACTCCCGCGCCAGGAGGTCGGTCGCCTTCCCCTTGCCCTCGTCCCCCCACTGGGTCCCGACCAGGATCGTCGCAGGCACCGGGCCGATTGTATCCGGCCGCCCCCGGCGCCCGCGGAGCAGGTCGGAGCCCCTCGTCATGGGCGGGCCCGGCGGCGCCCGACCCGACCGGCCCTACCGCTCGACCCGGAACCGGATCCGGACGTGGGTCTGGTACTCCTTGATCCTCCCGTCCTCCACCGTGGCCGTGGTCTCGAGGACGTCCATCCCCTCGATCCCCCGGAGGGTCTTGGCCGCCTCGGCCAGGGCCTGGGCCGCGGCGTCCCGCCACGACTCGGTGGACACCCCCCACAGGTCGATGGTCTTGATGACCGCCATGGCTCCTCCCGTCGGCCGTCCGGCTGGTCTTCCTCGGCCGTACTGTAGCCTCAGGCCGCCGAGGTGTAGACCTCGATCATCCGCAGGTAGTTCTGGGCCACCTGCTTGGCCGCCTCCGCCCGGTCCAGCTCCCCGCCCAGCCAGGCCTTGAGCGGGTCCCACCAGATCGTGCGGCCGATGGCGAAGCCCACGTAGCCCTCCACAGCGGCCCCGGCCCGCAGCCACCGGACCACGGCCGCCTCGTCCGCCCCCCGGCCCAGGACCACGCAGGACACCGCGCTCCGGCCCCCGCCCCGGACCTGGCGGGCCACCCGCTCGCAGTCCTCCCGCCGGTCCAACCCCTCGATCTTCCACACGTCGGGCTCCACGCCACCCTCCTGGAGCTCGGCGATGGCCCGGACCATGAGCTCGGGGCGGACCTCCCGGTCGAACCGGCCCTGGTCCCCGCCCACCCGCTCGAGCTGGTGGGGGGTGGGCGGCACGAGCAGCTCGAAGAGGAACTTCCGCCCCCGCTCCCGGAGCCACTCGGAGAGCGTCCGCAGGCGGGCGGTCTGGCGGGCGTTGAGCTCCCGGTCGCCCTCGGGGTTGTAGCGGACGAGCACCTTGGCGAAGGTGGGATCGAAGGACTCGATGTGCTGGCCGAAGGCCTCCCCGTACTCGAAGTCGAACTCGTCCTGGCCGCTCTTCTCCACGGGCATGGCGAACCGGTACCCCTGGGCCCGGGCCGCCCGGGCGATGTCCGCCCCGAACTGCTCGTCCACGAGGACGCCGGCGGCCTCCCGGGGCGCCCCCTCCGCCACGGCCCGCTCGAACCCCTCGAAGATGACCCGCTTGGCGTCGGCGATGCGGGCGGCCTCCTCGGGCGTGGGCGCCCCGGCGATGCCCATGAGCTTCTTCTGGAAGGACCCCCGGTGGTCGAAGGCCAGGATGTACAGGGGTTCGGTGTAGCCGAGGTCAGCCATGGGCCCTCCTTTCCACGGGCACGTCTCCACCATCCTGGCCGACGGGCCGCCCACCGGCAACCTAGCCAGGCCGCGGGCCGCCGGCCTCCCCTCCGGGCAGGTACCATGTCCGCCGAGCACGGCACCGAGAGGAGGAGGGAAGCGATGAGCATCCTGGACCGGGCCAAGCAAGCCGCCCAGCAGGTGGCCACGGCGGCCAAGAAGGGGGCCGAGCAGGTCAAGGAGAAGGTGGAGGACGTCCAGCTCCGGCGCAAGGCGGACGACGCCGCCAAGCGGCTCGGCTACCTCATCTACCGGGAGCGCGCCGAGGGCGTCCCCGCCGGCGAGGAGGCCGACCGCCTGGTCAAGGAGATCGGCGACCTCGAGCGGCAGATCCGGGAGGAGGCCCCCAGGTCCGAGTAGGGGCGGGGGCCCGGGTGCTCAGGGCCCGGCCCGCTCCTACTCGTACTCGAACGGGTTCTCCGGCTTGAGCAGCTCCACCCTGACCGGGGCGGCCTCCCGGGCGAACCGGTCCCCGTCCGAGGCCCGCCCCACCCCCTCGACGAACCCGTAGTGCATGGGCACGGCCAACTGCGGGGAGATCCTCCTGGCCAGCCCCGCCGCCTCGCCCACCTCCATGGTGTAGGTCCCCCCGATGGGGAGGAACACCACGTCGGCCCGGACCTCGTCGAGCTCGGGGGCGTGGTCCGTGTCCCCGGCGTGGTAGTAGGTATGGCCCCCCAGGGTCAGGACGTAGCCGACCCACTCGTTGCGCTTGGGGTGGAAGTCGAGGCGCCCCTCCACCACGTTGTAGGCGGGGACGGCGGTGGCCTTGACCCCCGCCACCTCCACCGAGTCCCCCGGGCGGACCGCGGTCACGTCGCCGGACAGCTCCTGGGCCACGTCCCGGGGGGCCACGATCTTCGTCCCCTCCTTGCGGACCCGTTCGATGTCCTCCTTGGAGAAGTGGTCGAAGTGGGCGTGGGTGATGAAGATGACGTCGGCCGGGTCGGCCACCGTCACCCCCCAGGGGTCGATGTAGACGTTGAGCCCGTCACCCCGCCAGAGAAACGCCGACTGCTTGAACCACACGAACCGCTCGAGCATGGCTCCCTCCTCACCGCTCGCCACGACGGGTCCTCCCTAGGGTAGCCAGGCCGCCGCGGCCGGCTCAAACCGCCGGCCCGAGGAGCCCGTCCTCCTGGTACCCTCGGCCGCCGTGGAGACGCCCGAGGAGCTCAGCGCGGCCCGGGGGCCCGCTCCCGGCCCGGGGACGCGTCCTCTCCCTCCCCCTCCGGAACCCGAGCTTCCGGCTGCTGTTCGTGGCCATGGTGGTCTCCTTCGCCGGGGACTGGTTCCTGTTCGTGGCCCTGGCCGGCCTCCTGGACGAGCTCACCGGCTCCCCCACCTTCATCGCCGGGATGTACGTGGCCACCACCGTCCCCTTCGCCCTCTTCACGCTGGTGGGCGGCCCGCTGGCCGACCGCTTCGACCGCCGGCGGCTGATGGTGGGCTCGGACCTCCTGCGGGGGCTGCTGGTCCTGGGGTTCTTCCTCGTGGACGATCCCTCGGAGGTCTGGGCCGTCTTCGTGCTGGCCTCCGCCGTGGCCGCCCTGGGGGCGGTGTTCGAGCCCGCCGCGCTGGCCGCCGTCCCCAACCTCGTGGACCGGGAGGACCTGGCCGCCGCCAACATGCTCTCGGGGGCCGCCTGGGGCACCATGCTGGCGGCGGGCTCGGTCCTGGACGGCCTGGTGGTGGCGGCCTTCGGGAGGGAGGCGGCCTACCTGGGCGACGCCCTGTCGTTCCTCCTGTCCGCCGCGCTGGTCCTCAGGATCCCCGGCCGGTTCGCCGAGCCCCGGCCGGCGGGCCAGGAGCACCCCGGCCTGGGAGCGGCCACCCTCGAGACGCTCCGCTACGCGAGGCGCGACCACCGGGTCCTGGCCTTGCTGGCCATGAAGGCGGGGTTCGGGTTGGGGGCGGGGACCATCGCCCTGCTCCCCGTCCTGGCCCTCCAGGTCTTCCGGGCCGGGGACGCGGGGACCGGGACGCTCTTCGCCTTCCGGGGGCTCGGGATCGTCCTGGGGCCCCTGCTCGTCCGGCCCTTCGTCCGGGGCGACGACCTCCGGAGGATCTTCCTGGCCATCGCCGGGGCCTTCGGGCTGTTCGCGGTGAGCTACGCCGCCGTGCCCCTCATGCCCTCGGTGGCCCTGGCCGGGGTCTTCGTGTTCCTCGCCCACCTGGGCGGTGGGGTCCAGTGGACCCTCTCGAGTTACGGCCTGCAGGCCCTCACCCCAGACCGGATTCGGGGCCGGATCCTGGCCTTCGATCAGGGCCTGCTCACGGTGACGGTGGCCGCCTCGGCCATGGTCTCGGGGTGGGCGGCGACCTCGATAGGGGTACACCCCGTAATGCTCGGGCTGGCCCTGGTGGCCCTGGCGGGGACGCTGGCCTGGACGGCGGCCACGGCCGGGGTCCGACGGGCGGCCCGGGCGGGGGTCCTCCCGGGCCCGGCCGCCACGCCGGGGCCGGTGCCTCCGCCGGCCTGAGGAACTCCCCGCTGCCCGGAAGCGCGAGGACCACGAGGCCAGTCCGGAGCAGCACGGCGGTGGACGCCGAGGTCGCGGCCGAGCCGTCCCCAGACCCCGCCGAGCCCCACACGGATGCCGCGCCCGGCGTCATGTGATGGATCGTTGTCGTGGACCGTACCCAGATCTACCTCGGGCAGGAGGAGCTGGAGCTCCTCGAGCGCGCCGCTGCGGAGACCGGGGCGTCCCGGTCCGAGCTGATCCGGCGTGCGATCCGCCACACCTTCGGGGCACCGGCCAAGGAGGCCCGGCTCGAGGCGCTCCGCAAGAGCGCCGGAAGTTGGAAGGGGAGGCGCTTCACCGGATCTGACTACGTCGACGCCCTGCGCGGCGACCTGAAGGAGCGGCTGCGGCGGGTCGGGCTCCGGTGAAGCTCGTCGACACCACCGTCGCGGTCGATCACCTCCGAGGCCTGGCTCCGGCGACCCGGCTCCTCTCCGACCTGGTGGCTGCGGGCGAGATCCTCGCGGCCGGCGAGATCACAAGAAGCGATTCACGGGCGGCGGCCCTCCCGGCTGGGCGCGACCTCCGCGCCGACGGGCTCGGCGACGCGGAACACGAGGCCCTCGGGGGTCGCGTCGACCTCGACCTCGTCCCCCTCGGAGACCTCGCCCGCGAGGAGCATCGTGGCCAGGCGGTCGGCGAGCTCCCTCTGGATCAGCCGCTTCAGCGGCCGGGCCCCGTAGGTCGGGTCGTAGCCCTTCTCCGCGAGGTAGCGCCTGGCGCCCTCGGTGAGCCGGAGCGAGAGCTTCCGCTCGGCGAGGCGGCCGGCGAGCGCGCTCACCTGGAGGTCCACGATGCCCCGGATCTCCTCCGGCCCGAGCGGGGAGAACACGAGGATCTCGTCCAGCCGGTTCAGGAACTCCGGGCGGAAATGGGCCCGGACCTCCGCCAGCACCTTCTCCCGCCGCTCCTCCTCGGAGAGCGTGGGGTCGGTGAACACGTAGCTCCCGAGGTTCGAGGTCATGATCACGACCGTGTTGCGGAAGTCCACGGTGCGGCCCTGCCCGTCGGTGAGCCGCCCCTCGTCCAGGAGCTGGAGGAACAGGTTGAACACCTCCGGGTGGGCCTTCTCCACCTCGTCGAAGAGCAGCACCGAGTAGGGGCGTCGGCGGACGGCCTCGGTGAGCTGGCCTCCCTCCTCGTAGCCCACGTAGCCGGGGGGCGCCCCGATGAGCCGGGACACCGTGTGCCGCTCCTGGTACTCGCTCATGTCGATGCGGACCATGGCCCGCTCGTCGTCGAAGAGGAACTCGGCCAGGGCCCGGGCCAGCTCCGTCTTGCCCACGCCGGTGGGGCCGAGGAACAGGAAGGACCCGATGGGCCGGTTGGGGTCGGCCAGCCCGGCCCGGGCCCGGCGGATGGCGTTGGACACGGCCCGGACCGCCTCGTCCTGGTCCACCACCCGCCGGTGGAGGCGCTCCTCCATCTGGACCAGCTTCCGGACCTCCCCCTCCATGAGCCTGGCCACGGGGATGCCGGTCCACTTGGAGACCACCTCGGCCACGTCCTCCTCGTCGACCTCCTCCTTGAGCATCCGGCGTTCGGACTGGAGCTGGGCCAGGGCCTGGTTGGCCTCGGCCAGCTCCCGCTCCAGCTGGATGAGCCGCCCGTAGCGGAGCTCGGCCGCCCGCTCCAGGTCGCCCTGGCGCTCTGCCCGCTCGGCCTCCCCCCGCGTGGTCTCGATCTCGCTCTTCAGGCGGCGGATGCGGTCGATGGCCTCCTTCTCCTTCTGCCAGTGGGCCTTCATGCCGGCCAGCTCCTCCTGGAGCTCGGCCAGCTCCTGCTCCAGGCGGGCCAGCCGCTCCCGGGAGGCCGGGTCGGTCTCCTTGCGGAGGGCGGCCCGCTCGATCTCGAGCTGGCGGATCCGCCGCTCCACCTCGTCGATCTCGGTGGGCATGGAGTCGATCTCGATCCGCAGGCGGCTGGCCGCCTCGTCGATGAGGTCGATGGCCTTGTCCGGCAGGAACCGCCCGCTCACGTAGCGGTCGGAGAGGACGGCCGCGGCCACCAGGGCGGAGTCCGTGATGCGCACCCCGTGGTGGACCTCGTAGCGCTCCTTGAGCCCTCGGAGGATGGCGATGGTGTCCCCAACCGAGGGCTCCCCCACGAAGATCGGCTGGAACCGGCGCTCCAGGGCCGGGTCCTTCTCGATGTACTTGCGGTACTCGTCCAGGGTGGTGGCCCCGATGGCCCGGAGCTCCCCCCGGGCCAGCATGGGCTTGATCATGTTGCCGGCGTCCACGGCCCCTTCAGCCGCCCCCGCCCCCACGATGGTGTGGAGCTCGTCGATGAAGGTGATGATCTGCCCCTCGCTCTCGGCGATCTCTCGCAGGACGGCCTTGAACCGTTCCTCGAACTCCCCCCGGTACTTGGTGCCGGCCACCAGGGCCCCGATGTCGAGCTGCACCACCCGCTTGTCCTTGAGCCCCTCCGGGACGTCGCCCGCCACGATCCGCTGGGCCAGGCCCTCTACGATGGCCGTCTTGCCCACCCCGGGCTCCCCGATGAGGACGGGGTTGTTCTTGGTCCGCCGGGACAGGACCTGGATGACCCGGCGGATCTCTTCGTCCCGCCCGATGACCGGGTCCAGCTTCCCCCGCCGGGCCAGCTCGGTGAGGTCCCGCCCGAACCGCTCCAGGGCCCGGTAGGTCTCCTCGGGGGTGGGGGAGGTGACCCGCTGGCGCCCCCGGATGTCGGCCAGGGCCGCGAGGGTCTGCTCCCTGGTGATCCCGGCCTGCTTGAGCAGCCGGGCCACGTCGGTGGCCCCCTCGAGAAGCGCCAGGAACAGGTGCTCGGTGGAGACGTACTCATCGGTGAGGGCCTCGGCCTCGGCCAGGGCCCGCTCCAGCACCCGCCTGGTGGTGGCCGAGAGCGTCACCTCGGGGGCGGCCGGGCCGGTGGGCCCGAAGACCCGGGGCAGCCGGGTCAGGAGCTCCTCCGCCCGGTCCCGGAGGGCCCGGGGCGAGTGGCCCAGGCGCTGGAGCAGGGGGTAGACCACGCCCTCGGGGTCGGAGAGGAGGGCGTGGAGGAGGTGGGCCGGCTCTACCTGCTGGTGGTTCCGGTCTCGGGCCAGCTCGGCGGCCCGCTGGAGGGCCTGCTGGGACTTGAGGGTCAGCCGGTTAAGGTCCATCTCGTCAGCCTCCTCGTCGCGCTCGAGTTCAGTAGTAAACGAACTTTACCAGTTCCGCGGCCGGGCAGCCGTGGGGCGGACGTTCAGCTCCGGGCGGGGCCCACGGCGATGGGGCCCCGCCGCTGCCCCTGGCCTCCGTCCCGCCCCTCCGCGAGCTTGCGGCGCAGCTCGACCCGCCACCGCTGCACGGCCGACAGCGGGACGATCTCCGCCGGCTGGGCCCGGGCCCGCAGCCGCTCGACCTCCTCCCGCATCCTCTGGCGGGCCCGTTCCAGCTCCCGGTCCATCCGCTCCAGCCTGGCCCGGAGCTGCTCCAGCTCGCCCTCCATCTCCACGATCCGCTTCACCCCGGCCAGGTTGATGCCCAGCTCCTGGGTGAGCCTCTGGATCATCCGGAGGCGCTCGATGTCCCGCTCCGAGTAGCGACGCGTGTTCCCGGCGGTCCGGGCCGGACGGATGAGGCCCTTGCGTTCGTAGATGCGGAGGGTCTGGGGGTGGACCCCCGCCAGCTCGGCGGCCACGCTGATCACGTAGACGCCCCGCTCCTCGTCTCGCTCAGGCTGCTCCTTGCGTCGCTCCCGCTTGGGCATCCCTTCGTCCCTCCCTCAGGCCTCGACCCCGAGGCCCCGCCTCGGGGACTCCTTCTGGAGTTCCCGCAGCCGCTCGAGGAGCTCCCGTTCCTCGGGCGACAGCCGCCGGGGGACGTCGATGTGGACCGTGACCAGCAGGTCCCCGAAGCCCCCCTTGGGCCGGGGGGCCCCCTTGCCCCGAATCCGGAAGGTCTGCCCGGAGCGGGTGCCGGGGGGGATCCGCAAGGTGACGGCGCCGTTGAGGGTGGGGACCTGGACGGTGGAGCCCAGCACGGCCTCGGGGAAGGTGATGGGGACCTCGACGGTGAGGTCCGAGTTGCGCCGGCCGAACACCGGGTGGGGGGCCACCCGGACCACCACGTAGAGGTCCCCGGGCCGGGAGCCGGGCGGGCCCGGCTCCCCCCGCCCCGGTACCCGGATCCTCGCCCCGTCGTGCACCCCGGGGGGGATCCGGACCGAGAGCTCCCTCGTGGTCCGCACGCTCCCCGAGCCCCGGCACCGGGTGCAGGGGTTCGTCACCACGGCCCCGGAGCCCCCGCAGCGGGGGCAGGGCCGGCTGAACGAGAAGAACCCCTGGTTGTCGGCGACCACGCCCGTCCCCCGGCACAGGGGGCAGACCTGGGGCGACGTACCCGGCTCCGCCCCCGACCCCCCGCAGCGGGGGCAGGGGGCCGGGCCCTCCAGCCGGACCGGGACCGTGGCGCCCCGCATGGCGTCCTCGAAGGACAGCCGGACCTGGGTCTCGAGGTCGGCCCCCCGGGTGGCCCGGGCCCGCCCCCGGGGCCGGCCGGTGAGCACGCTGAAGAGGTCCCCCAGGTCGCCGAAGTCCCCGAAGAGGCCCTCGTCGAAGGGGAACCCCTCCACCCGGACCCGGCCGGTCCGCGGGGGCCCCCCGAAGCCGAACCCGGCCCCGAACCCGGAGGCCGCCATCTCCCGCGCCCGGTCGTAGGCCTCCCGCTTCTTGGGGTCGGAGAGGACCTCGTAGGCGGCGTTGATCTCCTTGAACCGCTCCTCGGCCTCCCGGTTGCCCCGGTTCCGGTCGGGGTGGTACTCGCGGGCCAGCCGACGGTAGGCGGCCTTGATCTCGGCCTCCGAGGCGTTCTTCGGGATGCCGAGGACCTGGTAGTAGTCCTTCTCCAGCCACTCCCGCCGGAACTCGCCGTTCATGCCCCGGCCCCCGGCCGCTTACCGGTCACTGTCCCCTCGCTCCTGCGGACGGGCGGCACCCCGGGCCACCTTGACCCCGGCGGGGCGCAGGACCCGCCCCTTGAGCGTGTAGCCCTGGCGGAGCACGTCCACGACGTAGGGTTCGCCCTCCCCGTCCCCGGACTCCATGAGGGCCTCGTGACGGGTGGGGTCGAAGGGCTGGCCCAGGGCCTCGATCCGCTCCAGCCCCTCCGAGCGCAGGATCTCGAGGAGCTTGGCGTAGACGAGCTCCACCCCGTGGAGGAACTGGTCGAAGTCGGGCCGCCGTTCCGCGGCCATCAGGGCCAGCTCGAACTCGTCCAGGACCTCGAGGAGCTTCCGCATGAGCGGCTCGGAGGCCATCTCCACGGCCCGGGTCTGCTCCCGCAGGACCCGCTTGCGGTAGTTGTCGAACTCCGCCGCCAGCCGCTGCAGGTGCTCGCGGTACTCGGCCGCCTCCCGCTGGGCGGCCTCCAGCTCGCTCCGGGCCGCCTCCGCCCCCTGGGGGGCCGCCCCCGCGGCGGCCTCACCGGCCCCCGGGACCTGCGGCGGGCCGGGGGCCTGGGCGGCCCCCGCGGCCT